>JAFWOX010000011.1 GCA_017545325.1 Oscillospiraceae bacterium | reverse complement strand
GTACGAGATGACCAGGATGGACGTACCACTGGTGCACCAGTTGTCGTGCCAACGGCACAGCTGGGTAGCTAAGTACGGACGAGATAAACGCTGAAAGCATCTAAGCGTGAAACTCCCCCTAAGATAAGATCTCCCATCTCTTCGAGAGAGTAAGGGCCCAGAGAGACGATCTGGTAGATAGGCCGGAGGTGTAAGCACAGCAATGTGTTCAGCTGACCGGTACTAATCGCCCGAGGGCTTAACCTACAAGTTCGCAAGAACAGCAGGCTCAAGTCCTTCCTTGTCCCCCCTCTGTTCAGTTTTCAGTGCGCAGGACGTCGGAGCAGATTTCATTCGCTCCGTGTCTGCGGTTGCCGAAAGTGCCGCAGACCCTCCGCGTATTCAATCGCTCCTCCTTTTCCAAACAAAGCGTACGCTTTGTTTGGAGATACGGGGAACGGGAGAACAAAGAGGCTGCTTTGCAGCGATCCGATATGCACCATTAGCTCAGCTGGTAGAGCACCTGCAGGCGCCGGATGGCGCCGCATGGGGATGCGCCAATTGCTCGCCGTTTCGCGGCAGCCGCAATTGATGCGCGAGTCAGGCGCACCGGCTGCGCTTCAATCCCTGAAGTTCTCGCAAACTTGGAGATATGCACCATTAGCTCAGCTGGTAGAGCACCTGACTCTTAATCAGGGTGTCCAGGGTTCGAGTCCCTGATGGTGTACCAATTTTCCTTATTCCCCTCGCATCGCTCAAATCGAATCGGAGATTCGATTTGAAGAGGAGGCAGGGCCGAGCACATGTGAGTTTTTCCGGCTCTTACAGCAACCGGAAAAACGAAGCCTGTGAGGCCCGTGCCGACGACGGCCCGTTGGTCAAGAGGTTAAGACGGGGGCCTCTCATGCCCCAAACGTGGGTTCGATTCCCGCACGGGTCACCATAGTCAGTACCAATAACGATGAGGGTCCACCCGTTCCCATTCCGAACACGGAAGTTAAGCTCATCAGTGGCGACAATACTTGGCTGGCGACGGCCCGGGAAGATAGCACGGCGCTGACACGAAGACAGCAGCTGCAGAAATGCGGTTGCTGTTTTTTTCAGCCGGAGCCAGCCAAGTCCGAAAAGTGCTTCCGTCACTGTATTTCTTTGGTTTAATGGATATTCACCCCCCGTACTCAAATCGAATCAATGATTCGATTTGAAAAGGAGGAATGACCGAACGTCTGCGCGTTATCGCGGCGCTTACGCAAATCGCGGTAACGCAGCCCGTGAGGTCTATTCCGACGCCAGCACGGCGCTGACACGAAGACAGCAGCTGCAGAAAGGAGACACTTCGTAAGGAAGCGCCTCCTTTCAGCTTTCGAAAAGCACACAATTGACCATGTCGAATAGGGATGGTATAATCATCCCAGCAAATCGGCGTTTGAGGAGAAAAAACATGGATGGGCAGGAACTGTATCAACTTGCCATGAAACACATATATGGGGATGGAGTACCAGAGGACAATGCTCTGGCTGTGAGGCTGCTGACCCAAGCTCATGATACGGGTCATATTGAAGCAACATATAATTTGGGCATTTGTTATCACTACGGCTTTGGCACAAGCATCGATTTGGCAAAAGCGTTTGAACTATATTTTGAATCTGCCAACGCCGGTTATGGAAAAGGCATGGAGCTTGTGGGTCGTTTTTATAACCGCGGAATTTATGTAGCGCAAAATCGCGGGCAGGCGGAGCTATGGCTTGCAAAGGCTATGCGCAGTTCTGATGCCGATGCAGCTGAGGAAGCAAAGAAAGAATTATCTGTTAATGGATAAAGAAAGGCAGATTCTGATTTATAGGGATGTATCTGACTTCTGACTTCAGAGTTGCACAAGAGCTTCCTTGTCTACATTTTGAGACAGAAAATTAGCCAAATACCGGCTCAAACAAAACTACCGGGGCACCTTCTTCACGGAGGGTGCCCTAAATGCGGCTGCTGTTTTTTGCCGGAGCCAGCCAAATCCATAAAGAAGGGCTCCCATCGAAGCGGCGCTTCGATGGGAAGGAGGAGTAATCAAGCGTACGCCAGCTTTCGCGGCGCTTACGCAAACCGCAAAAGCGCAGCCCGCGAGATTTGCGACGACGAAATGCAGCTGCTGTCGGCTATATCATTTTCCTCTATTCTTCCGCCGTTCTCTCCGTCTCTGGCGCTGGGATTCCGCAATCCTCCTGGCTTCCGCCTGCCGTTGATCCATTTCCTCACGGGTCATCAGGCGGGGGATAAGCCCGCGGACGAAAGCGCCTTTTCCTCTGCGGTGCAGATAAACTGCGCCGATGAGGGAAAACACGATGGCGCCGATGCAATTGACGATCAGGTCCTTCATGGTATCCACAAGGCCAATATCCAGATATCCGCCGTTGATCACGGTTTCCCGAAGAACCTCTCCCTCCTGCCACAGGATCGTGGTGGAACGGATGTTCTGGACCAGAACTGCCGAATTGACGGCATCCGGATTCAGCGAAACGGAGGAAATGGCGGTGACCACAAAATCCTTCTGCATATCCATATGCAGGACCCGATCGATGGTGAATTCGACAAACTCCCAGACCACTCCGGTGGTCATGGAGAAGCAGAAGGCCACAAACGCCACAAAGAAAGGGGAGAGGCTGATATGGAAGCGGGGGCTGCGGTTCAGCAGATCGATCAGGGAGAAGCCGATGGCCGCCATCAGAAAGCCGTTCAAGGTATGCAGCATCGTATCCCAGCCGGGGACCTTTACATAGAACTCCGCAATCTCTCCCAGCACGGCGCTGCTGAAGATGAAGCAGAGGATCACGATCTCCAGCGGACCGGGCAGCTCCAGCTGCAGATGCCGCTCCACGATAGTCGGCACCATGAAGAGGAGCAGAGTCAGGAAGCAGAGAAATACGTTGAACCACTGCCCGGTCAGCAGCTCTGCCACCAGGATGATCAATACGACTCCCCGGAGCAGGATGTAGGCGATAAGCTCGGCCTTCGATTTTGGCATCTGTCTCTCCTTTCCCGAATCGCCTGAATGTAAGAGGGCGCGGCAAGATATCTTGCCGCGCCCCGGTCAATGCCGCATCAATAGTTGGTGTTGCGCACTTTGAAATAGCTCTGGGGATGATCGCACACCGGGCACACGGCGGGAGCGGTTTTCCCGATGACAATATGCCCGCAATTGCCGCATTCCCAGATCGTATCCCCATCCCGGGAGAAGACCAGACCGCCCTGCACCTTGGCCAGCAGAGCGCGATACCGCTCCTCATGGGCCTTTTCTATGGCGCCGACCATTTCGAATTTCGCTGCGATCTCCTCGAATCCCTCTTCCCGGGCTTCCCGGGCCATGCGGGCATACATATCGGTCCACTCAAAGTTCTCTCCGTCCGCTGCGGCGGCCAGATTGTCCGCAGTCCCGGGCACCGCGCCGCCATTCAGGTACTTGAACCAGATTTTGGCGTGTTCCTTTTCGTTGGCCGCAGTCTCTTCAAATATCGCCGCGATAGCCTCATACCCGTCCTTTTTTGCTTTCGAGGCAAAATAGGTATACTTATTCCGCGCCTGGCTTTCGCCGGCAAAAGCTTCCTGCAGGTTCTTTTCGGTTTTGCTGCCCTTCAGTTCCATGGATTTCTCCTCCTTATCCTGAGTACAGTCTGCAAACACAGTATACCATTTTGCACGGGAAAAGAAAAGGGAAATCTGACAGGTTTCCGGGAATGGGGCTCGACGAAACTGAAATTCTCATATAATGTATAATTAGATATATAAAACAGATTAAATAGAAATATATTAGCTTAACAGGAAAACGAAGAAAGGATGGCACGCAAGAATGGCGAAGAACGAATTCCTGTTCGATCTGAATACCCCGGAGACGACCTGGCGCGGCAGCAGCAAGTCATAGGCCCCTGCTTTTGAAGAAAGCAGGGGCCCTTTTTTATCACGTTTTCAGGATATCCTCCAGCCGTTCCGGCTCTGTCAGAAGTCCCCGCTCCGCCGCCAGCTCCCGCAGTCGAAGGTTTCCCTCGTTCATGGCACCGAAGCGCGTCAGCGGGCAGAGAACGGCCCGGCAGCGGAGGACGACCTCTTCCGCTTCACGAAGCGCCGCAAAACCGATAGGGCCAAAGGGCTCCTGGGTAATGAGCCGGGCGCAGAGGGCTTTTGCCACGGGATAATCCAGATCCCCTTCATGGATGACCCCAGCCGCGAAGGGGATGCGCTGCCGCTGCAGCCGGCGGTAGACGGGGATGCCGCTGCCGCCGCCGCCGATGACGAAAACAAGAGGATCCCCTGTTACAGCTTCGCTTTCCACATTCCCGAAAAGGGCGTCGAAGCTGCCCCGCTCCACCCCGTACAGCGCTTCGATATACCCCTCGGAGAAGACCTCCTCCGGAGTCCCGATCCGATCGACCCGTCCGTCCCGGACGCAGAGGATGCGGTCAGAATACCGCTGAGCCAGATCCAGCTCATGGAGAGAAAGGATCACAGCCAGGCCCTTGGAGAGCACCAGCTCCCGCAGCAGGGTGAGAAAATCCAGCTTATGCTTGATATCCAGGAAGCTGGTGGGCTCATCCATGATGAGCACCCGGGGCTCCTGACAGATGGCCCGGGCCAACAGGACCCGCTGACGCTGACCGTCGCTGATCTGGTTGAAATCCCGCTCCCGCAGGGACTCCACCCGGACCAGGGCCATGGCCTCTTCCGTCTTCTCCCGGTCGTGCTGGGAGAGGATGCCCAGCCGCCCCGTATAGGGATAGCGGCCGGAGGAAACCACATCCCAGCAGGTCATGAGCTCCGGCGTCGGCCGCCCGGTCAGGACGGCGGCAACGCTTTTGGCGATCTCCCGCTCCTTCAAGGTCTTCAGGTTCTTCCCATCCAGAGTGATGACGCCTCCGATGGGTTCCAGCTGCCGGGTGATGGTCTTGAGGATGGTGGATTTTCCCGCCCCGTTGGGGCCGATGAGGGTCAGGATCTGACCCGGAACCGCCTCCAGGCGGATGTCCCCGATGACGATATCTCCTTTATAGCCGACATTCAGATGTTCGGCAAACAGGATCGGACCTTTCATCTCCTCACCCCCGATCCGACCGGCCTTGCCGGTGCAGCAGCATCCAGATCACCACAGGCACGCCGAACACCGCCGTGACAGAGCTGATGCTCAGCTCCGTGGGGGCAAAGAGGGTGCGGGCGATGAGATCGCAGAGCAGGCAGAACACCGCCCCGCCCAGGAAACAGGCAGGGATCATGACGATGGGGCGGGAGGTGCTGAAAAGACGCCTGCTCAGGTGAGGTACAGCGATGCCCACGAAGGAGATAGGCCCGGCAAAGGCCGTAACGCAGGCGGAGAGAACCCCGGTAAGGAGGATCAGCTCCACCCGGAAACGCTTTACATTGACCCCCATGCTTCGGGCATAGCTTTCCCCCAGCTGATAAGCGCCCATGGGCTTGCTCAGGAGGAAGGCCCCCGCCAGAGCCAGGAGGACCACGACGGATAGAACGGTCACATCGCCCCAGTCTTTGCCGGAAAAGCTGCCCAGGGACCAGTTATGCAGATTGACGATATTGCTGTCGCTGGCAAAGGTGACGACAATGTCCGTCACCGCGGAGCAGATATAGCCGATCATAACGCCGCAGACGATGAGCAGAGCCATGCTGTGCAGCCGGTTGGACACCAGCAGCACCGCCCCCATGGAGAGCATGGCCCCGATGAAAGCCGCCGCGATAAGCACCACCGAACCGACCGCCACCCCGCGGGAGAGCGTCCAGATCATGGTGAGGGCCACGACCAGCTTCGCGCTGGAGGAGATGCCCAGGACGAAGGGGCCCGCGATGGGGTTGGCAAAAAAGGTCTGGAGAAGGAAGCCGGAGACGGAGAGCGCTCCGCCCAGGATGGCTGCCGCCAGGAGCCGGGGCATGCGCACCTTCCAGATGATGGCTGCGTTCTCCCCGGTTTTGGTGAAGAGGATGCTCAGCACCTGAGGAATGCTCAGGCGGGCGGAGCCCACCATCACATTGGCCACCAGGAGGATGAACATCCCGATCAGCAGGGAGACGAAGCATAGCGTATAACGAAATCTGCGTCTTTCTTCCATAGCCCCTCCTATTTCAGCTTATGCAGGAAATTGAGGGTATCCGATTCCGCTGTGCCGGTGATGATGGCGTTCAGATCCCGGATCATCCCCGCGGAGGCGGAGGACTGCTGGAACATGCTCTGTTCCGTGCACCACACGTTCCCGTTCTGCACCGCCTTGAAGTCCGCCAGCAGACTGCTCTTGCCCAGGAGCTGGTCGATGGTATCCAGCTGCCCGTCGATGGTGCTGTTATAGATGAGGATATCCGCATCCTTTGCCCCGTAATAGAAGGCTTCCATCTGGAGGTTCATGGTGCTCAGGGCGTTTTCCTCCTCCTCCGCCAGCTCCGCGGGGACATAAGTGCCTCCGGCCATCTGGATCATCTTGCTCACATAGTCGCCCGGCTTGCGCACCACGGCGGCGCCAACGGTGTTGATATGGAAGAAGGCTACGGTACGGGTCTCTCCGGCCAGGGTCTGCAATCCTTCCAGCTGGGCGGTCTGGGCATCAAAGAAGGCGTCCGCCGCTTCCTCCAGCCCCAGGAGCAGGCCGTAAACCTTGATCCATTCCACCCGCCCCAGGGGATGGGCCTCATAGCTGGATTTTTCCACGATGACCGGGATCTCCAGGGTTTCGATCTGTTCCTTGATGGCAGGGGAATGATAAATCATGGTGCTCTCCACCGCCAGGTCGCACTTTTCCTCCAGCAGCATTCCAAAATCCGGAGCGCTGTATTTTCCGGCATAAAGGAGGGATCCCCCGTCCAGTGCCTGCACCACCGGTTCCAGCGCCCAGTTGGCGCGGGTGGTGCTGGTAAAGCGGATCTTATCCATGGCGTCCAGACAGATGACCAGGTCCATGGCGGAAGAGGCCGCCATATAGATATGCTGCAGTGGCCGGCGGATGATGACTGCGTCTGTCTCAAAGCCCGGTTCCTCCACGTCCTCCGGCAGGATCAGAAAGCGATCCTCCCCGATGGCGAGCAGGGCGGAGCCATCGGAATAGTAGTCCACGGAAAACTGGGTCGCGTATTCCAGCTCCATGCTCCCGGTCTTGTGTACTCCTTCCGGCTCTGTCCCAGGTTGCGGCGTGATCTCGGGAGCGGGGGACGCTGTCTGCGGCGCGGCGGTGGGAGCTGCCGTTCCCGCCGGGTCCCGGGTAGGCTGAACCACAGGGGCGGCGCAGCCGCTGAACAGCAGCACGGCCGCAAGGAGGAGCAAAAGGATCTTTTTCATCAGTTCACCGCCTGTAAGGTAGAGGAATCAAAGGTCAGGGTGTACTCGATTTCATGGGGCTCGCTCATGGCCACGGTGTCTCCGTACACGGTGATGGCCTGGTCAAAAACGGTTATCGGAACTTCAAAAACGGAGTTTTCCCCCGCCGCATTGACCGGGTAATACTTTGTTTCTCCAATGCGCATGTAGTCGTAATTCTTGCTGCTCCAGCGGAGCACGGCCGTCATGGTCCCGCCGGAAACGACGAGTCGGGCAGGGGATTCGATTCTGGCCTTGCCGGTGCCGCCTTCGAAGGTCAATTCGATCGAATAGGTGCCGTCTGCCAAGCCGTCGTTCTGCTCCGGCGTAGGCTCAGGCGTAGGCTCCGGTGTAGGCTCCGGCGTAGGCTCCGGTGTAGGCTCCGGTGTAGGCTCAGGCGTAGGCTCCGGCGTAGGCTCAGGCGTAGGCTTCGGTGTAGGCTCCGGCGTAGGCTCAGGCGTGGGTTCCGGTGTAGGCTCAGGCGTAGGCTCCGGTGTAGGCTCCGGCGTAGGCTCAGGCGTGGGTTCCGGTGTAGGCTCCGGCGTGGGTTCGGACGTAGGTTCGGGCGTAGGCTCCAATGTTGGTTCGGGCGTAGGCTCGGGCGTCTTTGTTTCCGCCGGAGTCTGAGTTGGCCCCTGAGTGGGGACTGGCGGTTCAGCCTTCCCGCAGGCGGCAAACAGACTCAGGATCAAAGCCAGTATCAGCAGCACAGCGATCCGTTTTTTCATGATCATCCTCCGTTGAAAAGCATCGTCAGATCCGGGTGGGTCTGCAAAGAAAAACGCCCTTTTCCCAGGGAAAAGGGCGAAAAAGCGATTCGGCGGCAAGCTGCGGCATGACCAATTCCCCGTGGTCAGGGATCTGAGGATCCCGGCGCTTGCGTACCGGCAGGTTTCCTGGCTCGAGGCTCATCGCAGGACGCGGCCTTCCCGACCGGACGGTCAGTGGCATGATCTGCGCCTTGCTCCCCTCTTACAGTGACGGGATCGCACAGGACTTTCACCTGTTTCCCTTTTGACCCCCGGAGTACTCTCCGCGGGCACCGGAGCGCAATACGATACAATATTCTTAAGAATCTTACTCCCGGCCGGGTATAGTGTCAAGCCGCGTCCCCGAGTTGTCACGATTCGCCCTTTAAAGGAAGGGAAGCGGACAATTGCATCCAAGGAGATCGGAAAAACAGATATACCCATCCGCGATATTGGATCATTACATCCGCAAGGATGAATATGGAACAAGGAAAGTTGCATTGCGAAAGAAAGCCTGTTTATTTATATTTAACATATAAGCGCGTGTACCGATCGGAAATAATTGTGGGAATTGTGCAAAGCCGGAGAAACGACTGTCGTTTCCCAGCTGCAGCATAAGGTTTTGCACCTTATTCTTACGCAATACGAAGGGCAGACGGATGACCGGAGGAAGACGCTGCAGCTCGGTTATCCCTTCGGCGCAGATCCGGCGCAGGTACGCAGAAATCGACGTAATCATCATAAGTCGGCAATGCTGACGGGAAAGGAAGGATGAGCATGGCGAAGAATGAATTCCTCTTCGATCTGAAGGCCCCGGAAACGGCATGGAACAGCAGTGTACAGCACTTTTTCCCCAATGGGGACGTATCCTCGGATGTTGGGCGCATCACCCCGCCGGATGGACCCCATGGGGTATATTGGTGCCTCGACAGTGTGATGCATAAGGTGCCGGATTCCCTGAAGGACACTTGGCAGATGCCCCATTATCATGTCCACGGCTATGAGACCTTTTTTGTGGACAGCGGAAAGCTCTATCTGTACATCAACGGACAGCGGGTGCTCTGCACCCCGGGCGATATTGTGCATCTTCAGGCCGGGCAGGCTCATGGGATGACCTTCCTGGAGGATACCAAGTGGCGCGG
This sequence comes from Oscillospiraceae bacterium, assembly GCA_017545325.1. The sequence continues at coordinate 37,168 of JAFWOX010000011.1, read as the reverse complement.
CACCTACCATGACCTGGAAATGTTCCCGGAGGCGCAGGATGTGGCCAGAGTGCGTCAGTATATGCCGGAGCTGAAGGATGATCCGGAGCTCAGGGCGCTTGCCCCCAAGGGGGAGATGGACACCGTAATGCGGGAGTCCTTTGTGTATCAGGATGCTCCTGTGGAGCAGTGCCTGGGCGTCAAGCATGTGGATCGTCCTCACGCGGCATACGCCTTTCCGGGCCTGAGCATGCGGGTCATCGTGGAGCGCTGGGAGAACGGCGGCGTCAAGGAGTTGGTCTGCGCCGTCTGTGAGCCCGGCTTCACTGCGGAATGGGTAAAGTATCCTCCGCTTCGCGAGCTGCTCTATGTCCGCAAGGGCAAGGTGAAGTTCACGGTCCTGGGTCAGGGATTCATTGCGGACGACGAGTGCGTGGTGAACATTCCCCGTTTCGCTCCCCACAAGCTCGAAGTCCTGGAGCATTCCGAGATCTACGACATGGGCGGACAGAGCTACTGGTCCCTGTTCCTCCAGAGCGTCGAATCCCTCCGGGTCAACAACCCCGACCGATACAACGAGGAGAACATCGAGCGGCTGAAGAAGAAGTTCGATATCCAGATCAAGAGCATCGGTATGAAATAAGCAGCCCCATATGCCGTTCCGGCGGCTCGTCCGGCGGAGGGTCGGCTGAATCAGCAGCATAAGCAAGAAATCCATATATATGCATATTAAAGAAAGGATGAAAGAAACATGGCAAAAAACGAATTCCTGTTTGATCTCAAGACTCCGGAAACCACCTGGAACGGCAGCGGCAAGCACTTCTGGCCAAACGGCAAGGTTTCCTCAGAAGCCGGCCTGATCACCCGGATGGAAGGCCCCCACGGCCTGTATTGGTGCCTGGACACGATCATGCATGCGGTGCCCGAGGAGATGCGGGCCACCTGGCAGATGCCCCACTACCACGTTCGTGGCTATGAGACCTTCTTCGTGGACAGCGGCAAACTCTATCTGTTTATCAACAAACAGCGGGTACTCTGCACCCCGGGCGATATTGTGCATCTGCAGGCGGGCCAGCTCCATGGCATGTGTTTCCTGGAGGAGACCAAGTGGCGCGGCACCTACCATGACTTCTTCACCTATCCCGAGGCAGGCGATGTGGCGAGGGTCAAGCGGTATATGCCTGAACTGAAGGATGACCCCGAGCTGGCGAAGCTGGCCCCCAGGGGAGAGATGGACTCCGTCATGGGAGAATCCTTCGTCTATAAAGAGGTGCCCGTTGAGCAGTGCCTGGCAGTCAAGCATGTGGACCGTCCTCACGCGGCATACGCTTTCCCCGGCCTGAGCATGCGGGTCATCGTGGAGCGCTGGGAGAACGGCGGAACCAAGGAAATGGTCTGCGCCGTCTGCGAGCCCGGCTTCACCGCGGAATGGGTGAAGTATCCTCCGCTGCGCGAGCTGCTCTATGTCCGCAAGGGCAAGGTGAAGTTTACGGTCCTGGGTCAGGAGTTCATTGCGGACGATGAGTGCGTGGTGAACATTCCCCGTTTCGCTCCCCACAAGCTCGAAGTTCTGGAGCATTCCGAGATCTACGACATGGGCGGACAGAGCTACTGGTCCCTGTTCCTCCAGAGCGTCGAATCCCTCCGGGTCAACAACCCCGACCGGTACAACGAGGAGAACATTGAGCGGCTGAAGAAGAAGTTCGATATCCAGGTCAAGAGCATCGGCATGAAGTAAGCCGCACCGCGTTCGGAGGCCGGTCCCCGCGGACTGGCCTCCATTTTTCTCGCAGCGGCAGTATAAACCAATAACGGCTGAAACGGATTGATTAGAAGACCCGCAGCTATGACGAAACGCCACAGGACAAATGCAATAAGGGAGGAAAAGCATGAAAGCCCGAAAAATCTCAGCGATGGTCCTTGCATTGCTGATGCTGCTTGCCCTCTTGAACGGCTGCAGCGGCAGAGAGCAGGAAACCCCCGTCGGAACAGAGAGCGCCGCCCCGGCTACCGAGGCGCCCTCAACCCAGGCCCCGGCAGTCACAAAAGCACCCGCCGTGACCGAGGCCCCGCAGGCCACAGCAGAGCCGGAGGATGAAGGCCCCTATCACTTTGCGAAAAATTACGCAACGGACAGTGAGGGCTGGCCTCTTGAAAAGTACGTGTACGAGCAGCCCATTTGTGACACGGACGAGGTCTTTACCCGCTGGACGACCTGTTATTATCCCCAGTACCTGCCGGAGGGCGGCTTCAACGACATTGAAACATGGCAGGGCGTGGCCAAATATACAGGCGTACACATCGAGTACAACATCGTCGACTCTGCCAACCGCCAGCAGAACTTCTCTGTACTTCTGGCTTCCGACGACCTGGATGAGATCCTGGACCAGGGTTCGTCATTCTACCCCGGCAGCATTGACGAGGCCATGGACGAGGGCTACTTCGCGGATATGTATGATTACCGTCACCTGATGCCCAACTACATGCGGGAGATCAAAGTCCGTTCCGAGAAAAACCCAGACTGCATGGATAAGCTGTTCTACAAAAAGACGCACCTCTGTACCCTGTATGGTCTGGTGATCGGCCCGGTGCCCAGCATGGGTTCAACGATCCGGCAGGATTGGCTGGACCGGATGGATATGGGGTCTGCCCAGGAGATCACCACCTTCGACAAGCTGCATGACGCGCTGTACGCCATGAAGGTGAATTTTTCCAATAACGAGTACAACCAGGAAGAAATCTTTCCCTTCTATCTGTGGAGCTGTGGTGAGATCACCCCAGGCTGGATCTTCCCGGGCTACAATACAGCGCTGTTCATGTCCCGCCTGTCGAACCGCCGCGTGGTGGACGGGGAGGTGCAGCATTGCGGCACCACAGAGGACGACCGGGCGCTGATGACCATGCTGGCCCAGTGGTACGCCGAGGGCTTAATCAGCCCCAACTTCCAATCTTACATCGTGGGCGGTACCTTCGATGCAGGCTTTATGAAGGACATGGTGGGCTGCATGCCTCAGATGCCCGGCTCCATCAATATGCTGGAGGCAAACGGGGCGGACCCGAATACCCATTGGGAGCCCATCCCCCGCACCAAGCTGTATGACGGACAGATCCTGGAGTTCGGAAACCGTCTGGCGGAGACGCATAACGGGTTTACCAACATCAACGCCAAGTGCCACAATCTTGAACTGGCTGCGGCTTATCTGGATTGGTGGATGAGCGATTTCGGCGGCGATTACACCTCCTGGGGCCCCGAAGGCTGGATGTGGGATTACAACGAGAACGGCGAAAAGGAGCTTCAGGATTGGGTCATCAATCATGAGGCGACGATGCTGAACATCATGAATATCTATTCCAACAACAACCTGGTAGAGTTCTGCCTGCATGATATCCGCAGGAGCTACGCCTACCCCGAAGGGAAGCGCCCCCTGGCCATGTATGATACCTGGGTCATCCCGGATTACGGCGGACACTATGACTGGCCCAGCGCCATAATCCTCTCTGATGAGGATACGGAAGAGGCCACAACGATCCTGGCTGACCTGAATACGTATTTCTCCGAGAACTATGTCTCCTTCATCAACGGGGTAAAGCCCCTCAGCGAGTGGGACAACTACCTGAACGACATGAAGACCTTTGGCCTGGATCGGCTCAACGCCATATATCAGGCAGCTTACGACGAGTATATCGCCAGTCGGTAACCTTTTCCGAGCGGAGGCCGGTCAAGGAGGATCGGCCTCCGTCTGCTTTTTCGGGCAAGACCGCGGTTTCCCGGCGATGCGGAGGCTGCGGATAGCTGAAGAGCATTGATTGAGGTAGTTCCTGCATCGCAAATCCCGATCAAGGAGGAAAACATGAAAGCAAAACGAATGACGGCAGCGGTACTGGCGCTGTTGATAGCCGCAGCCCTTTTTGCCGGCTGTAACGGCCCCGGAGAAACGATCACGCCCACGCCCACCGCCGCTCAGTCGACCCAGGCTCCCTCTACTCAGGTGCCGTCAGCCACCGAGGCGCCCGCAGAAACTGAGGCTCCGCAGGCCACAGCAGAGCCTGTGGATGAAGGACCCTATCATTTCGCCAAGGGCTACGCCACCGATGCGGATGGCTGGCCTCTGGAGAAGTACGTCTATGAGCAGCCTCTGTGCGATACGGACGATGTTCTGACCAAGTGGACAACCTGCTATAATCCCCAGTACCTGCCCGAGGGAGGATTCAATGCCATCCAGACCTGGCAGATGGTGGAGGAATTCACCGGCGTTCACATTGAGTACAACGTGGTGGACAGCGCCAACCGGCAGCAGAACTTTTCCGTGCTCCTGGCTTCCGATGACCTGGACGACATCCTGGATGGAGGCGCCTCCTTCTACCCCGGTACCCTGGATGATGCGGTGGAGGACGGCTTCTTCGCCGATTTGTATGACAAGCGAGACCTGATGCCCAACTATATGTGGGAGATCCACAACCGCTCCATCCGGAACCCGGATTGCCTGAATAGTCTCTTTTATAAAAAAACCCATCTGATTGCCCTCTACGGTCTGGTCATTGACCCGGTCCCCAGCATGGGCGCCGCTCTCCGACAGGATTGGCTGGATAAGCTGGGCATGGGCTCCGCAGCGGATGTGACCACCTTTGACAAGCTTCATGAGGTCCTGGTGGCCATGAAGGTGAATTTCAGCAACAACCAGTATAACCAGAGCGAGATCTACCCCTACTTCATCTGGGCCAACGGCGAAGCTACTCCCGGCTATAACTTCTGCGGCTTCAACACAGTCCTGTACATGACCCGCCTGAGCTATCTGCGTGTGGAGAACAGCGAGGTCCAGGTATGCGGCACCACCGACGACGATCTGGCTCTCATGACCATGCTGAACCAGTGGTACAACGAAGGACTCATCTCCCCCAACTTTCAGTCCTATACCATCGGCGGAAGCTTTGACGCGGGTTACAGCTCCGATAAGGTCGGCTGTACGCCTGTCGCCCCCGCCTCCGTGACCTTCATCGAGGGAAGCAGTGCAGACCCGGATACCCACTATGCCCCTGCGCCCCGCACCAGACTCTATGATGGGCAGATACTTGAATACGGCAACAAGCGCACCGAGACCCACTACGGCTCCTGCACCCTCAACGCCAAGTGCGACAAGCTGGATCTGGCGGTCGCTTGGTGCGATTGGTGGATGAGCGACTTCGGCGGGGATTTCACCTCCTGGGGGCCCGAGGGCCTGTGCTGGCACTTCAAGGAGGATGGCAGCAGAGAACTGGAGGACTGGGTTCTGAACCACGAGGCCAGCGCCATGTCCATCATGCAGATCTACTGCAACGACAATCTTGTTATGTTCTGCCTGCACGATATCCGCCGCAGCTACTACTACCCCGGCGGCGAGCGATCCCTGCAGTTTTACGATGTGTGGACGATCCCGGATTACGGCGGACACTACGACTGGCCCAGCGGCATTGTCCTCTCCGCCGAGGAGTCCGATGAGGTCAACACCATCAAAGGAGACCTGGAGACCTTCTTCACGGAAACCTATGTCTGCTTCCTGAACGGCGAAAAGCCGCTCGGCGAGTGGGACAGCTACCTCCAGGATATGAAGACCTTCGGCCTTGACCGGATGACGGAAATCTATCAGAATGCCTACGATAGCTTCATGGCTGCCTGAAGCCTGCGGCTCCCCGTAGAAGGGAATACAGCATGATGAACAGCGCCTCCGGATGACAGACGGGATACGATCCAAAGGCGCGGTTTTTCTTCCGCGCCTGAGCGCGGTCTGAGGTCCGCCCGTTCAGCGGGTTGGCGCATGTCTGACGACAGAAAGGATGATTTGGATGGAGATCAAGGAGTTCAACGCCCTGGGCGTCGAACTGGAGGAAGGCATGAAGCTCCGCAGTATGCCCATTGCCTTGAAATTCTGTGAGAAGAAGGAGGACGTACCGGAAACCGCCGTCTTTCCTATGGAAAAATACGGGAAGCATATGGCTCTGTGCCAGGCCTTCTCCTATGCCCGCATGAAGGGCGAGACCATCGCCATGGGAACCGGAGACCATTGGTGCTGGAACCCCCTCATCGGCTATGGGAACGTGGATTGCCGGCCCGGTCAGCCCGCTTTTGAGGAGGTGGTGAAGTTTATCGGTATCCCGGACAAAGCCAAGGCATCGGAGTTCTTCGCCGGCTTCCCCCGGCTGCCCCTGGGAAAGTACCCTTATGTGATCGTTGGTCCCCTGAAGAGCTGCACCTTTGTACCGGATGTGGTACTGATCTATGCCGAGGCGGCGAAGATCAACCATATGTGCCGGAGCATCAAGTCAGCCATCGGCGGCACCTTTACCAGCAGCTTTGACGGCATCGATTCCTGCATCTACTGCACAGTGCCTTCCTTCCTGAACAACGAATACCGCATTACCTTCCCCGACCCCGGAGATCGGGAGCGGGCCAGGGCACGGGATGACGAGGTGATTCTGACGGTGCCCGGTCCCCGGATGAAGGAATTCATGGATGCATTCCGGGGGCAGAACCGCTTTATGGGCTTCAATGATCGTCTGTTCGAGTTCAACCTGGATTTCCCCCATCCCCCCTTCTACAATGCGCTTTTCGAGATGTGGGGCCTGGATAACTACGGAATCACCTGGGACGTACCCGCAGGAAAATAGAGCCGGAGCCGCTCTGATGGGCGGTGCCGGAGAAGATCGACCAAAAGGGGACGCGCTGCAGCATGCACCGGACCCGTCCTTGCGAGGCCTAACGGGGCCGCGCAAGCCTTTCCCCGCAGGGAGGAAGGCTTTCCGCGCCGGTATGTGCCGGCGCGGAAAGACGGGACGGATATTGCATTCTGCAGCGCATCTTTTATGGGCGTCTGTTCAGGATATCGGCGTGGATATGGTGGACTTGTTCTGGAGGGAATTGGTCATGAAACGGGAGAAGACGTCCAGCTCGGCATTCTTTTTTGCCTTGGGGGAAATCATATAGAACTTCAGGGGCCAGTCCTTCAGCTCCTCAATTTCCAGATAAGCGATACCCGGATTTCTGCGCCAAACGGGGGGCGTGAAGGAGAGGAACACGCCCTTGCTGCACCGGGCGAGATTATAGCGCACATCCAGCATTTTTGTGGACAGAGCCTGCCGGGTGAGGGATATGCCAAATACCTCCTTTGCCAGCTTCATGAACCGGTCGTCGTCGACGAAATCAATGCCGCTGGTGTTTTCCGGCGGGTCACTGCAGATGTAGAAGGTTTCATCCTTCAGGGACTCCAGCCGGACCGCTCCCTTTCCCGCCAGGGGATGCTGCTCCGAAACGACAACATATTGCTGCCCTTCTCCCAGCAGGGAAAAATCGAACTGGTCGGACAGGGGGATTGCATCGGGATTGATGGACAAACAGGCAAAAATCACCGCGTCCAGACGTTTGCTTTTCAAATGCACGAGAAGATTCTCTGTGGTGTCGATGATCATATCCAAGACAAGATTCGGATGGTATTCGAATAAGTCCGTTTTCATCATGCTGTACGCCATGGGCGGCAGCATGAGCCTGCTGCAGAATCCTATATGGATGGTCCGTTGGGATGCGTTTTTATCGGAGGCTACGGAGAACAGTTCCCGGTAATCATCCATGATTTTTTCCATGATGGGGATTGCCCGTTCCCCGGCGGGAGTGAGGTGAAGCAGATTGTCGGTCGAATCCATCGGCCGCTCAAAAAGCTGGATCCCCAACTCGGATTCCGCGGCGCTCACCCTTCGGGAGACGGATGACTGCGCGCAGGGGATGACGTATGCCGCTGCGCTGAAGCTCTTTGTGCGTGCAACGGCAAGAACTGTGGAGATGATTTCAAGGTCCATCTTTGCTTCCTCCTCTCATGTCAGTCGGTCGAAATGCGCATCGGCGGGTTGATTGCAGGCTTCAGAAGCGGGAGTGCGGAAAGATCCCTGCTGGGACCATGACCGCCATCCCGCAGAATCATGATACCAGAGAATCCATGTGTTTGCAAGCTTCCCGGGCCTCAGGAGCCAGGTGAACCCCCTACGGAGAAGCCCTCCGGCCGGGTATAGTATCAAGCCGCGTCCCCGAGTTGTCACGATTCAGGAGGGCATCTCCGGGTGTCCATCGGTTGACAAACACCGCCGGAAATGCTACTCTTCTTTTGAAAATTTCATCTGGGCTTTGAGTGCCGTCCGCCGGACCTGTCCGGCGGAGCGGAGAATATGGGAACCGGGTGAGAATCCCGGACGGGACCGCCGCTGTAAGCGCCGAGAGCCTGCATCATCCAGCGCAAGCTGACCACTGGTAAACCGGGAAGGGGATGCAGGTTCGACCATCAGGCGCAAGTCAGAAGACCTGCTCAAGCTGAGAAAAGCCGGCCTACGGACTATGGGACCGGCGTATGAACACACAGTAAAACGGCTGTGGGTGTATTATGCACCCGCAGCTTTTTTGCATGAAATAACGAAAGGAAATGAAGCCAATGAAACGATCCACCGCAAAAAACCTTCTGGCGCTGCTGCTGGTCGTCGTGCTTACGCTGGCGCTGGGCGCGCCTGCGTTGGCGGCAAAAACCGTACTCAGCAAGCAGAACCTGACAGTCAACGGTCAGCCTGTGGACTGCCAGAAGTACAACATCGACGGCTACAACTACTTTAAGCTGCGCGATCTGGCTGAGCTCCTGGACGGGACAACGAGCCAGTTCAACGTGGACTATGACAAGGCAGCCAATGCCATGGTCATCACCACGGGTCAAGCTTACACCACCAAGGACGGCACGGAGCTGAAAACCGGGGAGGACATGAGCGCCAAGGCCCGGATCTCCCCCCAGACCCTGCTCATCGACGGGGAGGAGTGCTCCGCTCTGACTGCCTACAATATCGGAGGCAGCAACTATTTCCAGCTCCGGGAGCTGGGCAAGGTCCTGCATTTCTATGTCCACTATGACGAAGCCACCAGGACCATGCTGGTGGATGAGCAGGACGAGGACGAGGACTGGGAAACCGGCGACGCCAGCCTGGATAACCCCCGCAACCAGGATGGCATGGGCGCCACGGAAGTGTTGGTGGTTTCCTTCGGCACCAGCTTCAATGACAGCCGCCGGGAGACCATCGGCGCCATCGAGGCCGCCATGGAGAAGGCCTTCCCGGGCTATGATGTCCGTCGGGGCTTTACCGCCGACATCATCATCAACCATGTGTACAAGCGGGACGATGTGAAGATCGACAACGTAAAGCAGGCTCTGGATCGGGCTGTGGAAAACGGCGTCTCCTACCTGCTGGTCCAGCCCACCCACCTGATGGACGGTTTCGAGTACAACGACCTGAAGGAAGAGCTGAAGGCTTACGAGGGCAAATTCGAGAACATTGTTCTGGGCGATCCCATCCTCACGAGCGACGAGGACTATGAGGTGGTCATCAAGACCATCACCGAGGCCACTGCGGAGTATCTGGACGGCAATACCGCCGTCTGCTTCATGGGCCACGGCACCGAAGCCAAGTCCAACCATGTTTACGCCGATATTCAGGCGAAGCTGACCGAGGCGGGCTACAAGGATTACTTCATCGGAACCGTCGAGGCGGAGCCCACTCTGCAGGATGTGGTGGACGCGGTCAAGGAAGCCGGTTATACCCGCGCCATTTTGCAGCCCCTGATGATCGTAGCCGGCGACCATGCCCACAATGATATGGCCGATCCGGAGGACGAGGAGAGCTGGCTCAGCCTGTTTGCCGCCGCCGGCATCGAGGCGGTTCCCGTCCTGCGGGGCCTGGGCGCGTTCGAGCCCATCCAGCAGCTGCTGGTGGACCATTTGAAGGCCAAAGCCGCAGAGGCTCTGGACGAGGACTATGACACCGGCGATGCCAGCCTGGATAATCCCCGCAACCAGGACGGCATCGGGGAGAAGGAGCTCCTGGTGGTTTCCTTCGGCACCAGCTTCAACACGAGCCGGGTGGAGACCATCGGCGCCATTGAGGCCGCCATGGAAAAGGCTTTCCCCGAGTACAGCGTGCGCCGCGGCTTCACCGCCGACATCGTGATCAACCATGTCGCCCGCCGGGACGGCGAGGTCATCGACAATATCGCCCGTGCCCTTGACCGTGCCGTGGAGAATGGCGTCAAGGAGCTGTATGTCCAGCCTACCCATCTGATGGCCGGCTATGAGTATGACGATGTGGTGGAAGCCGTGATGGCCTACAAGGACCGGTTCGAGAAGATCGTCATCGGCCAGCCCATTCTCACCAGCGAAGCGGACTTCCAGGCCGTCATCCAGGCCATCACTGAGGCCACGGCAGAGCAGGCCAAGGAAGAGGGTACCGCCATTTGCTTCATGGGTCACGGCACCGAGCATAAGTCCAACGCCGTATACGCCAAGCTGCAGACCCTCCTCACCGAGGCGGGATACGCCAACTACTACATCGGCACCGTTGAGGCGGAACCCACGCTGCAGGACGTGGTGGATGCGGTCAAGGAAGCCGGTTCCACCAAGGTCTACCTGGAGCCCCTGATGATCGTGGCCGGCGACCATGCCAACAATGACATGACCGATCCGGAGGACGAGGAGAGCTGGGTCAGCCTGTTCGCCGCCGCCGGCATCGAGGCCGAGCCCATTCTGCGCGGTCTGGGCTCCATGGAGCCCATCCAGCAGCTGCTGGTGGATCACATGAAGGCCGCTATCGAGGGCACCGAGCAGCTTGATCTCCCGACCCGCGATATTGCCGACGCCACCGAGATGACCACGGTCAGCGAGGTGGAGGAAGAGGGCATGACCCCGGTTACCGGCGCTATGCTGAAGGACGGGACTTATGAGGTGAAGGTGAAATCCAGCTCCTCCATGTTCCGGATCGCCGAGGCCCAGCTTACCGTGAAGGACGGCGAGATGACCGCTGTTCTGACCATGGGCGGAAAGAGCTACACCTGGATGTTCATGGACGCCACGGACAAGATTGCCGCTGCGGCGGACAGCGACTTCATCCCCAACGGTGTGGATGGGGACGGCGCTTTCACCTTCACGGTGCCCGTGGAAGCCCTGGATAAGGGCATCGTCTGCGCGGCCTACAGCAAGAACAAGGATCAGTGGTATGCCCGCACCCTGCTCTTCCGGGCCGACAGCCTGCCTGAGGAGGCCTTTATCGGCTGAGCACCGGGCACGACCCGCATAAAACCGGACGGGACGCGCCGCAGAAATGCGGTGCGTCCTTTTTGCCCGGATCGGCTTGTCCGGCTCCGGGATCTGTGCTATGATGCGGCCAGACCGCAGAAGGAAGGGAACGGCCATGCACAAGTATTTCGAGATCAACGCCCAGGGGCACAATATCCGCTGCAAGCTGTATCATCAAGGGCCCGGTACGGCGAAGCGGGCCGTGATCTTCTGCACGGGCTTCGCCGGGCATAAGGACAACCGGGCGGCGGAGACCTTTGCCGATAAGCTCCTTTCCAAGCACAAAGACGTGATCCTGGTCGTATTCAACTGGCCGGCGCACGGGGACGACGTGAAGAAAAAACTGACCCTGGAGGATTGCGGCGTCTACCTGGATCTGGTGATCCGGGAGACGAAGACGCGCTTCGGCGCGCAGCAGCTCTATGCCTATGCCGCCAGCTTTGGCGGATATCTGGTGCTGAAGTACATCTCCGAACAGGGCAGCCCCTTTGAAAAGATCGCCCTCCGCTGCCCGGCGGTGGATATGTACGGCGTGATGACCCGGGATATCATGAGAAATGACGAGTACGAGCGGATCATGAAGGGAAAGGACGTACAGGCGGGCTTCGACCGGAAGGTCACCATCACCAGGGCCTTTCTGGACGCCCTGAAGGAAAACGATATCCGCCGCCGGGATTTTCTGGACTGGGCGGAAGACCTGCTGATCCTCCATGGCACAGCCGACGAGGTAGTGCCCTTTGCCGACGGGAAGGTTTTCGCAGAGGATAATCTGATCGAGTTCATCCCCGTGGAAGGGGCGGATCATCGGTTTCAGAATCCCCTCCATATGAGCCTGGCGACCAAAGCCGTGCTGCAGTTTTTCGCCCTGTGACGCGGACAGGCCTGCCGGGGGAAAAGGCCGCCTTGCTCCGCCGCCGGACCTGTGCTATGCTGGGGGAAGATCACAGAAAGAAGGAAAGAGTCATGAAAAGGTCCCTGTCCCTGCTCCTTGTCCTGCTCCTGCTGACGGGCTTTGCCTCCGTCGCTCATGGGGAAGACGTCCGCCTCAGCAGTCAGGCCCTCACGGTGGACGGCCGCAGCGTGACCTGCGAATACTACAATATCGACGGGTACAATTATTTTAAGCTGCGGGATATCGCCTTTATGCTGAACGGGACAACCAGTCAATTCTCCGTGGATTATGATGAGACGGCCCGGGCGGTGAAGATCGTTGCCGGGGAGGCCTATGCCGCCGTGGGGGGAGAACTGGAAAAGGGGGAGGACCTGTCCTCCACCGCCCGGCCTTCGCCCCAGACCGTTCTGGTGAACGGGCAGAAGCGGAGCGATCTGAAGGCCTACTTCATCGGCGGAGACATAGGCAACAATTACTTCAAGCTAGCGGACCTGGGTGACGCCCTGGGCTTCGGCGTGAGCTATGACGAGAAGGCCAGGACCATCCGCATCGAAAGCGGGAAGGAGCCCGGACCCGTGCCTCCCCGCCTGGAAAAGACGGCGGATGCGGGGCGGGAATACCTGGATAAGATCATCTTCCTGGGGGACAGCACCACCTATGGTATCGGCTATTACTACCGCCATGGATATTCGGAGCTGTGCCCGCCCAGCCAGGTCTGGACCCCTGCGAACGGGACCATGAGCCTCTGGGCTTACGATACAGCCAAGATCGTCTACCCCGCCACCGGGAAGGAGATGCTCATCAAGGAGGCGGCGAAAACCGCCCAGCCGGAGATCCTCATCATCACCCTGGGCGTCAACGGGATCTCCTCTCTGGGGGAGAAGGACTTCAAGGCGGACTACACCGCTCTGGTGAGGAATATCCTGGAGGTAAGCCCGGATACGAAGATCATCCTCAATTCCATCTATCCCGTGGCGGACAGCTATAAGTACCAGAAAAGCATCAACAACCAGAAGATCGACGCCGCCAACGGATGGATCGAGGATATGGCGAAGGAGCTGGGGCTCCGCTACCTGTACACCCATGAGGCGGTGGAGGCGGACGGCAAGCTGCCGGAGAGCAGCCATAACGGAGACGGTCTGCATCTCACCGGCGAGAGCTTCGGCAAGGTGATGGAGTATATCCGCACTCACGCCCTGCCGGAATACGTGAACTGACGGCCGCATCCGGGCCGCCTGCAGAGGAAACGAGATCATGAATAAACTGCCGCCGGCGGAAGCCGACGGCAGTTTTCGATTAAACTGAAGAAATCAGGCATAGTAGGCGTCCAGCGTCGCCTGATAAATGGCCGCAATGGCGTCGCCGCCGTTGGCCATGGCGCCGGATACGTAGGAATCCCACTCGCTCAGGGGCTTGGAGCCGTCCACGAAGGCCAGGAAGTTCTCGGTGATATAGGTCACCAGATCGCCCGCGTAGTCGTTCACCTTCTGCTGGTCCTCATCGGAGAGGTTCAGGCCGAAGGGCCATTCCCAGGCTCCGTCGTACTGGTAGTCATACCAGATCTCGTTGTACTCGATGTACTTCTCCCCGCCGGGGTAGTAGAGCTTCCGGTTGGGATCCTCCAGGCCGCAGTCCGCCAGGTTGTTCAGGGCATAGAGGAGCAGGCACCAGGTGGAGGCCAGGTTCTGGGGATTGTTCAGCACCTGGTCTGTGAGCTGGATATTGCCGGCCTCATCATAATCCCAGGTGTAGCCCTGCTTGCCGTAGTTCATCAGCTTGTAGCCGCCGTTGGAGAAGCGGAAGTCGCACCAGGTCACGGCCAGCTCGATATTGTGGCACTTGGCGCTGACGCTGGTCTCGCCGTAGCTCTTGCGGCTGGCGGCCAGGCCCACATGGAAGGTCTGGTCGGCGCTGCGCTGCACCTTGTGGATGGTGGCGAACACCGCGTCGGGGTCGGTGCAGTTCTGCTCCAGGGTCATGATGCCGGAGGCGGTGGTGGCGAAGAAGCCCACGTTATCCACCTTATCCAGGTAATCGTTGTTGGAGGAGGCGCCTGCCCAGTCGGGGTCGATGAGGCCGGCGTTCCAGCATTTGTTCAGGTAGGTCATGAGCTCGTGGTCACCCTCGGTGAGGTGGACCAGCTGGACCTTTTTGTCGATCTGGAAGGGGCTCTGGAAGGAGGCGGTGTTCACATAGCCGACGGTATCGAAGGAGGCGAACACCTGGGCGCCGGAGATCTCCACGGTATTCATGATCTGCCAGGGGGCGGTGGAGTAGCCCTGGCTCTTCATAGCGGTCATCATGTTGAATACTTCGTCCCAGGTGCGGATGGTTTCCCTGTTGAAGCCCAGCTTCTCCGCCCAGTCGGCCCGGATCACGGGGCCCATGTTCACCACGGGGCCGTCGTACAGATCCCAGAAGGAGTACACGAAGTCGTCCTCATAGAAGACGTCGCTGTAGGTGGCCTTATCGCTCGTGTCCCGATAGGCGGCCTCGTACATGTAGTTGGGGCAGTAGTCCCGGTAATCGAAAATGTTGATGAAGTAGCCGTCCTCAACGGCCTCCTTCACGGTGCCGGAGTAGTAGGTGGCGCCGTGCATCATCAGGTCCCGCATGTCGTCGGCGGCGACCAGGGTGGCGAAGTTGGACTGCATGGCGTCCATGGTGACGATGGTGTATTCCATGTTCACGCCGGTCTGCTTCTTCAGCTCCTGGGGGAACTCCATGGAATCAAAGCCATCCTCGGGGATGTACTCCGGGTTCCAGCATACGGTCCAGAAGGTCAGGGTCTCGTCCACTTCGCAGAAGGGAAGCTGGTAGTCGTACTTCTCGGTGGCGATGCCTCGGTCGTCCGCCTTGAAGTTGCCCTTGGCATAGTGGTAGGGGCTGGCGGTCTCCTCGGGCGCGCTGCTTGCGGGGGTGTTGGCGCCGCCCTTGTCTCCGCCGCAGCCGGCGAAGAGAGCGATGACCAGCACCAGCGCCAGGAACAGGGCAATGTGCTTTTTCATGTTTTCTTCCTTTCCCATATTGTTTTCTTGCATCCTCTATTTTTCCGGGCTTTTCGCCCGCCAAGAGATAAGGAAACCGCATCCTGCGGGGATCAGACGTTTTTCCGGAGCGGGAGTCAATCCAGGATCGGATTGCCGATCAGCTTTTCATAATACAGCGCCGCGGCGCCGACGGCTGCGGTCATGCCTCCGAAGCTGCCGCTTCGCC
Source organism: Oscillospiraceae bacterium (assembly GCA_017545325.1). The sequence continues at coordinate 21,958 of JAFWOX010000011.1, read as the reverse complement.
GGAAGCGGACCCGGCTGGAGAGGGTCGTTCCCTGGGCGCGCTCCAGCTCCCTCAGAACGCTGTCATAAAACACGGGGTTCCGGTCGGCCATGGGGCCGCCGATCACCACGAGCTCGGGACTGAGCAGGTTGAGATAGTCGGAAAGGGCGGAGCTGAAGTAGCTTCCCGCCTCCTCCAGGGCGGAGATGACCGTGCGGTCGTTCCGGGCCGCGGCCTCCAGGATATGACCGAAGTTGATCTGCTCCATGGGAACGGGGATGAGGGTGGAAGCGCCGGCGCCGACCTGCTGCCGGATCCGCCGGTTGATGGCCCGCACGGAGGCATACAGGTGGACGCAGCCCCGCTTTCCGCAGCGGCACAGCTCGCCATTGAGATCGACGCTGTTATGAGCGAAGCCGTCGTCCCGGCCGTCCCAGTGACGCAGGATCCGCCCGGAGGAGATCTGCCCGACGGAAAAGCCGATGTCGCAGAGGAAGAAGGCGACGTTGCGGCTGCCCCGCCCCTCCCCGTAACAGTATTCCGCAAGGACGGCGGTGTTGCAGGCGGAATCGGCGCATACCGGGAGACCGAGGACCTCCTCCAGCATGGGGGAGATGGGGATGCCGCTCCAGGGCGCGATAGGCTGGTCGTAGTCCATGAGGAGACCTGTTGCCCCGGTCGCCCGGTTCACCGGGCCGAAGATGCCCAGGCCCGCGCCCAGCACCCTTTCCGCCGGAATATCCCGCCGGTCCAGAAAGCTGCGGAAGGTTTTCCCTATAGCCCGAATGATGGCGCTGGGCTCATCCCGGGCAGGGGGGAGAAGCAGGGTCTCCTGCTCCAGCGCCCGCAGCTTCAGGTCACAGAGCACCATATTCACATAGCCGTAGGAGATATGGATGCCCAGGAGGAAGCCGTTCTCGGCGTTGATGTCGTAAATCGAGGGGCGCCTGCCGCCGGAGGACTCCTCCAGCCCGGTCTCCAGGATCGCGTCTTTCTGCAGCAGGGATTGGATCGCCCGGTTGGTGGTGCTGGCTGTCCATCCCAGCTCTGCCTCCAGCATCTTTTTCGTCTCCGGACGGCTCTTCTGCAGGGTGTCGAATACGCGCAGTTCATCGCTGGAAAACTCCCTGATGTTCACGGCTGCCTTTCTCCCGGTATCGATCTCAGCACTCGCCCCTGGTACGGCTGGCATATGCATTATACCGCTTTTTTTCAATTTGGCAATATGTTAGTTTACCAGATATCATGCCTTGGCAGAGAGATATTTCTGTGCCCAATAGACAAATAGATGCCCGGATCCCGCAGGATCCGGGCAAGGCTGCGCCGAAAAGGACCGGCTTATTCTTTCTCCAGCGCTTTGTAGATGACCGCTGCCAGCGCTGCGCCGGCCATGGGCCCGACGATAAAGACCCAAAGGCTGGCCAGGGGCGCGGTATTCCCGGCGATAGCCGCGATGACGGCGGGGCCGATGCTCCGGGCGGGGTTCACGGAGGTGCCGGTGAGGCCGATGCCCAGGATATGCACACCGGTGAGGGTGAGGCCGATGACCAAGCCGCCGAAGGAGCCGTGGCCCGCCTTTTTTGAGGTTACCCCCAGGATGCACAGGACGAAGATGAAGGTGAGCAGGAACTCCACCAGGAGCCCGGCGCCCGCATTGTCGTTCACCCCGGCCAGACCATTGGAGCCGAAGCCGCCGGTCATGTCCGTCACGCCGCCCAGGGAGAAAACGGCGGCCAGGAGCGCCGCCCCGGCCAGAGCGCCGATGATCTGGGCAATGACGTAACCCACAAAATCCTTCCCCTTCATCCCCCCGGAGAGCAGTACGCCCAGGGAGACGGCGGGGTTGATGTGACAGCCTGAGATATTGCCCACGCAGTAGGCCATGGCTACAATGGAAAGGCCGAAAGCCAGGGCGGTGAGGATATAGCCGCCGCCTGCGGCCGCGTCGCAGCCCACCAGCATTGCGGTGCCGCAGCCCAACAGGACAAGAACACAGGCGCCGATCGCCTCCGCAAGATACTTTTTCACGGTTGATCCCTCCTTTAATCAGTACTGAAATAAATATAACACTGTTGGGTCAAAAAAACAAGCGTGCCCAAGGTGTCACGGCCGGAACATGGACAGAGACGGGGAGGCTGTGATATGGTAACCGGGAAGAGACGACCGAGGAAAAGGAGAGATCGGATTGAAGGAACGGATCGTTTTCGGCGGCGTTGCCGCGGATCCCGGAACGAAAAGCCGGGGCTGGTGTCCCGTCCCCGGGACGGACTGCGCCTTGCCCGTCACGGTGATCAACGGAGCGGGAGAAGGGAAGACCGTGCTCATCACCTCCGCGATCCACGGCTGCGAATATCCCTCCATCGAGGCGGTATTCCGCTTTGCGGAAACGGTGGAGCCCGCGCAGGTGAGGGGACAGATCGTGGTGGTGAATCCCGTGAACGTGGAGGGCTTCCTCACCCGTACACCCTATCTGGTGCCCAGGGATGGGAAAAATCTGAACCGGCTGTTTCCCGGCGACCCGGAGGGCAGCCTGGGAGACCGGATCGCATGGGTGCTCACGGAGGAATTCCAGAAGAAATGCGATTTTCACCTGGATACCCACGGGGGAGATATCCCCGAGAGCCAGTTTTCCTATGCCTATTATCCCGGGGTCGGCGAGTATGCGGACGCCCTGCGGATTTCGGAGGAAGCCTCGGAGTATGTGCTGAACGCGGAATTCGTGGTGAAAAGCGCCGCAGTCAATCATGCCTACAACTATGCCGCCCTCATCGGGATCCCTTCCCTGATGCTGGAGCTGGGGCAGACGGGGACCTGGAGCGAGGAGGAGGTGCGGCAGTATCTGGAGAATATCGGGAATGTGCTGCGCTGGCTGAAGGTCCTTCCCGGAGAAGCGGTGAAGCGGAAGAAGCAGGTGCGGAACATTACCCGGGGCGTCTATCTGGATGCGGAGGCGACCGGCCGCTGGTATCCCCTCGTCACCCGGGAGGATACGGTAAAGGCCGGACAGAAGATCGGGGAGATCCGGGATCTGTTCGGAAACCTTCTGAAGGAATATTTCGCTGAATTCGACGGGCTGGTGCTCATGGTGACCGTTTCCCTGGCGGTGAAGGAGGGGGACCCCATCCTCTCCTACGGGGCGTGATCCGGCGGGAACGCTTCCGTCCCTTGGCCTGTTTTGCGGCAGAGGTCTGAATGACCTCTGCCCTTGTGTTTTTCCCAGGATCTGACTGGCCTGGCACGGGCCGCCGCTTGCCTTTATCCGGACTCTGTGGTATATATATTGCGTAGTCTGCGGAGTTACCCCATGAGATACAGATATAGATCGGTGGTCGTATGATCCGAGAAAACCAACAGCTGTTCAACCGGCTGAATGTGCTGAGCGACGGCATTTTGATCTACCTCATGCTGCCCGCCGCGTACTGGATACGTTTCTATGTGATGCCCGACGGGATCATCAGTGTGCCGTTGAGCGGATTTCTGCGCCTCGGGGTGGTGTTCACCCTGGTGCAGCTGTTTACCTACGCCGCCTTCCGGCTGTATCAGTCCAACCGGAAGACCCGGATCAGGGATGAGCTGATCCGCCTGCTGGAGGCCAGCCTTCTGGATGCCCTGATGCTCCTGAGCTACCTCTTCGTGGGCGGGGAGGATAATTACTCCCGCTGGACGCTGGCCCTGTTTTTCTCCATGAGCGTGTTCATCCTTGCGGTAAAGCGGGTGGTGGTGCGGAAAACCCTCCGGGCCATCCGGAAACGGGGGAAGAACCTGAAGACCGTGGTCATCGTGGGCAGCGGGGATTCCGCCGTGCGGTATATGAACGAATTGAAAAACGACGCCGAGCTGGGATATGAGACCCTGGGCTACACGGCGGTGCGGGAGAGCGGTGAAATGAGCGGTACGCCCTACCTGGGCGGGCTGGACCGGCTGAAGGAGATCCTGGAAACACTGCAGCCGGATGAGGTCGTCTCCGCCATCACGCCGGAGGAGTATTGGGAAACCCCGGGGATCATCGATGCCTGCGAGCAGGCGGGGGTCAAGCTGTCCATCATCCCGGTCTATGCGGAGTATATGCCCGCCCGGCCTCAGTTCGACGACCTCAACGGCATCCCGCTGCTGAATATCCGGCGCATCCCGCTGGATAATTTTGCCAACGCCTTCCTCAAGCGCACCGGGGATATCCTCATCTCGGGGCTGGCGCTGATCGCCCTTTCCCCCCTGCTTTTGCTCTGCACATTGGGGGTGAAGCTCTCCTCGCCCGGCCCGGTGATTTTCAGGCAGGAGCGGGTGGGAAAGCATAAGAAGCCCTTTACCATGTACAAATTCCGCTCCATGCGGGTGAACGATGAACAGGATCTTGCCTGGAGCAAAAGGAAGGACGACCGCCGCACCCGCTTCGGCTCCTTCCTGCGGAAGTATTCCCTGGATGAATTGCCCCAGCTGGTATGCGTTTTTCTGGGAACCATGAGCCTGGTGGGCCCCCGGCCGGAGATCCCCCATTTTGTGGACCAGTTCAAGGATTCCATCCCCCTGTATATGGTGCGGCATCAGGTCCGTCCCGGCATGACCGGCTGGGCCCAGATCAACGGCCTCCGGGGAGATACCCCCATCAAGGCGCGTATTGAGCACGATATCTTTTATATTGAGAACTGGAGCCCGCTGTTCGACCTGCGCATCCTTCTGGCCACCGTGTTCCGGGGGAAATTTGTGAACGATGAGCAGGCGGGAAGCGAGGAGGACGAGGCCAAGCTCCTGGTGGTCGCCTCCACCTGGGGACATCTCCGCAGCTTCCACCTGCCCTACCTGCGGGAGATGAAAGCCCGGGGATGGGCGGTGCACGCGGCCTGCCGGGGCCTTCCGGAGGCGCCGGAGTACATAGACGGCGGTCTGGAGCTGCCTCTGGAGAAGCGGATGGGAGCTCCGGCCAACTTCCGGGCCTCCCGGCTCCTGCGGAAGGATATCCGCCGGGAGCGGTATTCGCTGATCGTCACCCATACCTCCCTGGCGGCCTTTTTCGCCCGCCTTGCGGTGCTGGGCATGCGTCGCCGTCCCCGGGTGGTGAACGTGGTCCACGGCTATCTCTTCGATGAAGATACCCCCTGGCTGAAACGGCAGCTCCTGCTGGGGGCGGAGCGCATTGCCGCTCCGGTGACGGACCTGGTCCTCACCATGAACGCATGGGATGAGGATCTGGCCAGGCGCTTCCGTCTGGGAAAAAGGACGGCGCGTATCCCCGGCATGGGGGTGGATTTTGCCCGACTGGATGAAGCTGCGGCGGAGGAGGGAGCGGAGCTGCGGAGGGAGCTGGGTATCCCTGCGGAAGCGTTTGTCCTCCTGTATCCCGCGGAGTTTTCTCTCCGGAAGAGTCAGGAGCTCCTGATCCGGGCCATGCAGAGCCTGCCGGAGCAGGCGATCCTTGTGCTCTGCGGGGATGGGACGGAGCTGGAACGGCTGAAGGACCTGGCCCGGCGGCTCGGACTGGGTGACCGGGTGCGTTTCCCCGGCCGGGTGGAGGATATGCCCCGGTGGTACCGCATGGCGGACGCCGCCGTCACCTCCAGCCGCAGCGAAGGCCTGCCCTTCAACGTGATGGAGGCTATGCACATGGGTCTGCCGGTGGCTGCCAGCAACGTGAAGGGGAATAACGACCTGATCCGGAATGGGGAGACCGGGCTCCTGTACCCCTATGGGGATGCGGCGGCCTGCGCCGCCGCCATGGGCAGACTGATGGATTCTTCCGACCTTCGGCAGGAGCTGGGGGAGCGGGGAAAGGAAGAAGCGGAGCAATATGCGCTGGACCGGGTGCTGCCCGTTGTCCTGGAGGCGATCCTGGGGGAGTGAAGCCCCTATTCTGCAGGAAAGAGAAGCGGCGCGCTGCGATTGCAGCGCGCCAAGTTTTTGTATGGAGCCGATTCAGGCTTCTTCCCCTTCGGGGATGATGCAGGTGATCAGGGTGAGGTTGGAGCAGGCGTTCCAGGAGGACCAGGGCCAGCCGTCGGAAGCCACGGGGCCGGGGGTGATGTACACCGGCTTGCCGGTGGCCAGATAGGTGTCCGTCCTGGGCGGGAAGCCCAGGATGCAGCCCTTAAGCTGGCTCTGGGCGGCAAAGCGCCGGGCGATCATGGCGGCCTCCTTCTTCTTCCCCGCCAGGTTCAGACCGGCGCAGAGGAAGAGCTGGACCGGGGCGACCACGCGGCCATGGACGAAGGTGCCGGTTCCGTAGTTGGAGTTGGCGCTGCGGATATCCTCCGAAGCGATCCCGATCTCCGTCAGCAGGCCCCCCTCTTCCGTCAGGGCTTCGCAGCAGCGGTCGATGATGTGCTGGGGCAGACGGTCGCCCAGAATGATGGGCTGGTAGCAGGCGGCAGACAGGCTGTCCACGGGCTTGCCGTTATGGAAGGTGACGAATTTCTTCCCGTCCCAGAATTCGCTGATGAGGGTGTCAAAGAGCTTCTGGCTCCGGTCGTGCCAGCTCTTGCCTTCCTCTGCCTTGCCGCAGCCGTCCGCCAGTCTGCCGGTCATATCCAGCAGATCGATCATAAAGGCGATCAGATCCGGATTGACGGTGGGGAAGCCGTCCTGGAAGATGGTGGCGTCGTCCCAGCCGGAGTCGTTGGGGTTGTTGATGGCGGTCACATCGTCCCCCCGGCCCGCGCTGCGGGTGCGGACCCAGAATTCCGCCCACTTGGCGAACTTGGGATACATGCGCTCGCACTCGGCGGGAGTGAGGTAACTGTCCCCACATTTTTTGATGAGCCATTTCAGGGCGAAGCCCTGGATGGGGGGCTGGATGCCGGCGTTCTTGGTGAGATAGCCCACGTTGCCGGGGAGCTGACCCGTTTTTTCATCCTGATACTCGAAGAGGGCGCAGATCTGCCGCCAGCCCTCCTGGGGATTGCCCATCATGGACATGCCGTTGAAGCTCTGCTGCCAGGCGAAGCATTCGCCCAGGTATTCATAGTGCATGAGGATCATGGGGGACTGGTAGATGCCCGTGGGTTTCACCCGCCGGGCCCAGACCGTATGGGTGGCATATTTGAAGAGCTGTTCGAAGCCCTTCGCAGGCGCCTTGTAGTTCTTCCGGAAATCCGCATAGCGGTCGAAGCCATCCTGCTTCAAAGCCTCGATGGAGGGGTAGGACTCGGGCAGCCTGCCCACCTCGATCATATCCTCGTGGACCGCGAAGTCCAGCTCGCCGTTTTCATCCGGACAGAGGTCGATGGTGAGGGCGCTGTATTCGCTGCCGTCCTCCTTCGTGGGCGCGCAGACGGAAACGGAGCCCTTCAGGGGGCGGAAGCGCAGCTTGCCGTAGGTGCCGTAGGTGAGCTCGGTGGTTCCGTCCGGCAGGGTGCAGACGCCGTGGCAGGCTTCGGCCGCGCGGCCGCCCGCCCGGTAGGGGGCAGCCTCCAGCCGGAGGGTGATCCCGTCCTTGCCCCAGACCCGGAAGTATTCGTGATAGGTGAAGATGATCTCCAGGGCGCCGGCGGGGAGGTTCAGGAGCATGGAGCCGGGGTCTCCCTTATAGGAATAGGGGATCTCATGCCCGCCTTGGAAGGTGCGGAGATTGAAGACGAATTCATTGCTCATCATCCAGGCTCCGGGCTTGAAGCTGGAGAGCTGCAGCAGATGGCTGTAATAGTTCTCAATGAGGAAGAATGCGGAGCCCTCCCGGGCGTAGACCGCATGGGTCAGGTCAAAGCGTTCACTGGTTCCAAACATGTTCCGTTCAGCTCCTTTCCTGCAGGGCCAGCAGCAGGGCGCTGCGGGCGGGATCAAAGGCGGCGGCGGAGGGCGCGTCGGTCCGCTCTGCACCGACGGCCAGCAGCTTCGCCTTCAGGGCAGGGCAGCGCAGGGCCGCCAGGCCGGGAAGGAGGGAGCCGCACTCCGCCGGGTCGATGGCTTCCGCAGCGGCCTCCAGCGCCTTGCGGATTTCCCCGGGGAGCTTGTCGCCCAGCAGGAGCGGCATGCAGGCCAGCAGTCTGGGGGCGGGGGCGGTATCCCCGTTCAGGGCATCCCGGCAGAGGAAGGTCTTGCCGTTCCAAAGGCCCAGGAGGACCTTCGTGAGCTTCTCCTCCCGTCCGGTCCAGCAGGCGGCGTCCTCCCCCAGGGCTTTGCCCATCTCCGCCAGGGCGGAGCAGCAGAGGATGAGGTAACTCAGCAGGTCGGGAGAGACGCAGGGACGGGGAGCAGGGAAGGCGGGCTTGCCCGGAATGCCGCATTCATGGGGATAGGCATAGAAGCAGGCGTCCCCGGCGCTCCGCTCCCGGAACCACCACTCCGTCACCCCGGCGAAGGCGTCCCGGAAGGCCTTCAGCTCCGCCTTGTCCACTCCGCCGAAGTCCAGCCCCGCCAGAGCGGCGCCGTAGACGGGAGGCGCAGCTTCGGGGATGATGGCGGATTCCTTGGCCCAGGCGGGGACCAGCCCGCCGGGGGTGGAAAGGGCGAACAGGGCGCTCAGCAGCTCCAGCCGCCGGGCGGCGTCCTTCATGGGCAGGGCGGCAAAGGTCTGGTCCAGGGCGTAAGCCTTCTGGTCCCGGACGGGGTTCCCCAGCACCAGGCGCTGTCCCCGGCGGGTCTGGAAGCCTATCCAGAGATCATAGGCCAGAAGGGGATCCGGCAGACCGGCGGAAAAGGCGGCGAAGGCCTTTTCCGCCTTGGCGGCCGCCTCGGCGGGAGTATGGACGTATTCGGGGATGTCATAGGCGCTGTCGGAATCGATGATCTCGATGGCGAGCCTGCCGTTTTCCGGGGTGAAGGTCAGCACCGGGTCGCTGCTGCGCAGGGCGGTGAGCTGCCAGGTGACCTCCAGCTTCACGCTGCCCACCACGGGCTTGATGATATACCGGGTGGCGCCCATGAATACCTCCTTGCCCCGCTCCGTCTCCCGGACCGACTCGCCGGAGCCCAGGCGGATGCGGAGGATGAGCCCGGCCCCCTCCCCGGCAATGAGGAGAGCCTTCCCATCCAGGGCGAGGGTCAGACTGCCGCCTCCGGCGCAGGCGATCTTCGCGCAGGAGGGATCGGCGGAAACGGTGTAGTCCGCCGGCTCGCCGTTCACCGTGGGCTCCAGACGGATGAACCCGGCGGAGCGGTCGACGGTGCTGGCGAACATGCTGGTGGTCTCCTGAGCCAGGGCCAGGTACAGGCCCTTGGCCCAGCCCTTTCCCTGGGGATCCCATTCCTCGAACAGCAGGTGCCGGGAGAGATACTGGCCCAGAGGCCTCTTTTTCAAATCAAGCTGCATAAGCGTGCTCCTTTCCTGTTATTTGTCATTGCATACAATAATTGTACCATATGGACGCGGTCATTGCATCACTTTTCCTGCGGAACGGGGGATTTTTTCTCTCCGGGCAGGAAAAGTCTTGATTTATTTCGATAATGTGCTATCCTATCAGCGTAACGAGCGCTCCGGAATCGGAGCGGAAACTATGGATACATGGAGGAAACAGATGAAAAAGGCATGGATCATCCTGTTGGCTTTTGTCCTGCTCCTGGCCTGCTTTATGGGATGCGCGAAGAAAGAGGATAAACCCGCCGCCCGGACCTTTACCGTGGGCTTCGACGCCGAGTTCCCGCCCTTTGGCTTCATCGCTGACGACGGCAGCTACGACGGGTTTGACCTGGCAGTGGCGGAGGAGGCCTGCAAGCGCCTGGGCTGGACCTTCAAGGCGCAGCCCATCAACTGGGACGCCAAGGATAATGAGCTGGCCTCCGGCAATATTGACTGCATCTGGAACGGCTTCACCATCGAAGGCCGGGAGGATGACTATACCTGGAGCCCCAGCTACTACGACAGCAGCATCGTGGTGGTGGTGAAGGCCGGGAGCGATATTGCGACCCTGGCAGACCTGACGGGCAAGACCGTGATCGTCCAGGCCGCCTCCTCCGGCCTCTCCGCCCTGGATGATAATCCGGAGCTGGTGGAGACCTTCAAGGAGCTGCTGGAGTGCGCGGATTACAACAGCGCCTTCTCCGAGCTGGGCATGGGCAGCGTGGACGCCGTGGTGGCGGACGTGGGCGTCGCGGCTTACAATATGAAGGGCAAGACCGACCAGTACACGGTCCTGGAGGAGAAGATCAGCGTGGAGACCTACGGTATCGGCTTCCTGAAGGGACAGGATGAGCTGATGAATCAGGTCTGGGCCAAGGTGCAGGAGATCGCCAAGGACGGCACCATGGCGAAGATCGCGGATAAGTACGTGAGCTACGGCCTGGTCAAGGAGAACGTGACCCTTATCGGCTGAGCATAAGCCGTTTTGCCGCAGTTCCGGATACCCGGGACTGCGGCAGCATTATCTTGTCTTTCGGAGTGACGCTTATGACGATAAGAACCATGGTGGAGATGCTCCTGGGGGGCATGGGCAAAAGCATCCTCATCTATATTCTCACCCTGGCGGGCGCCCTGCCTCTCGGACTGCTGGTGGCCTTCGGGCGCATGTCCAGGGTCAAGCCCCTGCAGATCTTTGTCAAGCTCTATATTTCCGTCATGCGGGGCACCCCGCTGATGCTCCAGCTCCTGGTGGTGTTCTTCGGGCCCTACTACCTCTTCAGGGCGAATACGGGCACGGGGTACCGGTTTATCGCGGTGATCATCGGCTTTGTGCTGAACTACGCCGCCTACTTCGCGGAGATCTACCGGGGCGGCATCAACGCCATCCCCGCGGGTCAGCGGGAGGCGGCCCAGGTGCTGGGGTATTCCCGGTCCCGCACCTTTATGACCATCATCCTGCCCCAGGTGGTGCGGCATATCCTCCCGGCGGTGACCAATGAGATGATCACCCTGGTGAAGGATACCTCCCTGGCCTTCGCCATCTCCTATTCGGAGATGTTCACCCTGGCGAAGAAGATCGCCGCTTCCCAGACCACCATGATGCCCTTCGTCATCGCGGGCGTCTTCTATTACATCTTCAATTTCGTGGTGGCCTTCATCATGGAACGCTGCGAAAAGAAGCTCAGCTACTACCGGTGAAAGGGGGGAGAAGCGTGAACGTACTGCAGATGCAGAGCATCCGCAAAGCCTTCGGGGAGGTGACGGTGCTGAAGGATATCTCCCTCACCGTGGAGGAAGGGGAGGTGGTGGCGATCATCGGCCCCTCCGGCTCCGGAAAGAGCACACTCCTCCGCTGCGCCACCCTGCTGGAAACGGTGGACGGGGGCAGCATCACCTACCTGGATAAAGCCGTCGCTTGGGAACAGGACGGCGCCGCCGTATACGCTCCGGGGAAGGAGCTGCGGGAGGTGCGTCAGGTCTTCGGCCTGGTGTTCCAGAATTTCAACCTGTTTCCCCATTTTTCCGTTCTGCGGAATGTGACGGACGCCCCCGTGAAGGTGCAGAGGCGCCCCGCTCCGGAGGTGGAGGAGGAGGCAAAAGCCCTGCTGAAAAAGATCGGATTGGAGGGACGGGAGGAAGCTTATCCTTATCAGCTCTCCGGTGGTCAGCAGCAGCGGGTGGCTATCGCCCGGGCCCTGGCCATGAAGCCCAGGCTCCTGTTTTTCGATGAGCCCACCAGCGCCCTGGACCCGGAGCTCACCGGGGAGGTGCTGCGGGTCATCCGCCGTCTGGCGGAGGAGAAGATGACCATGGTGATCGTCACCCATGAGATGGGCTTTGCCCGCCAGGTGGCGGACCGGGTAATCTTCATGGATAAGGGGGTCATCGTGGAGCAGGGCGGGCCGGAGATCATCGACCATCCCGTCCATGCCCGGACCAGGGCGTTCCTGAACAAGCTGGAGGGGGAGGAAGCATGAAGCGGGTGGAATACGATTCCCTGGGTCCGGTGGAGGTGGAGGCGGAGCGCTTCTGGGGCCCCCAGACCCAGCGGAGCCTGGAGAACTTCCCCATCGGGGAGGAGAAGATGCCCCGTGAGCTGATCCGGGCCTTTGCCGTCCTGAAAAAAGCGGCGGCGGAGGCCAACGCGCGCCTGGGGGTCCTGAGCGGAGAGAAGGGCGAAGCCATCGCCGCCGTATGCGGGGAGATCCTGGCGGGGAAGCTGGAGGGGGAATTCCCCCTCTCCGTCTGGCAGACCGGCAGCGGGACCCAGACCAACATGAATCTGAACGAGGTCATCGCCGGCCGGGGAAATGCCCTGGCGGGGAAAAAGCTCCTGCACCCCAATGACGATGTAAATAAGTCTCAGAGCTCCAACGATACCTTTCCGGCGGCTATGCGCATCGCCGCCGTCTGCGCCCTGGAGGAAGGCCTGCTGCCTGCCCTGAAGGGGCTGACGGCGGAATTCCAGGCCCTGGAGGAACGGTACCCGGACTTGATCACCCTGGGCCGGACTCACTTGCAGGACGCGGTGCCCTTGCGCTTCAGCCAGATGGTCAGCGGCTGGCGCACCGCCCTGGAGGCGGACGGAGAGGCCGTCCGGGCGGGGCTGGAAAACCTGCGCCTCCTGCCCCTGGGGGGTACCGCCGTGGGCACCGGGCTCAATGCGCCCAAGGGCTTCGACGTTCTCTCCGCCCAGCGGGTGACGGAGCTCACGGGCTTTGCCTTCCGAACCGCGGAGAACAAATTCCGGGTCATGAGCAGTCTGGGGGATTTTGCCCTGGCCCACGGGACCCTGAAGGCTCTGGCCGCGGACCTGATGAAGATCGCCAACGATCTCCGCTGGCTGGCCTCCGGTCCCCGCTGCGGCTTGGGGGAGCTGGAGCTTCCCGCCAACGAGCCCGGAAGCTCCATCATGCCGGGAAAGGTGAACCCCACCCAGTGCGAGGCCCTTACCATGGTCGCCGTACGGGTCATGGGGAATGATACCGCCGTCTCCCTGGCCGCCAGCCAGGGCAACTTCCAGCTGAACGTCTTCCTGCCGGTGACGGCCTACAGCTTCCTCCAGTCCGTGCGGCTCCTGGGGGACGCCATGGAGTCCTTCCGCCGCCGCTGCGTCAGCGGCCTGAAGCCCAGGCCGGAGGTGATGGAGGAGCATCTCCGCCGGAGTCTGATGAACGTCACCGCCCTGAGCCCCGCCATCGGATACGACCGGGCGGCGGAGGTGGCCAAGACCGCTTACGGGGAGGGGATCACCCTGGCCCAGGCGGCGGAGCGGCTGGGGTATCTTTCCCAAGGGGAGGCGGAAGACCTGCTGGACCCGGGAAAAATGGTGTAGGATACCGACGCCTGACCTGCAGACAGATCCGGCGAACTCGCATAGATTGGAGTAATCGATATGGATATCAATCAGGCCGCTTTGGAGGCCCATGCCCGCTGGCGCGGCAAGCTGGACATCGTCCCGAAAATGACCCTGGATACGCCCGAGGCCCTGAGTCTGGCCTATACCCCCGGGGTGGCCGCCCCCTGCCTGGCCATCCAGGCGGACCCGGAGAAGAGCTACAGCCTCACCGGCCGGTGGAACACCGTGGCGGTGGTGACGGACGGCACCGCCGTCCTGGGCCTGGGGGATATCGGGCCGGAGGCCGCCATGCCGGTGATGGAGGGGAAATGCGCCCTGTTCAAGGCCTTCGGCGGGGTGGACGCCGTGCCCCTGTGCATCCGGTCCAAGGACCCGGAGGAGATCATCCGCACCGTGGAGCTGCTCCAGGGGAACTTCGGGGGGATCAATCTGGAGGATATCTCCGCTCCCCGCTGCTTTCGCATCGAGCGGGAGCTGCAGGAGCGCTGCGGCATCCCCATCTTCCATGATGATCAGCATGGCACCGCCGTGGTGGTCCTTGCCGCCCTGCGCAATGCCCTGACCCTGGCGGGGAAGGAAATGAAGAATATCCGCGTCGCTGTCAGCGGAGCGGGGGCCGCGGGGAACGCCATCGCCCGGCTGCTGAAGGCAGCAGGGGCAGGGCAGGTGCTGGTCTGCGACCGCCGGGGCATCCTGGCTCCCGGCCGGGAGAAGATGGACGAGGCCAAGGTTGAGCTGGCGGCCCTGACCAATCCGGAAGGGGAGACCGGCGGCCTGGGGGACGCCCTCCGGGGGGCGGACGTCTTTGTGGGCGTCTCGGGTCCCGGCATCGTAACAAGGGAAATGATCGCCGGGATGGGGAAGAAGAGCATCGTTTTTGCCTGCGCCAACCCGGTGCCGGAGATCTTCCCGGCGGAGGCCATGGCGGCGGGGGCCTATCTCTGCGCCACGGGACGCAGCGATCTCCCCAACCAGCTGAACAACGTCCTGGCCTTCCCCGGCATCTTCCGGGGGGCGCTGGACGCCCGGGCCAAGCGGATCTCCGAGGCCATGAAGCTGGCCGCCTCCGACGCCCTGGCCTCCCTGCCCCGGCAGGATGGGCTGAATGAGGAGAACATCCTGCCCAAGCCCTTCGATCCCCGGGTCTGCCCCGCCGTCGCCTCGGCGGTGGAAAAAGCCGCCCGGGAGGATTCCTCCTGCTGAATCCTGAGAATACCGCAGCTCTGCGCCAACCGGCGCAGGGCTTTTTTCCTATCCCATGATTATCTCTTGACATCACGAATGACGTATGTTATTCTCAAATTAAAAATGACGATTGTTATTGTTGGAGGAAAATATGGAAAAGAATTGGCGTATTTCGGATTCGGAGTGGCTTGTGCTCCGCTGCCTGTGGAAGCAGTCCCCCCTGGAGATCAAGGAGATCCAGGGGATGCTGCAGGAGGAAACGGGCTGGAGCGGGAACATGGTCCGCAGCCTGGTGGTCCGCCTTCTGGATAAGGGCGCCATCGGGGCGGAGACCCAGGACCGGTACTTCCGCTATTATCCCATCGCGTCGGAGGAGGAGTGCGTCCGGCAGGAGACCCGTTCTTTTGTGAACCGGGTGTTCGAGGGAAACTTTTCCAAGCTCTTCGCCGCCTTTACCGGGAGCGGAAAGCTCAGCGAAAAGGACCGGCGGGAGATCGAAGCCATGCTGAAGAAGATGGACGAGGAAAAATGACATGACCCTCACTCTGCTCTGGGAGATCACCCTGGGCTCCTGGCTGACGGCGGCGCTGATCCTGCTGGTGCGGCAGATCTTTGGCAAATGGCTTACCTCCTGGGGCAAGGCGCTTCTCTGGCTGCTGCTGCTCCTGCGGCTCATCCCCTTTCAGCTCCTGCCTGTCCGACTCCATTTGGAGAGTCCGGTGACCCTGATGCGCTATATACCGGATGCGGAGACGACGGTGACCTGGCTGGTCCCGGAGGAGAGAGAGGAAGGGGAGTCCGAACTGCCTGCGGAATCCGCGGCGGAGCGTAAGCTCGCCGGACTTTGGCCTGCGGTACGGATCATCTGGCTGGCAGGTGCGGGAGCGGTGTTCCTGGCCTATCTCATTCTCTATCTTCTGGCTTTGCGGAAGCTGAGGTCTCTGCCCCCCTGCGGCGACCTGGAGACTGAGCGGGAGTATCTGAAGCTGAAGCAGCTGTGCCGGCCCGGTTTCAATCCCCGGCTGGTTCGGGGGAACGAGGGGATGCTGGGGGGATTCTTCCATCCGACTCTGGTAATCCCGGCGGAGCGTGTCGGAGAAGGAGCAGCGCCCATCCTGCTCCATGAGATGATGCACTATCAGGGCGGAGATATTTGGCTGACCCTTCTGTATCGCCTGTTCTGCGCTTTGTACTGGTTCGATCCGGCGGTGTGGTTCTGCTTCTGGCTTTTCCGTCGGGATGAGGAGCTGGCCTGCGACCAGCGCGTATTGGATACCCGGCTGATAGCCCCCGAGGTCTATTCCCGGACCCTGCTGGAGGAGTATGAGCTCCGGGGCAGCCCGGATCCCATGCCGCTGGCCCGGTTCGGGGCGGCAGGGGTGCGGAAGCGTATCCGGGACATCCGGAAATACCCGGGACGGCGGCAAAAACCCGTATTCCAGACTGCCCTTCTGGCCGTGGTGATCCTGTTCCTGGCTGTTTTATCTCCGGTTACCGGGAGGAGCTACGGCTTCGATCGGAGCATCCCTGCCCAGGTAGGCTATCCCGATGCAGACAGTTATATCCAGGCGCTCCAGCCAAGCCTGGGAGCCTTCGGGATGACCTATGATGAGCTGGTGGCAGCGGGGTACCTTGCGGCGGAGGAGGGAGTCTGGCTCCAGACTACGCCGGCCAAGTTGGTCCTTTCCCTCCGGCGTGAGCTGGCGGGAGAAGAACACACCGTGTATATGGTTTTCCGCCCTACCCTGTTTACGGGGATCGGGGGAAAGGCGGTGCTTACGGAGATCCAGACGCCCATTCCGCCCCTCAACCAGGATAACGAATGGAAGGCCCGGGATCTTGGCGCAGAACTGCTCCTCAGCAGCCCGGAGCTGGAGGGATGCCACGCTCGCTATTCCGGGGATTATGATGACCTGTTCCACCTGGACACCGCACCCGAATGGGGGCTCCTGGATCAGATGGACCGGGATGACGAGCTGGAAGCGCACTTTTCCCTGCTTGCGGCTCATCCCTACCAACGCAGCTACGAGGTGCGGTGCAGTCCGGTCACCCTGGGGGACTGCCTCAGCCCGGAGGATGCGGAGATCCTGGCAGCCCGCCTGGTAGAGTCCGGAATGGCCCGCGATATTGAGGAAGGCCAGGGCCTTGTTCAAGGCTGGCACCTCTGCGGCATGCTCAGCGACAATATGTTAAGTCCATGGCGCTTTCTGGGTATGGGGATCGCCCTGTATGAGACGAGACCGGTGGAATAGCGCGTGGGGAACGGAACGCTGTTGACAAAAGGAAGGAGTTTCCGATGGAAAGCCAAACGCGCCGCGCTGCGGGAAGGAGCCTCCGAAAGGCGCTGACCGTGATCCTTCTGCCGGTCGTGGTTTTTGCCGCCTTCGCGGGAAAAGCGTACGCTGATCTGAACCAGCTGACCACCCTGAAGGCTGACCGGGTTGATTCGGTGGCCTGCACCATATACGGCGGGACCGGCGCGGGGATGACCTGGTCTCTGGACCGGCCTGACTATGCCAGGGAGATCAACGGATTGGTCGGGATGTTTTCCCGAATCAAGGGGGATTATGTGCCCCGGATCCTCCCGCTCCGTGCGGATTATTCCCTCACTTATCTGGACCGGGAAGGGAACAGACTGCTGACCGTTTATGTGAGCGGAGAGGTGATCCGGGTCGGAACCAGCGCTTACCGATGGAAGAAGATCAATACAGAAGCCTGGTTTGAAGCGTACACGGCGGCGAAGAAAGCCGGATTCGTCCGGTATCCGGGAACGAATTGAGGAAAAGGGGGAAGACTTATGCGTCTGGCTCTGCTCTGGGAGATCACCCTGGGCTCCTGGCTGACGGCGGCGCTGATCCTGCTGGTCCGCCTGCTTTTCGGCAGATGGCTATCCGCCCGGGGCAAGTATCTCCTGTGGCTGCCCCTGCTGCTGCGCCTGCTCCTGCCCTTTACGCCCCCCAGTCCCACCAGCCTGATCAACCTTTTGCCGGAGACCGTTTCCGGCGGAGCGTATTTGTCGGATGTCCACCGGGCCGTCGGATCGGAGGAGGCCGGGGAGATCGGTCCGGTTCCCGTGACCGGAGAGCGGGAGGGGGAAGGCGGGCTCCGCCCCTGGCTCCTGCGGATCTGGCTTACCGGGGCGGCGGCGGTGCTTCTGTTCCATTTCCTTCTCTACGGAATCGGGGCGAAAGCCATGAGCGGCCTGCCCCTCTGTACGGACCCGGAGACCCGCAGCGAGCTCCTGCGTCTCCGGCAGCTTACGGGGATCGACGGCAGTCTGCGCATGGCCTGGGGCAGTGCGGGGATGCTGGGGGGCCTTCTGCGGACCACTCTGGTCCTGCCGGTGGAACGGCGGAAGGAAGCGGCCGCGCCCATCATGCTCCATGAGCTGATGCACCAGAAGTCGCGGCATCTCTGGCTGGGCCTCCTGCTGCGGCTGCTCTCCGCGGCGTACTGGTTCAATCCCGTGGTATGGCTCTGCCTTCCTCTGGTCCGGCAGGACTGCGAGGAGCTCTGCGACGAGATGGTGCTGGATACGGGGTTGATCGAAGCCCGGGAATATTCGTCGGTCCTGTATTCCGAGGGCGGAATGAACGGCCTTCTCTCCCCGCTGCCCAGAACGAATTTCGGGGGAAGACGGGGGAGCCTCTGCCGCCGCATCGGCCGGATCGCCCGCCGCCGGGAGGGCAGGGAAAGCCGCTTTCTCTCTATTTTTCTTGTCCTGTGCATCCTGCTTTGCGGGACTGCCGCGCCTCTGGCCAAGGGCGCGCCCATGGCGGAGACCTCCGATCCCATTCCTCTGGGGTATGAAACCATGGACGCCTATCTGAAAGCGCTCCAGCCGGACCTGGGCCGCTTCGGAGCCACCTTCTGGGAACTGGAAGCGGAGGGGTTTTTCCGGGAGGCGAAGGATCTCCAGTATCGGAAGGAAGAGCTGACCTCCACCGTCTCCCTCCGACGGATGCTGTATGGGGCGGAGCGGGAGCTGAACTATTCCTTTTTCCTTTCTCCCTTCTCCGGGGCAGGGGAAGAGCAGGTGCTCTACTGCATTATGGTCTGCCCCACGGAGGAAGAGCTGGATCACGGCTTCGAGCTGTTTCTGGAAGGCGAGATCCTGGAGGGTTGGAGGACGCTTCCGGAATCCGGGGAGAGAGGCCGGAGCATCGCTCCCGTGGATGGAAAGACCATCCTGGGGGACTCCCTGTGTGATCGGGCGGCGGAGTTCGCCCAGTCTGTGGGCTGGACGGAGGACAGGGAGGAGTACCGGCAGCGCATGGCCGATCTGCCGGCTGCCTGGCTGACCTACAACCGGAATGCCAATGCCTGGATCCTGTACGGCCTGGGCATGGCGCTGTACGAGACCCGACCGACGGAATGAAAGGGGAGGAAACGGTATGTTCTTTCGTTTGACCCGTTACCGGCTGCAGGCGGAGTGGGCCCGGTTCCTGCTGGGGCTCGTTCTCGTCTCCCTGATCCTCATCTGGGGCGGCTGGTTCAATGCTCCCCCGGGGGGAAAATATGCCTATTTCAACATGGTGCACGATCGGAAGAATAATAACGCGGTATCGCTTTCTATTGATGCGGAGCGGGGCGCGGATACCTGGGAAAGCTTCCGGATCACTCTGCAGGAAAACCGAGGCGCCTTTTATACCGCCATCGTGGACGGCACCGAAAACCTTGCCTGGATCGCGGCCGCGCTCTTGGGGGTGCTGCTGATCAGTGGACTCTTCGCCCGTCGGCGGCTGGGGCCCCTCCTCGGCGCGGGGGTGAGCCGGGGAAGGATATTCCTGTCCCTGACCCTGGTTTACTACGGCGCGGTGATCCTGGCGTGGTTCCTCTCCTCCCGGGTCCTCATGGCCCTGTTTCAGGTGCGCTTCGCCCCGGAGGAGCGGTATATCCGTATGACCCTGCAGAAAGCCTGGCTGTATGCCGTCCTGGTCCGGGCCGCACTGGTATATATGGCCTCTTTTCTTCTGGAAAAACCGCTGCCTGCTGCCATCGCCAGTCTGGGGGGCTGCACTCTGCTGAGTATCCTGAAAGCCTATATCCCCGCCATTCCGGTATCGATCACGCGCGGGAGCGACATGGGGGGACCAGATGCTTGGTTCGCTGCCTTCTGTCAGGACCTGAGCAGCGTAGAGACGGGGAACCGCATTGCCCTGGGCATCCTGGTTGTCTCCCTGGCGGTGGGCTGGCTCTGTTTCCGGAAACGGACGGTGGCATGATGGCAGAATATGTTTTGCAGGTGGAGCACCTGCGGAAGATTTACGGGAAGCGGGAGGTGCTGAAGGACGTTTCCTTCACCCTGATGGCGGGCGACGCCGCAGCCCTGCTGGGGCCGAAGGGAGCGGGGAAGACGACCCTCATCCGTGTTCTTGCGGGAATGGCGGTGCCGGAGGAGGGAAGCGTATCTCTCTTCGGGTCCGGGAACGGCAGGGAGCTGCGCCTGGCCCGTCAGAAGGCGGGCTTCCTGGTGGATTCCCCCGTGTGCTATGAGCACCTGCCGGCGCATCGGAATCTGCGCATCCGAGCAGGGCTGTACGGCCGGTCGGACGCGGAATACCTCCGGGAGCTGCGGCGGGATCTGCATCTGACCCAGAAGTACGACGTCAGCCGCCGCCAGCCCATGAAGCTGCTGGGCCTGGGGGAGAAGGCGCGCTATGCCCTGGCCGCCGCCCTGGTGCACAGACCGCAGCTCCTGGTGCTGGATGAACCTTTCACGGGCCTGGACCCGGAGAACAGCGGCCTGGTCCTGGACCTGCTCACTCGCCTCCGGGATGAAGGGATCACCCTGCTCATCTCCGATCAGAGCGCGGAGGGGCTGCGGCAGCTATGCCCTCAGGCCCTGCTGCTGAACGAGGGCAGCCTGACCGGCCCGACGCCCATTGATATGGTCGGTGAAATGGAATAGGGACTCCAGGTCAGACAGAGGATTCGATGCACCGGAACCCATCCCTCCCATTGGAATGAAGTCTGCCCATGACAATGACATATGTTATTCTAATTGAATCGGAGGTGTAAACTATGGTTTTTCGTCTCACCCGCGTCCGCATAAAGGCGGAATGGCTCCTGATGATCATTGCCCTGGTATTGATCATCCTGTATATCCGGTTCTGCAGCGCTGACATCCGGAATTCTACCGACCTGTATTCCTATACGCAATTCGAGTACCGCTACACAGCCAACCTTTCCTCCTATGACGAGCTGAGCGGGGTCGGCAAATCCAGCGCAGACCCGGTGATGGTGGCGAGAGCCTATGGGATAGATCCCAGGGAGCTGCCCGAAAAGGCCGACCTGCGGGATATATATGATTTGGTCATCCGGAATAACTGGAACTACCTTTATAAGCTTATTATGGGCAGCGGGGTGCTGTTTGCCTTTCCCGTGCTGGATGGGTTGGCTATGCTCCTGCTGTGCCCCCTGTTCCGGAAGCGGAGGATCGGACAGTACCTGTCCGCGGGATTCAGCCGTAAGCAGGTTTTCCTATCCTTCACCCTGCTGTATTTCGGCTGTGCCGTGGTGATGTGGCTGCTGGGGTCCTTCCTCCAGCTTGCCCGTTTTCGCATCCCCTTTGGGGCCTTCCCGGGGGATCAGCTGGTCTGGCTGTGCGCTGTTCTGTTCGGCGCTGCCCTGGCCTACCTGGCCGCCATGCTTCTGCGCCGGCCCATCGTCGCCTTTTTCGCTTCCCTGGCGGTGTGGATCCCCCTGCTGTTCTTCTTCAGAGGTCTGTTGTCTCTCCCGCTGGCTGCCGTCGGCTTTACCCTGGCGTTTCTCGCTGCGGTTCTCGCCGTCAGCTGGCTGCACTTTCGGAAAAGGGGGTTTGAAGCATGAGCGAGATCCTATTGGAGGCGTCCCATCTGGGGAAGGGATACAAGAATCATCCTGCGCTGAAGGACGTGTCCTTTTCCCTGGAGGCGGGCGCCGCCGCGGCCCTGGTGGGCCCTGTCGGGGCGGGGAAAAGCACTTTGATCCGCATCCTGGCGGGATTGGAGGTGCCGGATGAGGGAAGCGTATCCCTCTTTGGCTCGTCAAATGAGAAAGAATTGTGCCGGGCCCGGCGGGAGACTGGCTTCGTCCTGGAATCCCCCTTCGGCTATGAAACGCAGACCGTGCTCCGGAACATCCTGCTCCGGGCAGAGCTTTACGGCAAGCCGGACCCGGCGCGGATCAAGGAGCTGCGGAAGGAGCTGCGGCTCACGGAGCGGGACCACGTTGGCCGAAAGGAGAAGCTGAAGCTCCTGTCCCTGGGGGCGGAAAAGCGTTACTCCCTGGCCTGCGCCCTGGTGCAGAGTCCCAGGCTTCTGATCCTGGACGAGCCCCTGACGGGCATCGACCGGGAGAACCTGGGCTTCCTCACCGAAACGCTGCTCCGCCTTCGGGAGGAGGGAACGACCCTGCTGATCTCCGGGCTGTCGGCAGCGGAGCTGCAGACGATCTGCTCCCACGCCCTGCTGCTGGAGGAAGGGGTCCTGCGGGGCCCGGTACCCATGGAAGAAGCGGTGAAAGAGGAGGAAGAAGCGGCAAAGGAGGGGGAAGCATGAAGCGATCGGCTGCTGGGCTGCTCATCCTTGCCCTTTTCCTCTGCTTGCTGCCCGCCTGCGGACAGAAGGGAACGCCCGCAGGGTCCTTGCGGCCCCCGGCGATCCGATCCCTGACGGTGCTGCGGGAGG
>JAFWOX010000101.1 GCA_017545325.1 Oscillospiraceae bacterium | reverse complement strand
TGCCGAGGAGCTGGCCGCTGCCGCCGCCGCGGGGGAGGAGCTGGCAGGCATCCCGGCGGGGGAGATCCTGGACTATGCGGAGCTCTGCCTGGTCCCGGCGGTGAACCCGGACGGGATGGACCTGGTCACCGGGGAGCTGACAGGAGGGGAGGCCTTTCGGCAGGCCAGGGCCATGGCGGAACGCTACCCCCGCTATCCCTTCCCCGAGGGCTGGAAGGCCAATCTGCACGGGGTGGACCTGAACCTCCAGTACCCGGCGGGCTGGGAGCAGGCCAGGGAAAACAAAGCGGCCCTCGGCATCAGTTCCCCCGCCCCGGCGGACTTTGTGGGGCCGGCGCCCCTCAGCGAGCCGGAATCGAAGGCCATGGCGGTGCTGACCGAGCGCTTCGACCCGGCCCTGACCCTGAGTCTCCACAGTCAGGGGGAGGTGATCTACTGGCAGTATCGGGGCTATGCGCCGGAGGGAGCGCAGAAGATCGGGGAACTGCTGGCTGAGCTCACGGGCTACACCCTGGCGGATACGCCCTATGCCTCCGGCTTTGCCGGCTACAAGGACTGGTTCCTCCAGGATTTCCGGCGGCCCGGCTACACCGTCGAGGTGGGCCGGGGTGTGAATCCCCTGCCGGTCCGGGACCTTCCGGAAATCTACGAAAAGAATCGGGCAGCCCTGGCCGTGTCCGCCCTGGTGACCTGATACGGTCTTTCGTTTTCCGGGCGGCAGGCCGAGCGGAGCAGCAAAAACAAAACAGGCTGCGGCGCATTCGCAATCAAGTACGAATGCGCCGCAGCCCGTTTTGTTTATTCTTTATTGTTCCTCTGTTTTTCGGTAAAAGACCGCCCGCTGCGCCTCGGCAAAGCCCAGCTTCTGATAAAAATCCATGTCCGAGAGCACATAGGCCGCCTTTGCCCCCAGGTCCCTTGCCCGGACGAAAGCCTGGCCCAGCAGGGCACCGGCCAGTCCCCGACCCCGATATGCCGGGACGGTGCACACCGGCTCCACATAGGCGAAATCCGTGTCCTCCCGGTACCAGAGGCAGCAGTAGGCCGCGTCCTCTCCGCCGGGGGCCAGGGCGACCAGGCTCAGCCGTGGGTCAAAATGGGGCCTGCGCCGGGCCTCGATGGGGTCCTCCCGCAGGAAGGCCTCCCGATCGTTGCCGTGGTCAAAGCCCTGCCACAGGAGCCACTGGAAGCGCTCCAGATCCTCTCCCGGGTCCAGCTCGGCCCAGGAGAAGCCCTCCGGCAGCGCCCTGGGCACAAAGCCCGGAAGCTCCAGGCGCAGCACCGTCTCGCCCCGCTCCTCCGGCAGAAAGCCCGCCGCCGCAGCCACCCTGCGCTCCTCCTCGCAGCCCTCCGGGATGGCGATGGCAAGGCCCTCCCCGTCCCGCAGCTCCCGCCAGGCGTAGTCCAGGATCTCCGGGTAAAGCCAGGCATAGGCCGGGAGGGCCGCGCAGGAGGCCTCGCCGAAATACATGTCGAAGATGGCGGCGCCCACGATCCGCTCTCCGCTTTTCCAGAGGCCGATGGAGGACCGCAGGCTCTTGTCGAATTCCGGGTGCTCGATCATCCATTCGAGCCT
>JAFWOX010000100.1 GCA_017545325.1 Oscillospiraceae bacterium | reverse complement strand
CTTTGAATCTGCTTGGCAATAGTCGTTTGCTTTTCAGGGTGCCCTTCGCAGCACCGGCGCCGGGACGACCGGTACCCTGGCTTCCCCTGGGGGAAGCAGGCGCGGAGCGCCTGATGAGGGAACACAACGAACAGATATGCAGTTTTCGCAGGTATGATCCATTCTCCCAGGCCGCCTCGCCGGCGGGGCGTTTCTTTTCCCCCGATGGTTTGCCTCCGGCGGCCCGGTTTCTCTCGCGCCAGAGAAACCGGGCCGCCGGAGGCAGCGGAGAAAGATGATTTGGCAAAGGGGAAGCCAGGGTGTTGATCGCCCCTGCGTCCGGTTGTTCGTAACGCTTTTCTCGCCCTTCGTCCCCGCCGCGCCGTGACGGATAAGGGACCCCGTCCCCGCCGGGGCTTCTCAGCCGGGGATCAGGCGGGCCTGGACGGCGGTCTTCCCGTCCTCCAGCGCCGCACGAAGGATCATGGCGCCGTCGGGCAGGGTCCGGCGCTGCCAGATCAGGGTATCCCCCTCATGGCAGGAGGTACGGTAGGCGATCTCCAGCTCCCGGATCCGCATCCCCTGCCATTCCGGGTCGGGGAAGGTCCCCGCCAGGGACCGGAGATAGGCCACGTTGTTCATATGGCCCCCCAGGTCCATATCCACGGAACGGACGGCATACCGGGCGTATTCCTCCAGGGGCTCCTCCGGCAGGCGGGTGAAGGGCTCCGCCCACACCGCTTCCGGGAAGAAGGTCAGCTCCGGGGGATAGACCTCCCTGGGGGAGATCAGCCTTCCCGAGGCCTGGTCCAGCACGCCCCATTCCGTCTTCCCCGCGGCCAAGACCTCCCCGTTTTGCTCCAGGAGGTAGTCCCGCTCCGCCCGAAGCCGCCCCGGGGCCTCCGGCCAGGTGGAGAGGGTCGCCCGGTCCATCATCCCGGGACGGCGGAAGAAGCGCACCCGGGTGCGCACCGTCAGCCAGAAAAGGCCCCGTTCCTCCAGCTCCCGGATGCCGCAGCCCAGGGCTGCGGCGTGCTCGGAGGCGATATCCATGAACAGCGCAAAGGTATCGGGTATGCCCAGAAGTGCGGCGCTGTCGCATACGCTGGGCAGAATGACGATTTCCTTCCTGTACCGGTTTTCCATGCCAAAACCTCCGTTTCCCGAATCATCGCGGATCACGCATCCGTTTCCTATTTTCCCCCAAGGCCGGGAGAAAGTCAAGGAAGACCGAAGAGCCGTTGCCCCGGGGCGAAAAATGTGGTATACTGCCCGGGCATGGGAGGGAAGGCCATGAGCGAGCAGATTCCCAAGTGGCAGCGGGAGCTGGAGATCTTCCGGCGCATCAAGCCCGTGATGATCCTGGAGGGGAACGTGCTGGATATCTACCGCCTCTCCGGAGGCGGGGAGGCGGTGCGCCTGGGCCCCTGGCTCCAGGATTTCCTCAGCGGGAGAGGGTACCACAACATCCTGTTTTACGATAACCGGAACGGCTTCGACAACCCCTGGGACGCCGAGGCGAAGCGGGGCTTTGCCCGGACCCTGGGCATGACGGAGAATCAGCTCCTGCAGTACGGGGATTTCCGGGGCAGGGGAGGGGCGGCGACCCTCATCCGCCGGGCCATGGCCCAGGATAAGGAGCCGGCGGCGGTGGTGCTGGAATTTGCCTCCCGGTACATCGTCTCCCCGGAGCGGATGGAGCAGGGGGACGCGGAGAGCTTTACTACCCTCCTCCAGGCCTCCCTGGAGAGCCGGGACGTGGCCACGGGGATCGACCGGCTGAAAAACCTGATGATCCTCATCGTGAACAAGGTCAACGACCTGCCCCCCTGGTTCTATCTCCAGAATCCCAATGTGAAGAGCATCGCCGTGGAGCCTCCCGGGCGGGAGGAGCGGGCCGCCCTGGTGACGGGGCCGGAGCTGCGGCGCTTCTTCACCCCCGGCGCCTGGGAGCAGGACCGGGCCTATCTGGAGGAGCATCCCGGGGAGCTGGAGAAGATCACCGACCGTTTCATCGGCCTCACGGAGGGCCTGAGCCTGACGGAGCTGCTGAGCCTCCGGAGCCTCTGCGTCAACGAGGGCCTCACCCCCCGGGACCTCTGCCGGGTGGTGGACCTGTACAAATACGGCATCCGGGAGAACCCCTGGGACCGGCTGGATGAAGCCCGTCTCCGGGCCGCGGAGGAGGCCTTCCGCCGCCGGGTGAAGGGGCAGGATTACGCCGTGGGCCGCGCCCTGGACGTGGTGAAGCGGGCGGCCACGGGGCTGGGCAACCTCCAGAGCTCCTCCCAGACGAAGCCCAAGGGGGTCCTCTTCTTCGCCGGACCCACGGGTACCGGGAAGACCGAGACCGCCAAGACCCTGGCGGAGGCCCTTTTCGGGGACGAGGAGCGCTGCATCCGCTTCGACATGAGCGAGTACCGCCAGAGCCACTCCGACCAGCGGCTCCTGGGCGCGCCCCCGGGCTATGTGGGGTACGAGGCGGGGGGCCAGCTCACCAACGCGGTGCGGAAGCATCCCTTCTCCATACTCCTGTTCGACGAGATCGAGAAGGCCCACCCCTCCATCCTGGACAAATTCCTCCAGATCCTGGAGGACGGGCGGATGACGGACGGCCAGGGGAATACGGTATACTTCACCGAGACCGTGATCATCTTCACCAGCAACCTGGGCTTCTACGGCGAGGGAGAGGGGGGCCGAAGGCAGGCCCTGGTGACCCCGGATACGGACTACGATACCCTGCGCCGGGTGATCCGCCGGAATATTGAGGACTATTTCAAGCTGGAGCTGGGCCGGCCGGAGCTGCTGAACCGCATGGGGGCGAACATCATCGTTTTCGACTATATCCGTCCCCCCGCGGCGGCCCAGATCCTGGATGCCCTGCTGACGAAGATCCGGGAGCGGACGGCCCGGGACAAGGGCATCGCCCTCACCCTCTCCCCGGAGCTGCGGGAGCAGCTGCTCACCGCCGCCCTGGGGAACCTGGAAAACGGGGGCCGGGGCGTGGGGAATATCGTGGAGAGCATGCTCATCGATCCCCTGTCCCGGTACCTCTTCGATGAGCGCCCGGAGGCGGGGGACGCCCTGCACGCTCTGTACCTGGAGCAGCGGGGCGGCGCCTGGATCCTGCGGGGAGAGCTCCGCCGGGGAGGAGACAGAGACGAATAACCGACGAGATCTGCGGAATGCCGCAGGGAATGAAGAAAGGGAGGGACGGCGGTGACGACCAAGGAGGAAACCAAACCTATATCCGGCCTGTCCGGGAGGATCACCCGGGGGGCGGAGGCCTGGCGGAGGCTGCTGGAGACCCGGCCGATCCCCGCCCTGGCGGCGCTGTCCGCCCTTATGGAGCTGATCATCGAGCTGCTGGGCCACCGGCCCTTCTATACCGCTTTCCTGTTCATTGTCCGGAGCCCCCATATGTTCCTGCTGAACGCGGCCATCATCTTTTCCACCCTGATGTTCGCCATGGTGCTGCGGCGGAAGGTGTTTTACAGCGTCCTTGTGACCCTGATGTGGCTCGTTTTCGGGATCGTGAACTCTTCCACCCTGGCCTTCCGGGCGATCCCCTTTTCCGCCCGGGATTTTTCCCTCCTGGCCTCCGGGCTCACCATTGCGGACGTATATTTTTCCCCCCTGGCTCTTATTGCCATGGTTGCGGGGCTGGCGCTCTTCCTGGCCTTCCTGGCCTGGCTGTTCCTCCATGCTCCCCGGAGCGGAAAGGCGGAATGCCTGAGGAGGGATATCCTCACGGTGGCGGCCCTGGCTGCGGCCCTGTTCATCATCGGCTATTTCGGAACGCAGCATATCCGGCTCTCCGTCCAGTATGAAAGCATCAACGCGGCCTATGAGCAGCGGGGCTTTCCCTACTGCTTCATGACCAGCATCTTCAAAAGCGGCGTGAGCCGGCCGGAGAACTACTCCAAGGACAAGGTGGACGCCCTGGACCTGGACGGGACGGTGGAGGCGGAGAAGAAGCCGAATATCATCCTGATCCAGCTGGAATCCTTCTTCGATCCGGCCCTGATCCGGGGGGTGGAGCTGGCGGAGGATCCCATCCCCAACTTTACCCGGCTGCGGGATTCCTGCGCCTCCGGCTATCTGCGCATGCCCACCCTGGGGGCGGGGACCGTGAACGCGGAATTCGAGGTCCTCACCGGGATGAGCCTGGATTTCTTCGGTATCAGCGAGTACCCCTATGAATCCCTGCTCCGGGAGAGTACCTGCGAGAGCATCGCCTACTACCTCAAGGAGTTGGGCTACGGGACCCACGCGATCCATGACTACACCGGCTCCTTCTACGGCCGGAACGAGGTCTATCCCAACCTGGGCTTCGATGATTTCACCTCCGTGGAGTACATGAACGGCGTCCAGGTCACGGAGAAGGGCTGGCCCAAGGACCAGGTCCTGACAAAATACATCCTGGAGGCCATGGAGCAGACGGATTCCCTGGATTTCGTCTTTACGGTCACCGTTCAGTGCCACGGCAAATATCCGGAGGACAGCGAGGTGGACGATATCCGCTTCAAGGGCAACGAGGTTTTTGAAGGGGACGCTTCCGAACAGTTTCTCTATTTCGCCAAACAGCTCCAGGGGACCGACGCCTTCCTGGGGGATCTGATCGCCGCCCTGGCCGACTATCCTGAGGAGACCATGGTCATCGCCTACGGGGATCATCTTCCGGTGCTGGACCTCTCCCCGGAGGACCTGGTCTGCGGCACCCTCTTCCAGACCCAGTATTTCATCTGGAGCAACTACGGCGTGGGCGTGGGGGGCGAGGACCGGGACCTGCAGGCCTATCAGCTCACGGCCCACCTCCTGGACGCGGCGGGGATCGGAGGCGGCGTGGTCACGGACTACCACCTGGAGCATATGGGTCTGGAGGGGTATCAGGACGGACTGGAGATGCTGGAATACGACCTGCTGTACGGGGATAAGCTCGCCTACGGCGGGGAGAGTCCCTATCGGCGGACGGAGATGAAGATGGGGCTGGAGGAGATCCGGGTCACGCGGGTGGTCGTGGGAGAGACCATGGTGGAGATCGACGGCTCCGGCTTCACCCCCTACAGCGTGGTCTATGTGAACGGCAGACGCCGGGAGGATACGGTCTATGTCTCTCCGGAGCGGCTGTTCCTGCCCAACGAGTCCCGGCCCCTGTCCTCCGGTGATCAGCTTGAGGTGTGCCAGACCGGCCCGAACCGGGTCATTCTCAGCTCGGCCCTGGCCCCCGTGGAGGAAAAGGGGGGAGGATCATGAAGCTGGTCTGTCCCCTGTGCGGCGAGGTGTACGACGAAGAGCTGGCCGGAACGCCCTTTGCCGACCTTCCGGAGAACTGGGTCTGCCCCCTGTGCATGGCCCCGAAATCCAGCTTCCGCCCGGAGGAGCCGCCCTGGGAAGAATTCCCTCCGGATCAGACCTGAACCCGCATGGGCCGCCTCGTCGAGGCGGCCCGTTTTTTGCTGTGCGGATCGAAGCATCCGCACCCCGGGGCGATGGCATCCTGGAGACTTCAAGAGTGGAGGCATCGAGCATCCAGGATCTTGCTTGGCTGATAGTCCGCGGGGGATGGCCCGGAAGCCTGTCGCTGGACGAGGTGT
>JAFWOX010000099.1 GCA_017545325.1 Oscillospiraceae bacterium | reverse complement strand
CCCTGGACCTAGACAAGTACCGCCGGGAGGGCGTGAGCATCATCTTCCAGGCCTTCTGTTTATTGCCGCTCCTCACCGTAAGAGAAAACGTCACCCTCCCCATGGAGATGCAGGGCATCCCGGAGAACCAGGCCCGTGTGAAGGCTTCGGAAGCCCTGGTGAAGGTGGGGATCGAGGAGAGCAAGCACAAGCGTTTTCCCTCCGCCCTCTCCGGTGGCGAGCAGCAGCGGGTTGCCATTGCCCGAAGCCTGTGCTCCGGCGCCCCCGTTCTCCTGGCGGACGAGCCCACGGGAAACCTGGACGGGGAGAACACCCGCATCGTCATGGAGATCCTCCGTCGCCTGGCCCACGAGGAAGGCCGCTGCGTCATCGTGGTGACCCACGACCCGGAGGTGGCAGATACCGCCGACCTGGTTCTGAGAATGAAGGACGGATACCTGCTGGGAGAGTGAGCCTGTCCAGGCGGCTTGAACGGAATAAGAAACGAATACAGAAAAGCCACTTCGGCGCGGGTATGACCCAGCGGTCACATGGAACGCCACGCTCTGAACCCGGTCGCCTTCCGGAAGAAGGAGCCGGAGCTGAAGCCTATGGAAGAGATAAGAAATAAAATGCGGCGCGGGCATTTCAGCCCGCGCCGCTGCCGTATATCGGGTTTTCGGATGGGATCATCGCCCTGGAGCGGTGACGACTTGTGCCACCTTGCACGACTTGGAACAACTCGTCCCTAAAAGAGAAGAAACGAAAACAACAGAAGAGAGAAGAAAATCAAACGGAAAGGAAAAGAACAGCGGAAAAGAGGCGGAGGGAATGCGGACAACCTGGGGATGGTTTTGTGGAAAACCTCCGGTCACTGGTTTTCCAGGACGATATTCTGGCACCAGAAGCCCGAATGCACCAGAATGAGCCCGATAGCGCCCTTCACGATATTGGAAAATCGTACGATAAAGAACAGGGGTACGATCGGCAGCGCGGTGAAATGCACCAGGCACCAGGCCAGAGGAATGGTGAGGATCCAGGAATAGGCGCTGTCAAACAGGAAGGTGAGGAAGGTCTTTCCCCCGCTGCGGATGGTGAAATACCCGGTTACCGCAAGCGCATCGATGGGCATTTCCAGCGCCCCGATCAGCAGGAGGGTGGAGGCGAGCTTCCGTACCATGGACTCCGTCTTGTAGATCAGGGGGATGTAGGGACTGACCAGGGCCAGGATGCCCCCCACCAGGATGCTGAGGGCGACGGCGAAGGCGATGAGCTTCCGGTCCGTATCCCTGGCCCGGTCCAGATCGCCGGAGCCCAGCTGCTGTCCCACGATGATCGCCACAGAGTTGCCCATTGCCATCAGCACTACGCTGAACAGATTCGTCACGGTGGTGGTGATATTCATGGCGGCCACCACGCTCAGCCCCCGAAGGGAAT
Organism: Oscillospiraceae bacterium; assembly: GCA_017545325.1. The sequence continues at coordinate 47,216 of JAFWOX010000099.1, read as the reverse complement.
AGCACTGACTCAGCATAGCCATGCTGCCGGCCCAGAGAAGCTCGTTGGCCAGCAGGGGGATCCCCTTGGCCAGGATGCTCCGAAGCAGGGAAGCGGGAACCAGCAGGGTGCGATACAGGCCCCGGACAAAGGAATAGCGGTCTGGGCGCCGATGGGTATCCAACAGAACGATGAAGAGCTCCACAAAGCGGGAGACCACCGTCGCCGCCGCCGCGCCCTGCCCGCCCATGGCGGGAAGACCCAGCTTACCGAAAATCAGAATGTAATTCAGCACCAGATTGGTGAGCACTGCCGCCACGGCGGCTTTCATGGGAAGAAGGGTCTCGCTGCATTCCTTCAGGGTGCTGGCATAGACCTGGGTGAGCATGAAGGGGAGGAAGCCCAGCATCATGATCCGCATATACCCCAGGGCATGGGCGGCAGTGGCCTCCGGGTCTCCTACGTCCGCGTCCCCCTGGAGGAACAGCATGACGAGCGACCGACCGAAAACCAGAAAAACGGCGACGGCAGCCAGGACGACCGCAAGGCCGATATACAGCTTGACCCGGAAGGTGTTGCGCACCCCTTCCAGATTGCCGCTGCCGAAATACTGGGCGGCGAAGATGCCGGCCCCGGAGAGTCCGCCGAAGATGCCCAGGTCGAAGATCATGATCAGCTGGTTCGCGATGGCTACGCCGGACATCTGTTCCGTACCTACCCGGCCGACCATGATGTTATCCAGCAGATTGACGAAGCTGGTGATGCCGTTCTGCACCATAATGGGTACGGCTACCGCCAGCACCATGGCATAGAACGCCCGATTCCCGATGAGCCTCCGCTGTTTTCCCATGGTCAGCGCAGTTCCCGGTACATGGCGGCGGCCTCGTCCTTCCCCGCGTGCTCCGCCGTACTCACCACTTCCACCCGCAGAAACCGCTCCCCGAAGCGCAGCTCCAGGATATCCCCGGGCTTCACCGCGTAGGAGGCCCGGGCGGGTTTGCCGTTTACCGTTACCCGCTCATTGTCGCAGGCTTCGTTCGCCACCGTCCTGCGCTTGATGAGCCGAGATACCTTCAGATATTTATCCAGCCGCATGGTTTTTCTCCTTCGTATTGCTCCCGGCTCAGAGCCGGAGCAGCTTGGCGAGCTTCTCTCCCTTGGGCACCAGCTCCAGCTCCTCCCGCTTGATGGCCTTCAGCAGGATCACCATGAGGAAGTAGATCACAACGCCGACGACCACAGCGATCACCGCGGGGACCAGATCGGCCATCCGTCCCCCTTGGAACAGGTCCAGCCGGACCAGCAGAGCCCGCACGAGCCGGTCCGCACACCAGGCGCATCCCCCCATGATCAGGGAGGCCAGCAGAGGCCGGAGGAACAGGGGAAACAGGGAAGGGCAGGCCTCCACCTTTTTCCGGATCATGAGCAGATTCAGCAGGCTGATGACAAGATAGCAGGCAATGTTGCCCACCGCCGCACCCAGGATGCCGATCTGGGGGTTCCGGAGAAGCAGGTAGTTGACCAGGACCTTGCACACGCCCCCCGCCAGCATGGAGATCATGGGCAGCCATTCGTGCCCATAGGCCTGCAGGATCGCGTTGGTGAGCATAGTCAGGCAGACGAAGTAGGCCGCAATGCTCATGATGGCCAGGATGGAGGCCCCGGATTCATGGCTCATGGGGTAGAGCCCATGCATCAGGGAATAGGAAAGGCAGCCCATGCCCACCGCCATGGGGAAGGCCAGAAGGTTCATGAGCTTCAGGGCTGCGCCCATGATTTGGGCCGCGTCCCGATGCTGCCTCTTCGCCGCATAGGCGGTGATGGCGGGGATGGCGCTGGTCACCAGGGGGACGGCGAAGGCGGAGGGGAGGTTATACAGGGTCTGACTGTTGAAGTACACCCCGTAATATACCTTGGCCATTTCCTTGGAGAAGCCCGCCGCGCTGTGCAGCAGGTTCAGGATCATCTTGTTGTCCGCAATGGCGACGATATTCAGGATGCAGGAGCCGATGGTGATGGGGATGCCGATGCTGATGAGCTTTTTCAGGGTTTCGCTCCGGCTCTCCGGCACATCCGGATCCCCCCGGGGAGCGGAGAGCCGCCGGTCCAGCCGCAGGGTATAGAGGACGATATACGCCAGGGCGAGCACGGTGCCCACGGTGACGCCGAAAATGCCTCCGGCGGCGCCCATCATCCCCCGGCCGGTCCGTACCAGGATGGCGGCGGCGGTGAGGCCGAAAAGGAGCTTGCAGGCGGTCTCGATGATCTGGGAGACAGAGGTGGGGACCATGTCGCCCAGCCCCTGGGTATACCCCCGATAGGAGGAGGTGAGACAGACGCATACCACGGCCGGAGCCAGCACGGCGATGCTCAGGGCCGCTGCGGGATTATCCATGAAGGCGGCCAGCTGCCGGTTGAATAGCAGCATGACCAGGGTGCTGACCAGGCCGAAGGTAAAGAAGGCGGCCCGGGCCATATGAAAGGTGCGCTTGACCTGCTGCCGGTGATCCAGCGCGTCCGCCGCCGCCACCATACGGCTCAGGGCCACGGGGAGACCGGCGGTGGAGAGGATGAGAAGGAGGGAATAGATATTGTAAGCGGTGCCGAAGTCCGCCATCCGCTCATCCCCGATGATGTTGGCCAGGGGCAGCTTGAACAGCGCTCCCATGATCTTGATGAGGATGGTGCTGGCGGTGAGGATGGCGGCGCCTTCCACGAAGCCCTGCTTTTTTCGCTGAGACAAGGTGATTCCTCCCGTTCAGCGCCGTCAGCGTGTCGACAAGGCTTGACGACACGCTGACGGCAAGTTTTTTCATAACCAGTTTATTCCGCGGAGATGAGGTAATAGTACACCGGCTGGCCCCCGTCCACCAGGGAGAGCTCCGCTTCCGGCAGCTTCCCGCCCAGGGAGGAGGAAAAGGCCTCTGCCTGGTCCCGGGAAACATCCTGCCCATAGAAGACGCTCACCAGCTCGGCCTGGGCGGCGGCCCCGGCGATCTTTTCCGCCAGCTCCTCCAGGCTGTCCGTGCAGCAGAGGAGCTTGCCCTCCAGCAGGGCCAGGTATTGCCCTGCCCGGATCTCCAGTCCATCGAAGGAGGAATTCCGGGCGGCATAGGTGACGGAAATGGAGGAGACCCGCTGGATGGCCTCCAGCATATCGGCCTCATTTGCCTCGGGAGACAGCTCCAGATCCGCCGCCAGGATGGCGGAGATCCCCTGGGGAATGGAGGCGGTGGGGATCACGATGACCTGCTTTTCCGTCAGTCCTGCGCACTGCTGGGCCGCCATAACGATGTTCTTGTTGTTGGGCAGCACGATTACCGCCGCTCCTGCGGAACGCTCCACCGCCCGGAGGATATCCTCCGTGGAGGGGTTCATGGTCTGCCCGCCGGTGACGACCTGATCCGCCCCCAGCTCATGGAACAGGGCGGTTAGCCCCTCTCCCGCGCAGACGGATACGATGCTCAGGGGCTGGGTGGGGGGGCGTTTTTCCGGTTCCGGCTTCTTCGGCGCAGAGGCAGCGCCGGCGGCCTCCACCTCCTGGAGCTTGCTGGTGTGCTGCTCCCGCATATTTTCCACCTTCACCGTGAGAAGGCTGCCATAGGTCAGGGCTTCCGTAAGCACGTCGCCCGGACGGTCCGTATGGACATGGACCTTGATGAGCTCCTCGTCATCCAGCACCACGGCGCTGTCCCCGATGGAGGCGAGAAAGTCCCGGAGGATGTCAACGGTTTTTTCGTTGTCCTTCTGGACGATGAATTCGGTGCAGTAGGGGAAATGGATATCCTCCTCCGTATCGAAGCGGGCAAATACGCTCTCCTCCCGGCGTCCGACGGCGGGCTGAGGCTTCATTGGCTCGATGATCTGGCCTCTGGCTGCAGAGAGGAACGCCCGAAGGATGATCAGATAGCCCATGCCCCCTGCGTCCACCACCCCGGCCTTCTTCAGTACGGGATTCTGCTCGATGGTCTCGGCCAGGGCAGCATCTCCGGCGGAGATGGCCTTCTCCAGCATGAGCTCCATATCCGCCGTGTCCGCCGCGGCTTCCGCTGCGGCGGAGGAGGCCAGCCGGGAGACGGTGAGGATGGTGCCCTCCGTGGGCTTCATGACGGCCTTGTAGGCGGCGGATACGCCTTCGTTCATGGCGGCAGCCAGCTCCGCGCAGGTGGCGGTCTGCTTTTCCTTCAGGGCTTTGGACATGCCCCGGAAAAGAAGGGAGAGGATCACGCCGCTGTTGCCCCGGGCGCCCCGGAGCATGGCGGAGGCAGTGACCTCCGCGGCGGCGCCCAGGGTGGGGGGCGCGCCCTTGCCCAGCTCCCGGGAGGCGTTGTTCAGGGTCATGCTCATATTGGTGCCCGTATCCCCATCGGGTACGGGAAAAACATTCAGCTCGTTGATTTCCTGGCTGCGGCTCTCCACTGCGGCAGCCGCGTTGATGACCATGCCGCAAAACAGCCGGCTATCCAGAATTTCTGTCATCTATCTATCCTCCGTGTTCAGTCGGGCAGTATGGAATCGATGAAGATATCCACGGCGCGCACCTGCACGCCGGTGGCCTCGGTGATCTTGTAGCGCACGGCGCTGCTGATGGAATCGCAGATCACCGGGATATTCACCCCGGTCTTCACGATGATGTGCAGCTCAATGGAAATGGCCTCTTCCCCCTCATGGAAAGAGACGTGCACGCCCTTTCCCATGGCCTCTGTTTTCAGCAGATGGACAAGGCCGTCGCTGGCAGAGCGTTTGGCCATGCCGCGCACGCCGAAGCAGCTGGTGGCGGCGGCGCCGACCAGGGTGGTGAACACTTCGTTGGATATGCGAATATAGCCCTTATCGGTATTCAGTTTGACCATGCCGACTCTCCTTTCGGTCAACGAGAGTTGTCTGGGGCTGCCGGCGCCAATGCCGGCTGCTCATTACAGGTTAGTTTACCACACCTGCTTCGGAACTACAAGCCATTTTTCGCGGCAGGCGGGGAAAGCGAACTCGAGCTTTACACCGGCGGGGATTTGGGGTATACTCTCCGTAATCAACAAGAGGACCGAAGGGAGGAACGGGAATGGGAGAGACCTTTCCGGCCATCCTGTGCCGGCTCAGGAAGGAGCGGCGCTTGAATCAGCGCACTGCCGCCGCGGACCTGCATATCTCTCAGGCGCTCCTGAGCCATTATGAAAACGGATTGAGAGAGCCGGGCCTGGCCTTCGTGACGGAGGCCTGCAGCTATTACGGCGTATCGGCAGATTATCTCCTGGGCAGGACCCGGATCCGGACCGCCATGCCGGATATGGAGAAGTGGGATCCCGCCCTCCTGTCCATGGGGGAATCGGGGACCCGCGCTCTTGCGGAGCTGATCCGCGCCCTGGGGGAAACGGGAAGCCGGGAAAGCTGCCGTCTGGCGGAGGAATGGCTTGCCGTCAGCCTGTACATGCTGCTCCGGAACCGTGACCGAGACGGCTGCTGCAAGCTGCCTCAGGAACTGAGCCAGAGCCTGTGGGAGGCCTATTCCGGCCTGGCCAAGGCGAGAATGACCCCCGGTCAGCCCGGCGCGCCGGAGCTCAGCCTCCCTCCGGAGCTGGCGGAGCGGGCGGAGAGCGTGCTGCGGGGATTCTGGGATGAGTGGAGGGAACAGGTATGATCGAGCAGGACCGGATCCGCAATTTCTGCATCATCGCCCATATCGACCATGGAAAGAGTACCCTGGCCGACCGGCTCCTGGAGAGCTGTCACGCGGTGGCGGAGCGGGATATGGAGGCGCAGATCCTGGATAATATGGAGCTGGAGCGGGAACGGGGCATCACCATCAAGGCCCGGGCCGTGAGCATGGAGTACCGGGATGAGGAAGGGGAGGTCTATCACCTGAACCTGATCGATACCCCGGGCCATGTGGACTTCAACTATGAGGTTTCCCGGAGCCTTGCCGCCTGCGAGGGAGCTCTGCTGGTGGTGGACGCCAGGCAGGGGATCGAGGCCCAGACCCTGGGCAATACGTATCGTGCGCTGGATAACGACCTGGAGATCCTTCCGGTATTGAATAAGATCGATCTGCCCGGCGCGGATCCCCATAAGGTCAAGACGGAGATCGAAGATGTGATCGGCATCCCCGCCATGGATGCGCCGGAGATCTCCGCCAAGCTGGGACTGAATATCGACCGGGTGCTGGAGGAGATCGTCCGGGGCGTACCCGCACCCAAGGGGGATCCGGATGCGCCGCTGAAGGCCCTGGTTTTTGACAGCCAGTATGATCCCTTTGTGGGGGTCATCGTGTACCTCCGCCTGCGGGAAGGCACCCTGAGGACCGGGATGAACGTGCGCCTCATGGCCTCCGGCGCGGAATACAAGGTGGTGGAGGTGGGCCACATGGGCGCCCTGCGCCTGGCCCCCTGCGAAGAGCTGCGGGCGGGGGACGTGGGCTACTTCACCGCCAGCATCAAGAATGTGGCGGATACCCAGCCGGGGGATACGGTCACCGGGGCGGAGGACCCTACGGCCGAGCCGCTTCCGGGCTACCGCCCGGCCCAGCCCATGGTCTTTTCCGGCCTCTATCCGGCGGACGGGGCCAAGTACCCGGATCTGCGGGATGCGCTGGAAAAGCTGAAGCTGAACGACGCCGCCCTCTCCTATGAGCCGGAGACCTCCGCGGCCCTGGGCTTCGGCTTCCGCTGCGGCTTCCTGGGTCTGCTGCATATGGAGATCATTGCTGAGCGGCTGGAGCGGGAGTACAACCTGGAGCTGATCACCACCGCCCCCAGCGTCATTTTCCGGGTGACGAAGACAGACGGCACGGTGCAGATGATCGACAACCCCCTGAACTACCCGGATCCCAGCCAGATCCAGGAGGCGGAGGAGCCCTATGTGGCGGCCAGCATCATGACGCCCCAGGTCTATGTGGGGAATATCATGGATCTCTGCCAGGACAGACGGGGGGAATTCAAGGATATGGTCTACCAGGGAGACGATCGGGTGGAGCTCCATTATCATCTTCCCCTGAACGAGATTATCTATGATTTCTTCGATGCGCTGAAATCCCGGACAAAGGGCTACGCCTCCCTGGACTACACCCTGGAGTCCTACCGGCCCAGCGACCTGGTGAAGCTGGATATCCTTTTGAACGGGGATATGGTGGACGCCCTGAGCTTTATCGTCCATCGGGAAAAGGCCTATCCCCGGGCCAGGCGGATCTGCGAAAAGCTGAAGGACAATATCCCCCGGCAGATGTTCGAGGTCCCGGTCCAGGCGGCCATCGGCGGCAAGATCATCGCACGGGAGACCATCAAGGCCCTGCGGAAGGATGTGCTGGCCAAGTGCTACGGCGGCGACATCACCCGAAAAAAGAAGCTCCTGGAGAAGCAGAAGGAGGGCAAAAAAAAAATGCGCTCCCTGGGCACGGTCTCGGTGCCCCAGGAGGCCTTCATGGCGGTCCTCAAACTGGATGAATAAACAAGAGCCGGAGCTCATGCGAGCTCCGGCAAATTCCATTGTCGTTTCCGGCTTTCTCAGCTGCCGAAGTGCTCCGGTCCGTCCTCGCTGTCGGGGGCAGCGGACTCCTGGGCCTCCTCTGATCCTCTGGGAATGATCTGGCCGAAAAAGAAATCCCAGATGCTCTGACCGCCGCCTTCCCCCTCGGGGGCGGGCTCGGGAGAGGCTTCGGCGGGCGGATTCTCTTCCTGAGTCCCGTTGGAGGCGGGGCGATCCGGCTTTTTCTCATCGAAGGTCACCTTCAGGGTTAGGTATTCGCCGCCGCGGAAAACCGTGACTTCCGCCGTATCCCCGGCCTTGTATGCCTTCTTCGCGGTGGAAAGGTCGGCGTTGGTCTTGATCTCCTCGTCCCCCAGCTTCGTGATCACGTCCCCCTGGCGGATGCCGGCGGCGGCAGCGCAGCTCCCCGCATCCACGCTGTATACATAGACGCCGGGAACGCTGTTGTAATAGGCGGCGTACTGTTCGGTCATGGTTTTGACCATGATGCCGAAATAAGGCTTGCCGGTGACGTAGCCGTGGTCGATGATTTCATCCGCGATCTCGGCGGCATCGTTGATGGGGATGGCGAAGCCCAGCCCCTCCACGCCGGTGGACTTATATTTGGCGGTGACCACGCCGACCACCTGGCCCCGGCTGTTGTACACCGGGCCGCCGGAGTTGCCGCTGTTCACCGCGGCGTCCAGCTGGAACATGTTTACGCTGGCGTCCTGCTCCGCGGCGATCTCCCGGTCCAGGGCGCTGATGATGCCCGCCGTCATGGTGTAGGTCAGCTCGCCCAGGGGATTGCCCACCAGGTAAACGCTTTCGCCTACCTTCATATCGTCGCTGTTGCCCAGGGTGGCGGCATTGAGGCCGGAGGCCTCGATCTTCAGCACGGCGATATCATTGTTATCCCCCTCCACGCCGACGATCTCCGCCGTGTATTCGGTGCCGTCGTAGAGCATGACGGTGACCTTCAGGTTTTCCTTGTAGGCCTTTTCCACCACATGGTTGTTGGTGAGAATGTAGCCGTCGCTGCTGATGATGAAGCCGGTGCCGGAAATCGCGCCGGTGACCATCTGGCCGAAGACGTTGGTGGAGGTGACCTCCGTGGAGATGCCCACGACCTGCTGCGTGGCCAGCTCATAGATCTCCGTGGGATCCAGCAGATCCCCGCTCCGGGGGTTCAGCTGCAGGTTGGCCATCTGGCTGATGGGGTTATCCGCCTGCATGGAAACGGCGCCTGCGTCGGCCATCCGGGCCTGGTTCAGCTGCTGAATGCGTCCGTCCACATAGCGGACAGCGCCATAGGCGGCGCCGCCGATCAGAAGCAGGGCGGCCAGACATACGCAGATCACTGTGCGGATGGTTCTCTTCTTCATGATGAAACACCTCTTCGTGAAAATATCCTGGAATACTTGCGCTTTGTTTTTCCTTTGATTGCCTGTATCCTAGCATCGGCTTTTGAACGATGCTTGAATTTCATGTGAACAAATCGTAAATTGCGACTGTCGGGAAGGAGAGGGACCCATGGATCATTCTGAACGGGAGCTCCTGGCCGAGCGGCTGCTGGCCGCCGGCGCGCTGCGGGTCGAACCCGGAGCGGAGACGCCTCTGGACTGGGCGGGAGACAAGGCCCTGGAGGAGCCTGCGCTGCGGGAGGAACTGACCGGAGCGCTGGCCGCCCTGGTGCGGGAGCACTATGCCGCCGGGGAAGCTGTTCTGGGGGATGGCTGGGGCGCGGAGACCGCCGCGCGTCTGGGGCTGCCCTATGCTCCGCCGGTCCTCCCGGGCAGGACCGTGCTCATCGTCGGCTCGTCGGAAGATCTGAGGCCGTATCTGTCGGAGCTGACGGCGCTGCGGAGGGCCGGGGGAAGTCCTGCCGCCGCCGTGGTCTGGAACAGCGGGGATGAGGAGCTGCGCCTTTTTCTGGACCGGGAGGATATCCGCTGCCATTGGCTCGCCGATCTGGAATGCGGAGCCGCCGCCGCGCTGCGGACGGGAAGACTGGATTTTTCCGATTATTGCCGTTTGCTGCCCCAGGAATAGCCGCATAAGTCATTCCGTTTGCGATAGTTTTTCCCCGCCGGAAGCGACTATGCCCGCCGCTGACCGGCGTTTTTTTCCGCATTCCGCATCTTTTTGGCCATTTGGGCCGATTTGTGCGAAATCGCCTGTTTATGTTGACGTATGAGGCGAAATATTGTATACTTTCATTTGTTTATTCTTCCTTATTTCAAGCAGAAGAGAGTTGAACTGCGTTGAGAAAATGGATCGCACTCCCCCTCTCCGCGCTGTGCCTCCTGGGGCTGACCGGCTGTTTCCTCCTGCCGGCGGAGCCGGAGGTACCCGAGCTTCCCCTGGTCACCCCCTTCAGCGGCGCGGAGTACATAACCGCCCAGGTGACCCGGGGCGATCTGAACCTGGTGCAGACCTTCAACTGTACCTTCAGCGCCACCCGGCAGGAGAACCTCAAATTCGCCGTGCCGGATAAGCCCTATGGCACGATTTTCGTGGCCGTCGGTCAGGAGGTAGCCGCGGGCACCCTCGTGGCGGAGCTGGAGGCGGGAGACATAAAGGAGAGTCTGAGGCAAACGGAGGAGGAGATCGCCCGTCTGGAGATCCAGGTGCGCAGCGCGGAAAAGGCGCTGGAGCTGGCCCTGGAGCAGGAAGCCCTCCGGAAGGCGGACAATACCACCGCCTCGGACGCCCGGGCCGCCGACTTGGCGTATTATCAGGAATCGCTGACGATCCGGCAGGAGAAACGGGACGAGCTCTCGGAGGAGTTGGAGAGCCTGCGCCTGTATGCGGGGATCGATGGGGTCGTGACCTATGTGAAATCCCTCCGGGAGGGGGAGACCTCCTCCAAGGCGGATCTGGTCGCCACGATCACCGATACCGCATCCTCCATGTTCACCGGAAGTACGGATGCCTGGCAGTGGCTCCGGCCGGGGACCAGCGTGGACGTCCTGTGCGGGGAAGCGGAATACCCCTGCGTGGCCGTATCCGCGGCCTCCCTGGGTCTGGAGGAATATGAGGATTCCCGGGGCAACCGGACGGTCTATCTGAAGCTGCTGGGACCCGAGACGCCCACCGGGGACAATGTCCGGGGAACGGTTGAGCTGATGCTGGACAGCCGGGAGGATGTGCTGATCCTGCCCAAGCGGGCGGTGTTCACCGTCGGCGATCAGTATTATGTGTATTATGAGGATGAAAACGGCCTGAAGAACGCGAAGCCCGTGAGCTGCGGGCTCCTGGCCGGATGGTATATCGAGGTGACCGACGGCCTTACCGAGGGCGATACGGTCATCGTCAGTTAGGAGCGAAGCGCATGAGAAGGAATACGATCGTCGCCCTCCTCCTGCTGCTTGCGCTGCTTCTCACCGGCTGCGCCGGAACGGAGGAGATGACGGCGCCGCCCCTGCGGGAGCCTGCGGGCATGGAGCAGGATGTTGTGACCGTGACCCGGGGCAGCATCGGGAAGGTACAGACCTACAGCGGCCTGGTCCTGCCGGAAGTGCTTGAGCTCTCCTTCACCGGCGCGGGCCTCATCACCGAGGTTCTGGTGAGCGTGGGGAGCCAGGTCAAAGCCGGGCAGGTCATGGCCAGGCTGAACACCGCATCCCTGGAATCGGCCCTGGATTCCGCCCGGGATCAGCTGGAGTATTCGGATACCGAGCATGAGCTGAACCGGAAGAAGCGGGAGCTGCAGCTGGATATTGCCCGGCTGGAGCTGGAGGAGCTGAGGAATTACGGCGCTTCCTCCACCGCCAGAAGGCTGAAGGAATCCCAGATCGCGGAGCAGGAAAACCAGCTGGAGGAGTTCGAGGCCCTTTGGGTCCTGAGCCGTGAGGATATGGTCCGGAGCATCGAGGAGCTGGAAAAGCAGCTCAGCGCCGGCGTGCTCGCCGCCCCCTGCGACGGGACGGTCGTGCACTGCGCCGCCGCCGAGGGCGGCTATGCCATGGCCAACAACGCCGTCATCTGGCTGGCCGCCGCCGGCTCCGCCCGCATCCGCACGGAATACCTCACCGCCGACCAGGTGGGCCGGGCTTCCGAGCTCTATGCCATGGTGGACGGATACCGGGTGGAGGTGGAGTATGTGCCTCTGGATCGGAAGGAATACCTGGCCATGAAGGCCTCCGGCGATACGATGCAGAGCACCTTCCTGGTGACGGACGCCAACGGCAATCCGGTGGAACCGGGCATGGAGGTGGTCCTTTTCCTGACGACGGACCATGCGGAGGACGCGCTGATCCTTCCGGCCAATGCCGTGCATCGGGATACCGCCGGATACTATGTCTATCGCGTGACCCCGGAGGGAAGGGAAAGGCTGACCGTGACCCGGGGGATCTTCACCGATGCTTTGGTCCAGATCACCCAGGGACTGGAGGAAGGAGAGCAGGTCTATGTTGGGAACTAAAGGAAAGGCCGCGCTTCTGACCCTTGCCCTCCTGCTTGCAGCGGGCTGCGCCGCCAAGCCCGCGGCAACGGTGGATATGTCCACCCGCCTGGCGGACAGTGGGATTGCGGAAAAAAAGACGACCTATCAGACCGTTACGGTGGAAAAGCAGGATATGTACCGTACCCTGACCATCACCGGCGACGTGACCTATCGTCTGGTGCGCCCCGTGCGCACCGGCAGCAGCCAGCTGGTGCTGAAGGAGATCCTGGTGGAACGCGGCCAGGAGGTGAAGGAGGGGGACCCGGTGGTCGTCCTCCAGGGGATCGGCTCCGCATCGGACATTCGGCAGAGGGAGCTGGAGATCCAGGCCCAGCGGGCCAACCGGGAAGAACGCCTCGCCTGGTACGAGGAGCAGATCGAAAACATCCGGGATATGACCGCCTATACCCGGGTCCGCCGGGAGATCCGGGATAAGCAGGCGGAGAGTATGGAAGCGGACCGGGACCTGTACGCCCTCCAGACCGAATTCCGGCTGAAGACCCTGGAGGCGAGCCTGGAGGAGATGAAAGCGGCGGCGGGGGAGATCGTCCTCCGTGCTCCGGTAGACGGATTCATCCGTTCGGTGAACAGCCGGTATAAGGCCGGGGAGGTCATTCCCGCCGGCACCGAGCTCTGCTCGATCAATGGGGCGGACTCCATCCTGCTCATGGGCAGCAGCGCCAGCGGCTGCTATGTCTACGGCCGGGAGCTCAGCGTCACCGTCGGCCGGGGAGACCGGGCGAAGCAGGTCACCGGAACGATCGTCTCCTCTCCGGAGGTCGTGCCCCTTCGCTACCGGGGCACCAATATCTTTGTCCGGGTGGACCCCAGCGCGCTGACGGGGAAAAGCACACAGTCCGCCATGGAGGTCAGCTGCCTCATGCTGCGGGATGCCCTGGTGGTCCCCAAAAACGCCCTGACCAGCGAAGAGGGGGTCTACTACGTTACCATCCTGGAGGGGGATACCCCCAAGCAGCGGCCGGTCCTTCGCGGACCGGCGACCGGGACGATGGTCGTGATCCTCCAGGGCCTCAAGGAGGGCGATCGGGTCGTGGTCAGCTCTTACAACACCTGAGGGAGGCGGAAGGGCATGCTTCAATTCGTCTTACGGAAAATGCTGAATAAAAAGTGGCTTATGGCCGCTTTGCTGGTGGGCAATATCCTGCTGGTGGCCATCGCCGCCGGGAATCCCATGTATACGGAAGCGGCGCTGCAGCGGATGCTCACCGGCACCCTGTCCAGCTATGTCACCCAGAACGGGCGGTATGCCACCACGGCGTACATGCTCAGCAGTGTGCCGGCCAACTCCCGGGAGGGAAGCAGCGCCATCGAGTATTACCGGCAGGAGCGGGATATGGCCTACGCCATGCCCGGGCGCCTGGGACTTCGGCAGGAATGGATCGTGGAGAACACCTTTATGGAGGCGGTGCAGATCGCGCCCACCCTTCCCCGGTCCAACTTCACCAGCAAGGAGGTCCGCCTGGGCTGCCTCACCGGTCTGCCGGAGCATGCGAAGATCATCTCCGGCCGCATGTATTCGGATGAGATCAGGGATGGGGTCATCGAGGTCGTGGTGAGCCAGAAGGCCCTCATCAAGCAGAACCTCCTGCTGAACGAGGTGCTGGAGCTGCCGAAGGTGACCGATGAAAACGAGGCGCCTCTGAAGGTCCAGGTGGTGGGCATTTATGATGCCGCGGATGAGGGGGACCATTATTGGTACAAGAGCCCCTCCACCTATGAGAACCAGCTCATGATGTCTGAGCAGATCTATCAGGAGCGGTTCGGGAGCATGGTGCGCCTGCCCTGCAAATCCATGGGGCTGTGGTTCGTGGTGATGGATTACCACGATGTCACGGTGGATAATGCGGAGTTCCTCTATGCGGAAGCCCAGAAGGACGCCGCCCTCCATAAGGAGCGGAACAACGTCAGCTACAACGAGTATTACAGCGGCATCCTGGGGCAGTATCTGGTGGATGCGGCCCGGGTCCGGGTCACCCTGCGCATCCTGCAGATCCCCATCTACGCCCTTCTCGCCGCCTTTATCTTCATGGTCTCCGGTCAGATCCTGAGCATGGAGCAGAGCGAGATCAGCGTCATCAAAAGCCGGGGCGCGGGCAGACGGCAGATCTTGGGGATCTACCTGCTGCAGAGCATCCTGGTGGCCGGGGTGAGCCTGGCGGTGGGCCTGCCGCTGAGCGCCGTCATCTGTCAGGTGCTGGGTTCGGCAAACGCCTTCCTGGAATTTGTCTCCCGAAAAGCGCTGCTGGTGCGCTATACCCGGGATGTTTGGATCTATGGCTGCGGCGCGGCGCTGCTGAGCATGCTGGCCATGGTGCTGCCCTCCATCCGCTATGCCCGGCTGAGCATCGTGGCCCAGAAGCAGAAGAAGCGGAGGTCGGACAAGCCCTGGTTCCAGCGCTTCTATCTGGATATCCTCCTCCTGGGGGTTTCCCTGTATGGCCTGTACACCTTTAACGGGCAGAAGGCCGCCCTGGCCCAGAAGGTGCTGGAAGGGGAGGGATTGGATCCCCTTCTGTACCTTTCTTCCTCGCTCTTCGTGATCGGCGCCGGCCTGGTCGCCCTGCGCATCGTCCCTCTGATCGCCTGGCTGGTGTACACCATCGGCAAAAAGCGCTGGTCTCCCGCCATGTATTCCTCCTTCCTCCAGGTGATGCGCACCCGGAGCAGCCAGGGGTACATCATCGCCTTCCTGGTGATCACCCTGGCCATCGGCATCTTCAATGCCCAGACCGCCCGAACCATCAACGCCAACGAGGAGAACCGCATCGCCTACATGAACGGGGCGGATATCGTCCTGCAGGAGGCCTGGGAGGATAACCGGGATGAGGCGCAGAATCCGGATGACCTTATCGGCTTCCAGCTCCGGTATACGGAGCCGGATTTCGGCAAGTACAACGCCCTGGAGGGCGCCGAGGTCATCACCAAGGTGATGTATGACGAGGGGGCCTACTGCAGCCTCAAGGAAGGCTCCCGCAGCGTACCCTGCCTCCTCATGGGCATCAATGTGAAGGAATTCGGCGAATGCGTGGATTTCCAGACGGATCTGCTGCCGGTGCACTGGTATGAATACCTGAACGCCATGGCGGTAAGTCCCCGGGCGGTGCTGGTTTCCACAAACCTTCAGGACTTCGGCTATGAGCTGGGAGACAGTATCTATTACCGCAGCGGGGAAGGGAACCGCTGCCATGGCATCATCTACGGCTTTGTGGACTACTGGCCGGGATATAATCCCAAAACCACCATTACCGCCAGCGACGGCTCCACGAAGGAGGTCAGCCATTTCCTGGTGGTGGCCCATCTGCGGTATATCCAGAATACCTGGGGAATCACCCCGTACCAGATCTGGATGAAGGCCAAGGACTCCACGGATTTCATCTATGACTTCGCAGCGAAGAGCGATGTGCATTTCACCACCTTCCGGGATTCCCGGGCGCAGCTCATCGAGCTGAAAAACGACCCCATTTTCCAGGGAACGAACGGCATTCTCACCCTGTGCTTCGTGGTGGTGCTGCTCCTATGTGCGGTGGGCTTCCTGATCTACTGGATCCTGTCCATTCGGAGCCGGACCCTGCTCATGGGCATCTTCCGGGCCATGGGCATGACCCTGGGAGAGATCGTGGGCATGCTGGCAAATGAACAGGTGTTTATCTCCGGCGTCTCCATCGCTCTGGGCGTGGCCGTTGGCCTCATCGCCTCCAAGCTCTATGTGCCCCTGGTGCAGCTGGCCTATGCCTCCACGGATACGGTCCTGCCCCTGCAGATCATCTCCGACAGCGGAGATATGGCCCGCCTGCTCTGCCTGGTAGCCGCCATGGTGATCCTGTGTATGGTGATCCTGGGCATGCTGGTGAAGAAGATCAAGATCTCCCAGGCACTGAAGCTGGGCGAGGATTAAGGGAGGCGAGAACATGGATACGGAATTGATCCTCACCGGTACCGGTATCAAGAAAGGCTATCCCGTGCCCGGCGGTGACCTGTTCTGGGCGCTGAAGGGCGTGGATATCCAGGTGCCCCGGAGCAGGCTGACCATCTTGAAGGGCCGCTCCGGCAGCGGAAAGACCACCCTGATGAACATCCTCAGCGGGCTGGACCAGGCTACCGCGGGAACGGTGGAGTTCGACGGCAAAACGATGGACTCCATGAGCGAAGCCGCCAGGACCAGCCTGAGACGGCGGGATATCGGCTTTGTGTTCCAGTCTGTCGCCCTGATCCCCATCATGACCGCGGCGGAGAACGTGGACTATGCCCTCCGGCTCGCGGGCTGGAAGGGGGACCGGAAGGAGCGGGTCCGGGAGTGCCTGGAGCTGGTGGGTCTGGGAAAGCGCATGGCCCATCTGCCCAGCGAAATGTCCGGCGGCGAGCAGCAGCGCGTGGCCATCGCCCGGGCCATCGCCCATAAGCCCAAGCTGGTCTTTGCGGATGAGCCCACGGGCGAGCTGGATACCAACACGGCGCTGCAGGTGGTGAAGATCTTCAAGGAGCTGAACCAGAGTCAGGGCGTCAGCATCGTCATGACCACCCATGACCGGGGCTTTATGGAGATCGGAGACAGGGTCTATTCCCTGGAGAACGGAGAGATCGTGGATGGAAACTGAAAACGATATGATCATCCGGTGTGATAACCTGGTGAAGATCTATAAGACCGACGAAACCGAGGTCATGGCCCTCCAGGGACTGGACTGCGTGGTGCGCCGGGGCGAGCTCATGGCCATCATCGGCAACAGCGGCAGCGGCAAGAGCACCTTTCTGAATATGCTGGGCGGCCTGGACCGTCCCACCGCAGGACGGCTGTATGTGGACGGTCTGGACCTGTTCCGCCTCAGCGATACGGAGCTGGTGAAGTACAAGCGGGATGTGGTGGGCTTCGTTTGGCAGAATAACGCCCGGAACCTGATCCCGTATCTCCCGGCCTGGCAGAATGTCCAGGTGCCCATGCTCTTCTCCCGCAGCGAAGCCGCCACCAAGGAGCGGGCCATGGAGCTGCTGGAGCTGGTGGGCCTGGGGCATAAGAAGCTGAGCCGGCTGGGGGAGATGTCCGGCGGCGAGCAGCAGCGCGTGGCCATTGCCATCGCCCTGGCCAATAACCCAAAGCTCCTCCTGGCGGACGAACCCACTGGATCCGTGGATCCCCAGACCGCGGCCTATATTTTCGATACCTTCAAGCGGCTGAATGAAACGCTGGGCATCACCATCGTCATCGTCACCCATGACCTGAGCGTGGCGGAAAAGGTGAACCGGGTGGTCTCCATCCGGGATGGGAAGATCAGCTCCGAGCGGGTGCTGAAAACAGACTATGCCGGAAAGATGGCGGATATCGCCACCCTGGATACCTCCGGCCAGGCCCACTTCACCCGGCATGAGGAATTCGCCATTCTGGACCGGAACGGCCGGGTGCAGATCCCGCCGGAATACCTCCAGGAGATGGGGGTGGAGGGCAACCGGGTCCGCCTCTCCATGCGGGAAGGGGAAGTGATCATCTCCCCGCCGGAGGATAAGGCGGAGGAGAAGCCGGAAGAATAGCCGAAATAGAGCCGAAAAGAAAAACGCTGCCTGTGTCAGACACAGGCAGCGCTAACTTTTTATCCGATGGTTTATTTCTTGGATTCCCGGGTGTAGTCCCGGAGAGCGTCGATGGAGGCCTTGATCAGATCGGCCAGCTCGGGATCGTTGCCGGGATTGGCATGCCGCAGGGCTTCCGTCTGGCTGTCGGGATCATACCGCAGGGCGCCCAGACCCTTGATGGCGGCGATCTTCGCCTCGCGCTCAGGGCGGGCGAGAATATCGATGAGGATGTTCCGCGCCTCTTCGCTGCGCCCGTAGCCGCAGGCTTCCGCCGCGTCGATCACATCCTGCAGATTCTTCTTGGTGCCGATCTTGGCGAGCTTCTTCCAGTTCTTTTCCTTCGCGAACTTGATGAATTTGTCGTTTGCCATGAACCGAGTCATCCTTTCTGAATATGAGTTCCGCTTCCTTGCCCGCCGGAGGGGCAGCAGCCCCGGGATGCGAGGCGGGCAGACGGGAAAAACACAAATGAATACTTTGTCAGTTTAGCGGCAAAGGCGCGGTTTGTCAAGGCAAAGGCGTGGATATTGCGCACTTTCAGGAAAAAACCGGCAGGATCCCTCGCCGGCGCAGCGGGTCTGAATGCCTGCGCCTTCATTCCTCGGGCGGCTTCCTTCGCCGCATCAGCAGGATGGCACCCAAGGGGGGGAGCAGATACAGCAGGGAAGCGGCGAACACAGGAGCCAGAGGCGCGTCGGCCCGAATGGAAGCCAGGGTGACGGAGAGCGGCATGAGCGACTCCTGCCGCAGCAGAGTGCGGGGCAATTCCACCATGTTCCAAAGGTCAATGAAGCTGAGGAAAATCACTGCACCCAAGGCCGGGAGAATATTCGGAAGGGATACCCGGATAAAAACCTGCCATTCCCCGGCACCATCCAGCTCCGCCGCCTCCCGCAGCTCTGGCGGAAGGCGCTCGAAATACTTGGTGAGCAGGTACACCGGCATGGGAGAAAAGGCGGAGGGCAGCCACACCGCCCAGGGAGTTTCCAGCAGTCCCAGCCATTTGGCTACGAAGAAATTGGGGACCAGGGTCACCTCCCAGGGCAGGAGAAGCAGGATCATATACAGGAGCAGCAGGATGTTCCGGAGCCTGCCCCGAAGCCGGGCAAAGCCCCAGGCGGCGCAGAGGGATATGGGCAGCTGTACGGCAAGGGCCGGGAGCGTGTACAGAAGGCTCCGTCCATAGGCCCTCAGCAGACCGCCGCCGGAAAAGAAGGCGCGGAAGCTCTCCCAGGTCGGGTTCTCCGGCCACAGCAGCAGGCGGACGGATTCCGGCTCCAGGGAACGCCTGTCCCATATGGCGGCGTACCGTTCCCAGAGCTCTCCCTCTCCGGCCAGGGCGTGGATCAGCGTCAGCAGCGTGGGCAGAGCGCAGAGCAGCAGGATCAGAGCGGGGAGAATATCCCCCGTCCGGAAGCGGCGGCCTTTTCGGCCGGCGGTCATCTCCAGCTGGGGCAGCAGGAACCCGTCTCCGCCGAATCGGCGGATCAGCAGGGCGGGGATCCCCATGCCCAGGGCGGCCATCAGAAAGAGCAGCACCGCCCCGGCGCTGAGCTTCTGGTAATCCAAAAGGGAAAAGACGTTTCGCATGAAGTGCTGCACCAGATACAGGTCCTCCGCGGGATAGCGCCCGAAAAGCAGCACGATTTCCCGAAAGAAGCGGAAGCCGAAGAGCAGTCCCGCCAGCGCCGTGAACAGCAGCGCCGGGGCGATATGATGCAGTTCAATGGAAAAAAACATCCTGGCTTTGCCCGCTCCGTCCAAAAGGGCTGCCTCCCGCTCATCCTTCGGTATGGTTTCCAGGGCCGCGGTGAGGAGCAGGGTAAAGAGACCGCAGTGCTTCCAGAGATACAGAAGGATCATGCTCCGTCTGGCCCAGACGCCTTCCAGCCAGTTCACCGGGTTCAGACCCAGGTTCCGGAGCAGACCGTTCAAGGCGCCGTACCAGTCCAGCAGGATCGTGACCAGGATCACGACGGCTGCCGCCGGCACCGTAAGGGGCAGGGCCAGAGCGGCCTTCATCAGTCCGGATCGGGAGAGAAGCCTGCGCAGCGCGAGGGCCAGGAGCAAGGAGACCAGCAGGGTGGAGCCCACCGCACCGGCCAGGAACAGCACCGTATTCTTCAGCGCCAGCAAAAAGGCATGGTTTTTCAGCAGGGCGGCATAATTGACGAAGCCGGTATAGTTCCGGCGGATCGGATCATCGAAAAAGGAATAGACAAGGATGATCAGAAAGGGGAGCAGATAGAAGCACAGGGTCCCCAGGAGACTGGGGAGAAGAAAGAGCGCCGGGCGGGTGTCCCCCGGGGCCGTGCGCTTCCCAGGCCGGATCTCCATCATCCCCGCTCCGCCAGGTAGATGGCCATCTTGGCCTGGATGGAGGCTGCGGTTTCGGCAGCGGTCTTCTGCCCGTTGAACAGGGTCCGGCATTCGTCAGAGATCAGGGCATAGCAGGGATGGATCATGGCGTCCTGATACAGCCCCTCCGCCCGATCCAGGAGATCTCGAAAAAGGTCGAGTTCCGCCTCGGTCAGCCCCGGTATGGCGGGGATGGTCACGGTGTAGGTCTCCGTATTCGTTCCGGCGGCGGCCCCGGCAGGGTCCTTGTATCGGGTAACGGTAGTTTCCGGGGTACCTTCCCCGGCACGTTTCAGCTGGGCTTCCAAAACGCTTTTTCGGATGGGGATATAGGTCGTCATGGTTTCCTGAACGCTCTCCTCAAGAGTCCAGCGGAGGAAAGCCCAGGCCGCCTCTTCGTTCCCGGTTCCCGCCATCACGGAAAACAGGGATGTGGCGTTGATCCGACAGCCCGTGCCCCCCTCAGCGGGGAAGCCGACAAACTGCAGCGCGTCCATGTCCAACTGCGCCATGGCCTGGACATAGCCGGAAACGGAAGCGGAAGGAGATTCGCCGGCAACAGAGGTGAAATTCTCGACGCAGAGCAGGATATCCCCGTCCGCATAGTCAAAACTGCCGGAAAAGCTCTGGGCGCGCTGATCCATCTCCGAGAGAAAATCCAGATATGCGATAAACTCCGGGGAATCGAAGTGCAGCTCCTGGCTTTCCAGGTCTGCGAAGTGCTCCAGAATGCCGCACAGCATGACATCCAGAAGCTTCATTCCCCGTTCCGGTCCCCACAGGGTCAACTCCGGGTTTTCGGTACAGATGCGCTCCAGATCCGCCAGCGTCCAGCGGTCAGCGTTTCCCGCATAGCGTTTGGGAGCTGCGCAGGTATACAGGACATAGTCCGGGCAGAGCTGGGTCAGCTTGCCGCCGGTGGTCTCCAGGGACTTCAGTATGCTTGGGATCAAGTCCTCCAGCAGTCCCGGCTCCTGTTCCAGATACGGGTACAGGTCCGCCAGCAGCCCCTTGGCGGCATAGACCTCTGTGCTCACGCACATTCCGCTCAGCAGGTCCGGCCGGTCCCCGGCCAGAATATCCAGATGCAGCTCATCCTCGCTGCCGTAAACGCGGCTCACCAGGTAATACTCCGGGTGCTCGGCATTGAAGCGGTCAATGAGATCCGTGTTGATGTGGTTGGTCTCCAGCCGGGCCATGGTGATGATCTGTTTTTCCGCCTCCGTCCGCTTCAGGCGCAGGAATCCCGCGGAGTCCTCCGTCGTGTAGAGCACGATGAAGTCGGCGCCGTCCGGGCAGATTCCCCGGAGCCGGCCCTCGTGGCCTAACCCGGCCAGGTCCAGGGCAGGCGTGCTCCTGCCGTCTGCAAAACGGAAAATCTGTTTGCCCCCGCTGAGGGGATGGTCCTTTCCCCATTCCATGTAGTAGTAAAAATCGGCAGTGTCGTCTCCCGTGGCGACCATGGGCCAGGCTTCCGCTCCCGCCAGCGGTTGGGGATCCCGGTCCTCTGCGGTCAGACGCAGTACGGGGGAAACGTCCCCTTTGGCCCTGGAGGCGAATACCCCGATCCCGCCTGAGCCCAGGCGGCAGAGGGTCCCGGCGGTGAAGCCCTGGGGCAGAGAGACGGTCTCGGTGCTGCCGTCAATCCGCACCAGGGTCAGGGCGCTCTTGTGGGCGGCCCAGAGATTGCCGTCACCATCACAAGTCATGTCCTCCGTTTTTTCGGAAAGGGTCAGGGAAAGCGTTTGATTTCCCTGGTCGTCCAGGCACACCAGGTCCTTTTCCGCTCCCAGCCACACACACTCCGGCCCTGCGGCGACCAAGGTATAGCTCTGATCCATGGCAATGGTTTGAGGCTCCGTGCCGCCGTACAGCAGCACGGGCTTTTCTTCCTGTTCTCCCAGGAGGCAGAGCTTCCCCCAGCCGTAGTCCACGTCGGCGCAGACCAGGGGATAAGTCCGATCCTCCGCCGCCGTCCAGCGCACATACCGGGTATCCGACGCAGGTTCCGGCGTCGGCGCGGCAGGGGCGTTCGTCCCTGCCGGGGGTTTCCCGCCGCCGTTTCCGCAGGCAGCGGTGAAGAGAAAGACAAAAACCAATAGAAGAAGGAAGATCCGTTTCATGGTTTGCTCCTTTCTGCGCCGAAGCGCACTCAGAAATTGCTGTTCCGGCTGAAACAAAACACAGAGCCGGTCCCTGGGATTCAGGGGACTGGCTCTGCGTCTATGCGTCCGGCTCTTCGATCAACACCATATTCTCTTTTTCATAGTTGATCCGGGTCACAGCCCGGCATTTGGGGCAGAACAGGGGAAAATGCACCAGCACGGTGTCTTCCTGCACTCTTGTTCTGGTTTTTCCCCCGCATACCGGGCAGAGAAGCCAGAATTCCTTCCTGGATGGCTTTGACATGCATTGCGCCTCACTTAATCAAATCATACGGCTGCTTTCCCCCGGTCTTTTCGAACCATCGGACAGACAGCCAGCCGAAGATCAAGATCCAGGCCAGGGAGACCAGGGCAGCGGCGACAAGCCACAGTGGCGGTGTCCCCGGTGTTAATCAGCGGGCTTTGTTTTCTTTCCC
This sequence comes from Oscillospiraceae bacterium, assembly GCA_017545325.1. The sequence continues at coordinate 24,813 of JAFWOX010000099.1, read as the reverse complement.
TCAGGAAAACAGTTGCTCAAAAGAAAGGTCCGAACAGCAGCTTTTTCTTCGTCGCGCTGCGTCTCGTTGGTGTTGAGAACAATCACCTTTTTCTTTTCATCGAACCTACGAAAAGCTGTCTTTTCGGATTTGCGTTTCATGGTATTCAAGCTCCTTACGATAATAGATAATATCGGTTCAGCCTATGCTCTTTTCCGTACCAAAGCGCTGTCAGGACTTGGGTTCAAACCTTTCAAAGCATTGTACGGAGAGCCAACTGAAAACCAGAATATAGGCCAGAGAGACCAGAGCGGAGGCGATGAGCCACAGGGGCGAGGCTCCCGGCTGCCAAAGACTGCGCAGGCCGTGGAGCCAGGCGGGAAAGGGGATGAATACTACCCCATCCTGATAATGGGCCGCCACGTTCACGGCGTAGCACAGGACGCCGTATGCGGTGTTGAACCCCAGTACGGCAAAGGGGTTGGAGATGCGGAAAGCAAAGTAAAAGGGGATGGACAGCACGGCCAGATCTGTCAGGATCCGCAGCAGCAGAGTGGCCAGGACATAGGCAAAGCCTGCCTGGGAGACGATGGCCCCCGCGTATACAAGCAGTTGAAACAACCAGGTGAACAGACAGATGAGAAATGCCAGGGTATAGCAGAACGTCAGCTTCGCCCTGGCGACCTGCTTCCGGGAGCCGCACAAGCGGGCGGCAAGCATTGGGACGCCGGTGCTCAGGGGATAGCGGATCAGCACCGGGGGGAAGAGAATGCACAGGAACAGCAGCCCCCCGCAAAACCACTGGGTCCGCACATATTGTGCCTTTGCGAGAAGAGGAAAGATCTCCTCATAGGAAGTGACACCGTATTCATCCAGACCAAAACTGTGTGCATACGCCGCCAGATACTCGTCAAAGGGATACTTGCCGGGCTGTTTTTCGGAGCGGCGCTGGCGGAAGTCCGAAATGTACGCATGTTCACCCTTGGTGGTGAGTTCCATACATCTGGCGTCGATATGCCAGTTCCATTTTTCCGTACCAATAGGGAGCTTGGTATCCAGCCAGTAATTGCCGATGAGCGCCGCCAGAACCAGGATGATGGCGCCCCATCGATGGAAAAACTGATAGATCTCCTGTCTCAGATTCCTTCCCATGGTTTACCCCTCCGACTGTGCGGCAGGCTTGTCTCCCACCCGTTCAAAATGCCGGACAGACAGCCAGGCGAAAACCAGGATCCAGACCAGGGAGACCAGGGCGGAGGCGACGAGCCAAAGCACCGGAGCTCCCGGCTGCCAAAGGGGCCGAAGCCCATGAAGCCAGGCGGGGAAGGGGATGAACAGCACCCCGTCCTGATAATGGGCCGCTACGTTCACGGCGTAACAGAGTACCCCATACAGGGTATTGAAACCTAAAACACTAAAGATGTTCTTGCAGCGAAAAGCAATATACAGGGGGATGCTCAGTACCGCCAGCTCCATCAGGGTGTGCGCCGCCAGGGTGCCCAGGAAAAAGCCGATCCCCTGCCGGGAAACGATGTACCGGGCGTAGACGTATACCAGAAGCAGCGTATAGGCCAGACTGAACAAAAGAATCAGCAGATTGCAGAGTAAAACCTTGGCCCGGGCGACCTTACGCCTGGAGCCGCAGTATCTTGCGCTCCATTCCGGGACCCCGGTATTCAGGGGATAACGGATCAATACTGCGGGCAGGATGATGCAGAGGCAAAGGAGCCCGCCGCCGAACCACATGACCCGGGTATACTCCGCCTCCGTCAGCGCGGCATAGATATCCTCCGCGTTTTTGACGGAACCTGGAGGGAGACCGTACACATCGCCTAAGCCGACCAGTTCCTTGTCATGCCTGGTTTTCGAGCTGTTCATATAATAGACGACGTGACTTTCCGCGGCTGCCTTGGTCATGAGTTTGATGCTTTGTGCGTCAATCTTCACATCATCCCAATAAGTACCGATCGGCGTACTGTTTTCTATGAGGAAGCAGCCCAGCAGCGCCATGCAGAGCAGGATCCAGCTCTTCCAGCGGCACCGCAGCTGATAGAGCTCCTGTTGGAAGGGCTTACCCATCTTCTTCTCCCTCCCAGGTCAGCTGGAGCTTATCCCAGCCCGCCTTTTCTCCGAGGGCGGCCCGATCCCGCTCCATTTCCTCAAAGCCCGTATCCCGCCAGCCCTCCGGCAGGGCCAGGCGCAGGGGATGAGGATACTCCAGCTCCATCACGTCCTTCAGGCGGTAAGCGGTATACCGGAGGCACAGCCCGTGCTCCTGACAGTACCGGAGGAGATCGGCAAAGTCCGTCCGATCCTCCGGGGTCATGCCCGCCATGGGCTCGATGGCCAGCACCGGTCCCGTCTGCAGGGTCAGAGCCAGGACCATTCCCCACATCCGCAGCTTCCCCGGCTGATCCTTCCGGAAGGGCAGGTTCCACCCGGCCCGGCGCAGGCCGCTCACCTTCAGCAGTTCCCAGAACAGCGCCTGCTGCTCCGGCTTCATGACCATGCGCAGGTCCACCGCGTTCTGCCGTATCCCCAGGGCAGGGAAAAAGGGGATGCCCGTATCCCCACAGATCTCCGTCACCGGCGCTGCCTCGGCCAGGGCCGTTTCCTCCGCCCGCTCGCCGATCAGGGCGACGACGGGACCTCTTGCCTCCATAGATCATCCCTCCTCCGTTTTTCTGACGTATTCCTCTGCCAGGAAACGCTGATAAGCCTCCGCGTTGCCCAAGACAGCCAGCGAGGTGACCGTGCCCGTCTCCGTCTCCCATTCGTCCACCGTGATCTGATAGACGAATACAGAGCAGAATCCGGCCTGTAACCAGGCGTCTGTCTCTTTGGGAAATCCGATGCGCATATGCTCCAGAGGGATCAGGTCCAGAGCTGTCTCGTCGGACAGCCAGTACCATTCCTCCTCCGGAAGCTCCTCGGATTTGAACGGAGCTTGTAATACCCCGTCCACGATCTCGGGTTCCCGACTGTAGTCCAACTGGTGCTTCACGGGCTCACCGAAGAGCGCCGTCAGTTCCGTCCTCAGGGAGATCTCCCCCGGGTAATCGATCACGATCTGGTTCAGCATCGGCGTCCCTCTCTTGCTGCGATGCAGATTCTCGTCGATGATAAAAGGCGCAAAGTCCAGACGCACGTCACAGGGATAACCCAGCACGCTCACACCCTCCAGCCCCATCCAGACATATCCGTATTTGTCTTCCCGGCGTTCAAATCGGCTGTCCGCAGCCATGATTTCCTCCGGGCTCATGCCCCATTCCAGGCTGCCCAGGGTCCCGTCCGGATTCAAGGTCAGGGTCCCCGGCGCAAGGTTAGCAGGGTCTGTGATCCAAGCGGCGGTGAACAGGACACAGAGAAGGATCGCCGTCACCGTGACCCATCCCTTGGCCTTCTTCCACCGCAGCACGTTCCGCACCCGGCTGACCACGCCGGTCTCCCCGAAGGCCAAAGGCGCAGGAGAAGACAGACGCTTTTTTCCGGCGATGTGCAGGAGACTCTCGCTGTACTCCCGTCGCACGTCCCCCGTATGCTCCAGCACCGCCTCGTCGCAGCTCAGCTCCATATCCCGGCCCATGAGAATGAAGGCCAGCCAGCAAAGAGGATTGAACCAGTGGACGCACAGAATGAGCCAACCCAGGAGCCGCCACCATTGGTCCCCCCGGCGAAGGTGGCAACGCTCATGGGCCAGGGCATAGGCAAGGTCCTTCCCCTCCATTCCCCAGGGAATATAGATCCGGGGACGGGTGAGGCCCAGGAGAAAGGGCGTATCGATATCTGCGGCCTGGAATACCCGTCCCTCCAGGCGGACCGCCGTGGCCAGCCTCCGGCGCAGCTGCAGACCGGAGATCAGACTGTACAGCAGCAGCGCAGCCAGCACAGCAGCCCAGACCCAGGTAAGGGCGGAGAGCCAGGAGAAAACGAAAGCCTTCGCCGCCGGGGCCAGAGCCGTCCCGGATGGGAAAGCTGCGCCGGCACCTTCGGCGGAAACGGCCTGCTCCAGCGGAAGGGTAAGTCCCGACGGGGTATAATCCCCGCCGCCCACGAGTCCGCCACGGAACAAACGGAACAGACTTACGGGGGAGGGCAGGGTCACGGGTACGCAGAGACGAAAGGCCGGTACCACCCAGAGCAGATACCGGAATCGGCCCGGAGCCCGGCGGAGGATAAGGCGCAGGAGCAGTACGCCCAGGATCACGATGCCCCCGGCCAGGCTCATCTGCAGAAGACGGACAAACAGCCGTTCCATGGTCATTCCTCCTTCAGTTTGCTGATGAGCCTCTGCAGCTCTTCGGCCTCCTCCGGTGAGATGCCGTTGCCGCCGTAGAAGGAGACCAGAAAACCGGGCAGGGAGCCGGAAAAGGTCTGGTCCACAAAGCTGCGGCTCTCCTGCATCTGGATCTCCTCCCGGGGGACAAGACTGCGCACCACGGCGTTTTCGCTGACCGCCAGGCCTTTTTCTGCCAGCTTCTTCACCATGGTATACACGGTGGATTTTTTCCAGCCAAGGGCGTCTGCCGCCAGGCGCACCAGCTCGGTGGAATTGACGGGTTCATGGTCCCAGATCAGGGAGAGAAAGCGATAGTCGCTCTCGCAGAGACGATGGTAGGCCATAGATACACCCTCCTGAGTCTATGATTATCGACCTCGAGGCGAGTCTACATCAATAGACCTGGTTTGTCAAGAGAATTCTGTATGCTCCTTTTCCGGCCGGTCATACCGATTGACGGCGTAGACGGCCTGTGATACACTGTACCAAAATCCGGCTGCAGGGGAGGGATCCTAATGGACGATGCGAAGAAGGGGAGATTGAAGGAGATGGGCTTCGAAAACTGGCTCGCCAACGTCTTCTGGGTCTATTACAAGTGGTATTTCTTCCTGGGCGTGCTGCTCCTGACCATCCTGGTGCTCACCGTGATCTCCGTCGCCGGAAAGGACCGGACAAATCTGCGCGTCACCTATGTTTACGCGGAGGTCATGGATCAGGCCCAGGCGGAAACCGTGCGGGGCATGGTGGAGGCCCGGGCCGTGCCGGAAAACGGCAGGGGCGTCGTGCGGGTAAAGGTGGAGCCCTTCCCCCTGGTGAACGGGGCGGGGGAGCGGCTTCTGTATGGGGAGCTGGAGGATCCGGACCGGATCATCTACCTGCTGGATGAGGCTTCCCTGGGCTTTTACCAAGCCATGGGATACTTCGACGAGGCGGAAAGGCTGCCGGGTATGGAGCTGTGGATCAGCGTGCGGGATACCCCGGTGATCCTCTACCGCCTGGAGGACTTTGCGGACCAGGGCTATACCCAGGAGCAGATCGATGAATCCAACGAATTCTTGATCCAGCGCCACGGTCAGCGGATCCAGGCTGCCCGGGAGCTGGTGAAAGACCTGCTGAAGGGCTGAAATACCGAAAATCGTATCTCCCGGAGGAAAGTCGTTTCCTCCGGGAAGTTTTTGCGAAAACCTCTTGACATTGACGCGGCGTCAAATTATAGGCTGGGGGCAGAAAGGGAGGTGCGGAGCATGAGAAAACGGGTTTTTCCTCTGCTTGTGATGCTGCTCCTGGCGGCGCTGCTGGCCGCCTGCGTACCGGCCCAGCCAGTCCCGACCGCGGATCCATTCCCCGCCGTTCCCTGTGTTAGACTGAGGGTGAAGTTCTCCTGCTCGGGGAAGTGGGCATATCAGGTCAGCCTCAGGATGGATCATGGGCGGTGGGGCCTGACGCTGACAGACTTTCCCGGCGAGCTCCTTCCCCCGGGCACGGTGATGCAGACAGGGGAAGACGGACGGGAAGACCTGCCCTTTGAACGTTTCCTTGAGGTATTCCGGGTTCATGGGGCTGCGGCCTGGGACGGTTGGCGGACGAAGGGCGGCGATGAAGTCTTTTCCCTGGAGCTGGAATTTGCCGACGGCAGCAGCTATACCGCCTCCGGCGGGGATGCCCCGGAGGGCTTTGAAGCATTCCGGGAGGCTATGGTTCGGGAGATGGTCCGGTTTGGGGAGGAGTACTGTGGTTTTGCGCCCCAGACGGCGCAGGAGCGGCTGCTGAACGTCAATCCCATGTTCGGGGACGAGGGCGGCCCGGGCATAAACGATGGCGGAATCTCCTTTGATGTCTACAAGGCATACCGGGCGGTCGTCCCGCTGGGAGACAGGTTTGCCGAATACCACAGGCCGGATGCAAACCGCTTCGCTTCGGGCAATCCCAAGCTTGCCCCCTTCCTGGGGGAAAGGCTGACAGTGACAGAGAAGGGCGAATGGTACCGGGTGAAGGGATGCAAGGGGATAAAGTACCTCATCAGCCGGGATCATGAGGGGGTCATGCGGCTGTGGATCTTCCGGGTATTGCTGTCCGGGGAGAACCAGGTCGCCAGAGCGGAATGTACCGCCGAGGAGCTCCTGCGGGAGATCTACGGCGTGGAGGGGGCGGAGGATATCCGGATGGTGACGTTCTCGCCCGGGATATTCTCGGATGGTGTTCTGATAGAACCGGAGCAGAGGCTAACGAAAAGGGTCCTGGAGGACCGGGAGGACCTGGACGCCATCTATGGGTATCTGACGGAGATCGGCTCCCTGATGGACTGGCGCAGTGAGGAAGCGGGGAAAAGGATGGGGGAGCGGCACGGATTCATCACGTACAGCTTCACCCCCGAAGGATATGACCTTTCCCGGTATTGGGGGGAGCGGGAACTGCGGATCGTCCTGGCGGACGGCACTACCGTGGATAAACTCATCTACGATGCCAACTGCGGCTTCCTTTACGATTACACACAGTCGGGCTACTGCGGGATGCTCAGCATCGAAGCGGTGGAATACCTGAACACGCTGTTCGGCATCGCATAAAACAAAAGATCCCGGAGGGTGGTCAGACCCTCCGGGATTCGCCATATCTTCTTATTTCTTCAGCACGCTGTCCAGAAACGCGAACATCCGATCCACGTTCTCCGGCTTGCCGAAATCCGGGTGGCCGTGGGTGAGGCCCTCGAAGGGCTCCATGATGGCCCGGCCCTCTCCGCAGACGGAATTGATTTTGTTCACCAGGTCCGGGGAGTTTTCGTAGGGCACCACCTCGTCCTTGGTACCCGCCTGGATCAGGGTGGGGGGACAGTCCTTCCGCACATAGCTTCCCGGCCAGGCCAGCTTTACCAGATCCGGGTATTCCCGGCAGTTGAGGCCCATGAACTGGTCCGCGAAATTTCCCATTTTGGGCATTCCGGGGGTGCCGGGAGTCTCCTCCGTGAACCGGGACTGCTTCTCCAGATCGTATACGCCGAAGAGGCCGATCACCGCCTGGACGGCGCTGCTCTCCTCCGGGTAGCCCATGCTCAGATCCTCCAGCGCCGGGACCCCGGCGGAGGTGCCCAGCATGGCGGCATAGTAGCTGCCGGCGGAGTCCCCGCCGACAGCAAAGCGGGTTTTATCCAGGCAGTATTTCTCCGCATTGCCCCGGAGATAACGGACCGCGGCCTTCACATCGAATACGGAGTGGGGGAACTTGGCCACCTGGCTGAGGCGGTGGTTCACATTTACCACGGCGTAGCCCCGGCGAATGCCGTCCATGAGATACAGGCACTGAAAATCCCGCTTATCCCCGCCCCAGAAGGCGCCGCCATGGATAAAGATGATCACGGGGAAGGGGCCGTCCCCCTCGTCGGGCAGGTAGATATCCAGGCTTTGATCGGCCCCGCCGCCGGGCACATAGGGGAGATCCAGATACTTGCGCTTCACCCCGCTCACGTCCATGACGGGCAGTGCGAATTCCCCGGGCTTCACGTCGGGAGTAATGAGTTTTACCACGTCCATGCTGCTTTGGCCTCCTGTATGTTGATTTTTGATCAGTCCAGAGAAAAGGCGTCCTGATCCAGGCCCTCCGTTTTCGGCGCGGGGGCCGCCTCCGGCACCCGGCGGAGGGGATCGTAGGAAAAATGCCGGCAGCTGTCCCACTCGGAGACGATGCCCCGCTTCAGGCAGATGCAGGTGCCCTCCTCCGCGGGGCTGGAATGTCTGCAGTAGGAGCAAGCCGGCTCCACCCGTTTACGAAAGATCATGCGACTCACCTCCCTGACAGTATACCCCGGCCTGCCTCCGTTTTCCACCTTTTTTTACAAAAACTGCGGCTGCAGCTGCAGTCAGGATCAAGGGGATCAGCAGAAGCGGACGGGTGAAGCAGCACCAGGCGGCCAGGGCGGAGACCAGACCATGGAGGAAGCGCCCGACGAGATAGGGCGCGGCGGAAAGCCCCGCCTCCCGGGCATGGCGCAGCACCTGGGCGCAGACGCTCAGCCCGCCCCAGCCCAGGAGAAAAGCGGCGGCCGCGGCGTTTTCCGGGCTGAAGCCGCTCATGGCGGAAAGTCCCGCGGTCAGCTCCAGAAAGCCCCGGAGCAGGGGGAGTTCAGGAATAAAGCGGACGGGGACGGAAAAAAGGATCACATAGGCGCAGACGGTGAGCACCCCGCTGCCCGCCCGGAGCACCGCGGCGGAAAAGGCGGCAGACAGAGGCGCGGGGACGGGTTCCTCCGTCTTCTCCGCCGGGGCAGGCCCAGGCATGGCCCCCAGCAGCAGCGCCAGCCATAGGGTTACGGCGATATGGATGGCCAGGAGGAGAAAAGCGGGTCCGGCCCTGCCGAAGACCCTTCCCCCCAGGATGCCCAGGAGGAAGGCCGGGCCGCAGTTATTGGCGGTAATCAGCAGCCGTTGGGCCTCCTCCTTCCCGCATCCCCGGCTGCGGTACAGGGCGGAGGCGGCGGCCGCTCCCACGGGATACCCGCTCACCAGCCCCAGGAGCAGAACGCTGCCCCCCGCGCCGCTGAGCCGGAAGCAGCGCCGGAATACCGGAGCCAGCAGCCTGCCCAGGCGCAGAGGGATGGCCCGCTCCTGAAACAGGGCGGTGAGAACAAAAAAGGGGAAGAGGGAGGGGATGACGCTGCGCAGGCACAGGTCTATCCCCTCCAGGGCATAGACGGAGGTCTCCCCGGGAAAGGCCAGGAGGAGCCCGGTCACCAGGAGAAACAGCAGAGGCTCCCCTTTTGTCAGCAGCCGTCGAAAACGCATAATCCTTCCTCCCGCATGCTAGGATAGAGGTACGACATCCCTATGTGGAGGAGGGCTTGGAAATGCGATTTGCCGGGAAACTCCTGCGCAGACTGGACGGAGGGAGCGATCTGCCCCTGGCCTTCCTCCCCGGTCTGCCCCGGATCGAGCTGGAGGGACTGGAAAGGGTACGGGTGGAGCAGCACCGGGGCTTGGCCGCTTACGGCGCTGAGCTGGTGGTGGTGCGCTGTGCCGGGGCGCAGCTCCATGTGCGGGGCAGCGGGCTCACCCTGGAGGTCATGACGGCGGGGGAGCTGCAGCTCCGGGGAAAGATCCTGGCCTTGGAGCTGGTCTACTGATATGCGGTCGGCATATTGGATCACCGAGGGGGCGGAGGTGCGTCTCACGGGAGAGGCTGTGCCGGAGCTGCTGAATGATCTGGCCCTGGGGGACGTCCCCTTCTCCCGGGTCCGGGCGGAGGGCGGCGCCCGGTTTCGCCTTTTTGTCCGGGGGGACCGGCTGGCTGAGCTGACAGAGCTGGCGGAGAAGCGACGGGTGGAGACGGAGGTGCTGACCCGCCGGGGATTGGGTCATTTCCTCCGCCGTTTCCGAGGCCACATCGGCCTGCTCCTGGCGCCGGCGCTGCTTTTGGCAGGGCTGCTGCGGCTTTCGGATACGATCTGGGAGATCGATGTGGTGGGGAACCGGACCCTGAGCCGGACAGAGATCCTGGCCGCTCTTGAAGAGCTGAACGTGGGCGTCGGCCACAACAGCATGCATATCGATAATGAGCTGGTGCGCAGCCGGATGCAGGAAAAGCTGGGCAGGCTCAGCTACCTTACCGTCCGGGTCAGCGGCAGCAAGGCGACGGTGATCGTGCGGGAGCGGCGGGAGCCGCCGGAGATGGTGGAGGAGGACCTTCCCGCCGACGTGGTCGCCGGCCGCACCGGCCTGGTGGAACGGATGAGCGTCCTGGAGGGAAAGGCCGAGGTGAAGCCGGGGGACGCCGTGCTGGCGGGGGAGACCCTCATCACCGGCGGGCTGACGGATCTCCAAAACAGTCCCCGGGAGGTCCACGCCATGGGAGATGTATGGGCCAGGACCTGGTATCAGGCCGAGGCGATTCTCCCCCTGGAGCACTGGGAAAAGGCGGAGACCGGACGCAGCAAGGTGCGATGGGCCCTGAAAATCTGTAATTTTCGCCTGAATCTCTACTTTCATGGTGGAATTTCCTATGAGGCCTATGATAAAATACAAAGTGAGACACGTCTTGCCCTTTTGGGGAGCTATCTGCCCGTCTCCCTGGTGCGCGCGGAATACCGGGAGTACACCCCCCTGCGCCGGTCCCTGGATCAGGAGCTGGGGGAGGCGATCCTTCGGGAACGCCTGCTCCGCTGGCTGCGGGAGGAGAGCGGCTGTCCGGAGCCCGAGACCTGCAGCTTTTCCGCGGAAGTCGGGGATGGGTTCCTGCGCATTTCCATGGCGGCGGAGTGTCTGCAGCAGATCGGCCTTACCCAATCGCGGGAGGGCTGAGCTGCGATCCCGTACTTGAAGAGAGTGAGTTCATGACAGAGCGTATCATCAGCATCGACCGGCTGGAAAACCTGATCAACGTTTTCGGCGCCTTCGACGAAAACCTGCATCTGCTGGAAAAGGAGCTGCAGGTGAGCATCACGGACCGGGATTCCGAGCTGCATATCAGCGGGGAGGAGGAAGCCGCCGCCTATGCGGAGCAGACCATCGAAGGTCTGATGAAGCTGGCCGCCCGGGGAGAACCCGTCAACACCCAGAACGTCCGTTATGTGCTGAAACTGGCTAAAGACGGACGGTTGGATCAGCTCAGCCGCATCCAGGACGACGTGGTCTGCATCACCGCGAAGGGACGGCCCATCAAGGCCAAGACCCTGGGCCAGCGAAACTATATCGAGGCCATCCGGAAGAACACCGTTACCCTGGCCGTGGGCCCTGCGGGAACGGGAAAGACCTATCTGGCCGTGGCCTGCGCCGTCACCGCCTACCGGGCCAAGGAATGCAGCCGCATCATCCTCACCCGGCCTGCGGTGGAGGCAGGGGAAAAGCTGGGCTTCCTGCCCGGGGATCTGCAGAATAAGGTCGATCCCTATCTCCGGCCGCTGTATGACGCCCTGTTCGATATGCTGGGCCCGGAGACCTATCAGCAGCTGGTGGAGAAGGGGAGCATCGAAGTGGCTCCCCTGGCCTATATGCGCGGCAGGACGCTGGACGATTCCTTCATCATCCTGGATGAAGCCCAGAATACCTCCCGGGAACAGATGAAAATGTTCCTCACCCGGATCGGCTTCGGCTCCAAGGCGGTCATCACCGGAGATATCACCCAGATCGACCTGCCGAAGGATAAGGTCAGCGGCCTGAAGGAAGTCATGAACATCCTGAAGAATATCGAGGGCATCGAGATCTGCCGTCTGACGGGGGAGGATGTGGTACGCCATGCTTTGGTGCAGCGGATCATCGAGGCCTATGAGCGGTTCGAGAAGGTCCGGACCCCGGAGCGCCCCCCCTACCGGAGGAGAAACGGATGAGGCGGCAGCGGGTTCGGGTATACTTTACCGGAGAAGCCCCGGCCTGGGCCGCCCTTCTTGTGCGCCGGACCATCCGCGCCGCCCTGAGAGCGGAAGGAGTCAGGGTGCCCTGCGAGGTAAGTGTCCTGTTTACGGATGACGAGGGCATCCGGGAGCTGAACCGGGAGCAGCGGCAGGTGGATTCCGCCACGGATGTGCTCAGCTTCCCGGCCTTTACCTTTACCGCCGGCGCCTTTGACCCGGCGGAGGGGGATGCGGACCCGGATTCCGGCCGCCTTCCCCTGGGGGACATGGCTCTGAACCTGGACCGGATCCGCAGCCAGGGAGAGGAATACGGCCATGGGCCGAAACGGGAAACCGCTTACCTCACCGCCCACAGTGTGCTGCATCTTCTTGGCTATGACCACCTGGACGAGGGGGAACAGAAGCGGCGGATGCGGGAGCGGGAAGAGATCATCATGAGGAAGATGCATCTATGAGCATTGAACGTACGGGAGTATTTACCATCGCCGGGCGGCCCAACGTGGGGAAAAGTACCCTGGCGAACACCATCGCCGGGGAGAAGATCGCCATCGTCTCCCATAAGCCCCAGACCACCCGGAACCGGATCTATGCCATCTGCACCCATGGAGACGCTCAGCTGGTGTTTTTGGATACGCCGGGTTACCATAAGCCCAAAAACCGGCTGGACAGCTATATGAGCAAGGTGGTGGAGGAGAGCGTGGCCGGGGATATGGACGCCATCCTTCTGATGGTGGAGCCCATTCCCCATGTGGGACAGCAGGAGGAGGCCCTGATCCGCATGGGACAGGCTTCCGGCGCGCCCCTCATCCTGCTTATCAACAAGTGCGACACCGTAAAGAAGGAAGAGCTGCTGGGCGTTATGGACTGCTATGCCAAGGCGGCGAATTTCCGGCAGATTATCCCCATCTCCGCCAAAACCGGGGACGGGGTGGAGGAACTGCTGGATATCCTGGCTTCGCTGGCCCGGTCCGGGCCCCAGCTTTTTCCCGAGGATATGGTCACGGATCAGCCGGACCGGCAGATCGTGGCAGAGATCGTGCGGGAAAAGCTCCTGTACTGTCTGGATAAGGAGATCCCCCACGGCACCGCCGTGGAGGTCACCCGCTTCACCCAGCGGGAGGAGGATGGGATCATCGATCTGGACGTGACCATCTATTGCGAAAAGGAGAGCCATAAGCGGATCATCATCGGCAAAAACGGCGCGATGCTGAAAAAGATCGGCCAGATGGCCCGAAGGGATGTGGAACGTTATATGGGGTCGAAGGTCTACCTCCAGAGCTGGGTAAAGGTGAAGGAGAACTGGAGGGACAGCGGCGCCATGCTCCGGAACTTCGGCTACGATGGCTAGCCTGGTGCTGAAGGGCCTGGTGCTCCGGGCGGCGGATTATCAGGAGAGCAGCCGGATCCTTACCGTGCTGACGGACAGCCGGGGCAAGATCACCGTCTCCGCCAAGGGAGCCCTCCGGCGGAGCAGCCGGATCGCCGCGGCCAGTCAGCCCTTCGCCTACGCGGAGATGACCCTTTCCGAGAGCCGGGACCGGTATTATCTGAACGAGGCCAGCACCATCAGCCTGTTTCCCGGCCTTGCGGCGGACGTGGAAGCCTATGCCCTGGGCGCATATTTCCTGGAACTGCTGGACGCCGCCTGCCCCGAGGGGGAGGAGACAGCCGCCGGGGAGCTGGCCCTGGGGCTGAACGCCCTGTGGCTCCTTTCTGAGGGAAAGAAATCCCCCGCTCTGGTGAAGGCCGCCTTCGAGATTCGCCTGATGTCCCAGCTGGGTTACCGGCCGGAAACGGAGCGCTGCGCCGTATGCGGAAGGGAAGAGCCGGAGGCGCCGATGCTGGATCTCCGGGGCGGCTCCCTGTATTGCCGGGAATGCGCGGCGGGAAACGCCCTCCTGCCCGTGGCCCTGCCCCCCGCGTCCCTGGAGGCCCTGCGCTATATCCTGTCCGCGCCGGACAGCCGGGTGTTTGCCTTCGCCCTGGGAGAGGAAGCGGAGAAAAGACTGGGCGGCGCGGCGGAGCGCTATGTGCAGGAGCAGCTGGAACGGCGCTTTTCCGCGCTGGATTACTATAAGAAGATCAGGACATGATCATGCCATGAAAGAAATGAACAAGCTGTATGAAAAATCCCTCCTCACCCTGGAGCTGCCCAGCGTACTGCGGATGCTCCAGGAGGAGGCGGTCTGCTCCGCCGCCAAGGAGGCGGCGCTGGAGCTGCGCCCCTCGGATATCGATACCGAGGTGGCCGACCGGCTGCGGGAGACCACGGACGCCAAGCGGATGGTGGCGCTGAAGGGAACGGCGCCCCTATGCGATATCCGCCCGGTGAGCGGGAGTCTGGCCCGGGCCAGGCTGGGGGGGATGCTGAATACCCGGGAACTGCTGGATATCGCAGGCGTCCTCCGGGCAGCCCGTCAGCTGAAGGGCTGGGCGGGAGAGGAGGCCGGGTGTCTGACCGGCCTGTTCGGCGCCCTGATCCCCAATAAATTCCTGGAGGAGAAGATCACCCTGTCCATTGTGGGGGAGGAGGAGATCGCGGACGCCGCCAGCAGCGAGCTGGCTTCCATCCGGCGGCATATGCGGGCGGCCAGCGCCAGGATCCGGGATGTGCTGAACAAGATCATCACCTCGCCTGCCTATGCCAAGGTGCTCCAGGATCCCATCATCACCATGCGGTCGGACCGGTATGTGGTTCCGGTGAAGGCGGAGCATAAGGGCGCGCTGAACGGTCTTGTGCACGATGTGAGCTCCAGCGGCCAGACCCTGTTCGTGGAGCCCATGCAGGTGGTGCAGGCCAACAATGAGATCCGGGAGCTTCAGGCCAAGGAGAAGAAGGAGATCGAGCGCATCCTGATGGAGCTCAGCGCAGACGCTGCCGGCTTTGAGTCGGATATCGTCTGCGATTTCGACTGCATGGCCAGGCTGGACCTGATCTTTGCCAAGGCCCAGCTGAGTTACCGCCTCCGGGGAGAGGAGCCTATCCTGTCCCATGACGGCCGTCTGCAGCTGAAAAAGGCCCGGCATCCTCTGCTGAATCAGGGTAGCGCGGTCCCCATCGATATTGCCCTGGGGGGCGATTTTGATACGCTGGTCATCACCGGCCCCAATACCGGCGGAAAGACGGTCAGCCTCAAGACCCTGGGCCTGCTGAGCGTCATGACGGCCTGCGGTCTCCATATCCCGGCGGAGAGCGGCAGCGCATTGCCCCTGTTCCGGAAGGTGCTGGCGGATATCGGGGATGAGCAGAGCATCGAGCAGTCCCTCTCCACCTTCTCCTCCCATATGCGCAACATTGTGGGCATGCTGGAGGAGGCAGAGGAGGATACCCTCATGCTCTTCGATGAGCTGGGCGCCGGAACGGATCCCAGCGAAGGAGCTGCCCTGGCTATCGCCATTATCGAATATGCCCGGAAGCAGGGTGCCAGCATCGCCGCCACCACCCATTATGCGGAGCTGAAGGTCTATGCCACCACCGCTCCGGGGGTCATGAACGCCTCCTGCGAGTTCGATGTGGAGACCCTCCGGCCCACCTATCGGCTGCTCATGGGCATCCCCGGAAAATCCAACGCCTTCGAGATCTCCCGGCGGCTGGGGCTGCCGGAGGAGATCATCATAGACGCCGGGAGCAGGATGGACAGCGAGCAGGCGGAATTCGAGCAGGTGCTCGCCCTGCTGCAGACGGAGCGGAAAAAGCTGGAGCAGGCGCAGGAGGAAACGGAGAGCCTCCGGCTCCAGGCCCGGGCGGACGCGGACAGCGCCGCCCAGCTCCGGGCAAAGGCGGAGGAGGAGCGGAGCAAGGCCGGCATCCATGCCAGAAGGGAGGCGGACCGGCTGCTGCGGGAGGCCCGCCGGGTTTCCGAGGAGACCTTCGAGGAGCTGAACGAGCTGCGGAGGGCTGCAGTCAAGGCGGAAAACGTTCAGCAGGTGAACGAGGCCAAGGTGCAGCTCGTGCGAAGACTGAACGAGGCGCAGGAGCAGCTGGGTACCGGCCGGGAGGAGGAAGAGGACAACACACCGCTTGCCCGGCCGCTGAAGCCCGGGGATACGGTGATCCTGAAAAAGCTGGGTACCCCCGCCACGGTCCTCACCGTCGGCGCGGACGGAGCCCTTACCCTCCAGGCGGGCATCCTCCGGGTATCGGCCAAAACGGAGGAGGTCAAGCTGGCGGAAAGCGCGTCGCCGGATAAAAAGAAGTTCCTGCGGGAAACGGAATCCAAGCTCCGCAATCTCTCCGTCAGTCCGGAGGTGGATCTCCGGGGACTTACCGGGGAGGAAGCCCTGCTCATGCTGGAACGGTACCTGGACAGCGCCAGGATGGCCAAGCTGAATACCGTGCGGATCATCCATGGCAAAGGCACCGGTGCCCTTCGGAAGGCGGTACAGGATTATCTGCGCCGCAGCGGGGATGTGCGCAGCTTCCGCACCGGGAGATACGGCGAAGGAGAAGATGGGGTCACAATCGCTGAAATCAAGGTCTGAAAACCCCGGAATTTCGGCAGGTCAGCCGAGGAGAAAAGCGGCGTTTGGACTTGACTGCCCCCTGTTTTTTTGGTAGAGTATCAAACAATAAAGGACAAATAATTATGAAGAAAAGGTCGTGTAGCCATTGTACATCAGGACTGTAACCGTCAACAATCAGGTCGGTCTTCATGCCCGGCCGGCGACATTTTTTATCCAGAAGGCCAATGAGTTCAAAAGCAGCATCTGGATCGAAAAGGATGAGCGGCGGATTAATGCAAAGAGCCTGCTTGGCGTTCTCTCCCTTGGCATCATCAAGGGCATGACCATGGATATTGCCGCGGATGGCCCGGATGAGCAGGAGGCCGTGGAGGCCCTGGAGCGGCTCATCAACACCAATTTCAGCGATTACGAGAGCTGAGCGGACAAGGCGGAAAGAATCTCCCCCGGAACGGCGTCGCCGTCCCGGGGGAACATTTATACGCGGGATCAATCCATGGGCTGCGCGGGGCCCTTCTGTCCCCAAAGGGGCCCGGTGGCGAGTCCCCATTTTTTGAACATCTCCTCGTAGAAGGGGGGACGGGGGAAATTCATGCTCATCTCCATCCGCAGCTTCTGGAAGCCCATGCCGATCTGGTCGAAGCGCTTCAGGCTCTCCGTCAGCTCCTCCAGCCGTTCGCTCCGCAGGGTGAACATCACCTCGTTCTCATCCGTCAGTCCCCGCTCATACTCTCCGGGATCCGGGAAGGTGATATTGAAATCTTTGCCGTTGAGCACGGGGATGCTGGAATGCACGCAGGAGTCCACCGGATCCAGGGTCACCTCCAGCATATCCCCGGTGATGTATTTGGTGGCCATCATCAGGCTGCGGATCTGGGCGGGGGTGCAGTAGATGCACACGATATCCGGCACGAAGGTGCAGCTCCGCAGGGGGGCGATGGAGAAGCCGATAGGCGTCCGGCCTTTCAGGAAGGGGTACTCCTCCTTCAGGAATTTGACTCCCCGCTGGGGATCCTTCATGAAGAACTTGGTGCCCATGTAAACATAGTCCTCGTCCTCCATGGGGCAGAGCTTATAGGAGACCAACGGCCAGACGCACCAATGGTCGTCCTTCAGCATGGTGTAGGCCTTCCGGTTCCTGCGCACCAGGGCAAAGGCCTGGCACATGGCCAGCCGGTTTCCCTCGTCCCGTACGGGACGGATGGTGCCCTCCGGGATCTCGTCCTCGGAATACAGCAGCTTCAGCGCAATGGGGGAGTAGCGCAGCAGCAGCCGCTGCTCCAGCTCATTGCCGAAGGCGTTGGCGTTTTCCACCGTCATGGTTTCAGTCCTTCCTTTCCCATTCTCATTCCCCTCGATGCGAAGGGTGATATGCTCGTTTTCCCCGGCGGAATCCCGCAGCATACGGAGCATCCGGCCGGCGTAATCCTGCCCGAGACCCCGTTCCAGCTCATCCGCATGCAGAATGGTCACCCGGATATCCTCCGCGCTGGCGGTGAGCAGATCATGGAGCGCATCCAGGTTATGCCCGCATTCCTCGGGAAACCCGCAGCTCAGGGCCAGGGCGGCGCAGGTTTTCTTCCGATCCGTGCAGCGCGCTCCGTCCAGGATCACTTCTTTCATCCCTTGTCCTCCCCGTACAGCAGCTCAAAGCTCTCATAGTGGTCGTCAGTGTAGTAGATGAGACCGTCGTTGGAAAAAATGATCCGTTTTGCGCCTCGGGATTTGGCACCCAGGGTGTCGATATCGCATTCCGTATATTTCCTGCCCTTCTTCTCCGGCAGCAGACCTTCATAATTGCCGAAATAATCCCCGCCGATGCATTTGCCCGGGGCGTACGGCTCCAGGGAGCCGCCCTCCCAGCCCAGATTCCGGGCTTCCTTCTTGGTGATGAAGTTCTCCGGCAGGCGCCCGTAGAGGTGGATATACAGGGCCACGTCCTCCTTGGAGGTGTAGCTGCCGTCCTCCGCCAGGAGGGGAGTGGGTTCCGGCGTCGGCTGGGGAGTGGGTTCCGGCGTTGGCGCCGGGGTGGGTTCAGGGGCAGGTTCCGGCGCCGCTTCCGCGGTGGGCTCAGGCGTCTGCTCGGGGGCAGGCGTCGCCGCGGGTTTCCGGGTCGGAGAAGGCGTTTCCAGGATCAGGCCTTCCGGTTCGGCAGTCTGGGCCAGCGCCTCCTCCAGCATGTCTCCCGCCAGGTTCAGCACATCCTGCGAGTCCACAACGCCGCAGCCGCCCAGCAGGCCCACGAACAGGGCGGCGATGAGGAAAAAGGGGATCAGGCGTTTCAACGGAGCGTCCTCCTTGACCTTGTGTACGGATTATACCGAAGGGTACAGCTCAAGGATACACCAAATTCCTCCCGCAGTAAAGCCCGTATGATCAAAAGAGAAGGTCCGGGGCTTGATATTGTCGGAAAAGCCCGGTATAATACAGGCGATTCCGAGGCCATTCTGCCGAGGGAATACAGTTCAGCACATAAAGGAGCAGCGTATGAAAAGACTGGCAGTGAAAAAAGATGTGGAATGCATGGCTTGTCTCCAATGCGTCCGGGCCTGTTCTGAAGCATTTTATAAGGAATTCCATCAGGATAAGGCCTGCATCCGCATCGTGGAGAAAAACGGCGCGGCGAAGCCCGTGACCTGCGTACAGTGCGGCAAATGTGCCAAGGTATGCGAGTTCAACGCCATCACTCAGAACCCCAAGGGCGTTTACATGATCAACAAGAAGCTCTGCACCGGCTGCGGCAAGTGCAAAGAGGTCTGCCCCTTCGGCGTGCTGGTGAAGGTCCCGGAGGCGGAGACCTCCTCCAAATGCATCGCCTGCGGCATCTGCGTCAAGGCCTGCCCCATGGACGTGCTGGAGATCGTGGAGAAATAAGAAGCCTTTATACAAATCGCCCCGAAGGCGTCGGCCTTCGGGGCGATTTCCGCTCTCCGGGTCAGGAAAGGATTTCCCGGATGAGGTAGGCCATGTCCTTGCTCATCTCCCCGTGGTGATCGGAGATATACAGGGCGTCGTCGCATTGGGTCACGTGCATGCCGAAAATGACCTCCGCAAACCAGCGCACCGCCACGAACAGGACCCCATCCTTCAGAATGGCGGGAACGAACATGGAGCGCAGGAAGCCGTCCCACAGGGCGGCGATGCTGGCTTCCGCGATCTCGCAGTCCCCCTCGGGACAGTGGAGCACGGCGCTGCGCCGATCGGGCGCGTAATCCACGGGGATATCGAAATACTGGGTCAGGAAGCTCACGGGGACATAAAGCTCCCGCTTATACTCCTGCAGGCTTCGGGTGGCAAAGTCGAAGTTGGACAGGGGCTCGACAAAGGCAGGGGCCTCCAGCCTGACCCGGCTGTTGTTGATATAGGCGTATCCGCAGCCGGCGCAGAGAGCGGCGGCGTCCACATCTCCCCGGGCGGAATAGTCCGTATCCACGCAGGTGATGCTGCCGTCCGGATTCCGGCGGGTGCCCTTGAACAGGGTATGCCAAGCCCAGTAGGCGTCGTCCAGCGTCTGCCCATGCGCCCTGTGCTTCACGTCCCGGTAAACCAGATTGGCCTTCCTGCCGGTATAGAAGGCAAAGTTGTTCACATCCAGGATGGAGAGCCGGGGAAGGGCGTCGCACTCGTTCACCTTCAGCCAAAAGGCCCGATTCATGGCGTTGATATCCTGCCGGGTGGTTTTCTCCTTGCCTTCCATGGGGGAGACGACGATCTCATCCAGCTCGCCCCGGGACTGGTATACCGGAACGGGGCACTTGTACCCCTTTACCTGTCCATCCCGGTCGAAGAGCGCCACCTGGGGAGAGGGACCGGCGGTGCTGTCGATGCCGGCCAGCAGGTTGCCGCAGACCCGGGCGAACATCATGGTCATAATGTCCCCCATGGACATGCCCTGAAGGTATACCCGGCCCTCGTCAATATTGTATTTCGCCTTCATCTCCTGGATCAAAGCTTTGAGGAACTGGATATGATGGGCGCTCTCTGCCGCCCGGCCATCCGGATTCTCAGAAAACACGTCCAGCATGCTGGGGCGCTCGCCCGGCTTCTGCACTGCGTCCTCCTCCGTGAGCCAGCTCCGGCGGGTGCCCCCCGCATTGGGGAATACAGCCACGGCCCCTTCCTGCTCCGCAATATAGCACCAGGAGGTTTCGTCAAACTGCATCTGGGCCTGAGCGCCGCCGCCATGGCAGGAGATGATGAGGGGCGGTCTGCTTTCCGGATCCAGGTCCGCGGGAACATACTCCAGCCAGCTGTCCTCCCTGCCGTCCGCCAGGACCTTGGAACACAGTACCGGGGGATGGGGAGGATTATGGGTGTTGGAGTTCGTGTTGTTGCGGATGCTTCCGGCAGGGGCGTTTTCGCCGAACATGTCTCCCTTGAAGGGCGTGCCGGGATTCAGCCTGAATTTGCTCATGCGCGGTTCTCCTTTCCTGCCTCCGGGACTTCTCCGGGAGGCATCTGATTTTTAATATTATTGATCAGACAGGAAAAAACGCCCGTACCGGGAAGGCGGCACGGGCGAAGGGGGGAATCAATCCAGCAGCATATTGGCGATGCGGCCGTAGTACTCCTCGGCGTTCTTATGGAAATTCTTCTTCATGGTCTCGGCCTGCTGCTCGCTTCCGGCCAGGAGGTCGATGTTCAGGATCGGGCCCAGCCCGTCCGACAGGGCGAGATGTACGGCGGCGCTCCCATCGGAGCGCATCTCATGGCTGACCTGCACCATGGCGTTGCGCTGCAGCACCCTGGCCATACGTTCCGCTGCGCTCCCGGCCCTGAGGCGGACGGTATAGGGAATACGGGTCTCAAACTCCGCCAGGTTGCGGATGCCCTTGCTGGTGATGATGTACCGGTCCTCGTCCAGCTCCATCACATGCTCGGTTTTTACCAGGGAGGACAGAGCATCGATAAAATCAAAATAGTTGACGGAGCTCTCCGTCAGGACCAGGTCCGACAGCGCCAGAATGGTTACGGGACGGGTAAGCCGGCTCAGCACGAACAGGACCAGCAGCTTGATATCCAGCTTTTCCCGAATGAAGCCTACGTTATCCATGAATACACCTCGCAGCGGCAGGGCCGTTGATCCTCTTTTCCTTTACCGCTCATTATAGCATAGAATTGCCGCCATGAAAAGAATCCGGTGCACAAAAATACACGGCAATCATAGATTGTACTGAAACCAACCAGGATCAGGAGGTAGTTTCATGGCGGATAGAGTGACGCCGGGGCCCCTGGACGGCTCCGAAAGCGTGCGTGAAGCCGTATGTGTGCATACACGGAAGATTTTCGATTCCTGCCGGGATAAGGACTGCATGGAGGATCTGCGTCTTTACCCCGAATCAGCCTCCCAGGCGGCCATCGCCAACGCCATCGGCGTGCGGGCCAGGTCTGCCGAACTGCTGTATGCGGGGGTGAACGTGGAGGAGGTGGCCTTCAACCGCGGATACTACACGGTGGATGTGCGCTTCTTCTACCGGATCAAGGGGGAGGCCTACACCCTGGGCAGCGGAACGGAAAGCATCAGCGGCCTTTGCGTATTCGACAAGCGGGTGCTGCTCTTCGGCAGCGAAGGGAGCGCGAAGGTCTTTACCTCCCGGGCTGCCCCGGCCCTGGAGCGGACGGACCTCCCCACGGCGGTGGTGGAGGCGGTGGACCCCATCGTGCTGAACATCCGCGCTGTGGATCTGGCGGAGGACCTGAGTCCCGGAGAGCAGGAGCTGGGGGAGATTCCCGCCTTTATTTCTGCGGCCTTCCCGGAGGGCATCGCCCTGAACCGCTCTCCCAGGCGGGTCTATGTCACCCTGGGGCAGTTCAGCATCATCCGGCTGGAGCGGGATACCCAGCTCCTGATGCCCGCATACGATTACTGCATGCCGGAGAAGGAATGCACAGCCGGGACGGACGACGATCCCTGCGCCCTGTTCCGGCGGATCAGTTTTCCGGTGGATGAGTTTTTCCCGCCGGATACGGTGGAGAGCTGCGAGAGCTACCGGGAGGCGGCGGCTCTGGGGACCCAATAAGGCGAAAGGGCTGACGCGCCTCATGACCGAGGATCGGCGTCAGCCCTTCGTTTTCCCGGGGTACCGGGCCGGAATCAGGGCCTTTCCCCGGCTTTGCTGAGATAGCGCCGGATCGTCTCCCGCATCTTTTCCCGGTGGATCACCCGTTCGACCTCCTCCATGTCCACGGTGCGGCCGGAGAGGATCCCCTGGATAAGCGCCTCCGCATACATGACCTCCCGGGCTACGGGGTCCTTCAGATAAGCCAGCAGGTCGATATTCATCCTGGCGTTGATCCCCTCCACCATCCCGGTGAAGAAGGTGCTGTCCTCGCCGAAGAGCTTTCCGATCTCCTCCATGCACCGAAAGCCCTTCACCACGTCCTCCGCCCGCATGGGTCTTCGTTCCCCCGCCGCAAGAGCGCCGCCCCGCAGCAGCTGGTCGGCGGTGGTGTCCAGGGCGTCACAAAGCGCCGTCAGGATCGCCGTATCCGGCAGCGCGTCGCCGTTCTCCCATTTGGAAACGGCCTGGAAGGAAATACTCAGTTTTTCGGCCAGCTCCTTCTGGGTCATTCCGGCGGCCTTCCGCAGATGCTGGATGTACCGCCCGATCTTCAAAGCATCCATTCTTTTCTCCTTGTCTTCGGGTATTTGCGGTCCGCAGGATCATCATACGGCAGAGACGCGGATTCGTAAATAACGGGAATAGAGAATAAAATCTACCGCAGGTTGAATTAATCCCGGAAAGCAACGGAGGAAGACACCCCCGGGAGCATTGACAATCCGGCGGGGACATGGTATATTCCCAAATTATTGGATACTTATGCAGGCTTGTTTGCCTATCGGAAAACGAAGGGGAAAGAGAAAATGAAAACGATCACAGCCAAGTTCGGCGGCAGCAGTCTGGCCAGCGCCGCCCAGTTCCGCAAGGTCGGCGCGATCCTGGCCGCCGATCCAGCCCGACGCTTTGTGGTGGCCTCCGCGCCCGGCAAGCGGGACAGCGGGGATACCAAGGTGACCGACCTGCTCTACCGCTGTTATGATCTGGCCGCCGCGGGGGAAGATTTCAGCCCGGTTCTGGAGCAGATCCGGGAGCGTTTTGCCGCCATCGCCCGGGAGCTGAGCGTCGATTTCGATGTGGATGCCGAGCTGGCCCCCATCCGGGAGCATCTGCGGACCGCGCCTCAGCGGGACTATATGGCCAGCCGGGGAGAATATCTGAACTCCCGCCTCCTGGCAGCCTGGCTGGGCTGGCCCTTCGTGGACGCCGCCTCCTGTGTCCGATTCCATCGGGACGGCAGCTTTGACAGCGAAACCACCCAGGAGCTGTTGTCCGCAGCCCTGTCCAGGCTGGATCGGGCTGTGATCCCCGGCTTTTACGGGGCAGATGAAACCGGGCGGGTGATCACCTTCTCCCGGGGCGGATCCGATGTGAGCGGGTCCCTGGCAGCCCGTGCGGCCGCAGCAGACCTCTATGAGAATTGGACGGATGTCTCCGGCGTTCTGTTTACAGATCCCCGGATCGTCAAGGATCCCCGGCCCATCGCCTATATCACCTATCGGGAGCTGCGGGAGCTGAGCTACATGGGCGCTTCCGTCCTGCATGAGGATGCGGTGTTTCCGGTGCGGAAGGCGAATATCCCCATCAATATCCGCAATACCAACCGGCCCGAAGATCCGGGCACCCTGATCGTGCCGGCCCTGCCGGCAGGGGTCACGCCCGCGCCGGTCACCGGCGTGGCGGGACGGAAGGGCTTCGACGCCATCCAGGTGGAGAAGAGCATGATGAATTCGGAGGTGGGCTTCGGGGCCAGGCTGCTGGATATCTTTGCCGAGCTGGGCGTGCCCTTCGAGCATTGTCCCACCGGGATCGATACGCTGTCCGTGGTGGTCTCCGACAGCCTCTTTGCCCCCCATCGGGAGGCCATTCTGCGGGAGGTGGAGGCCCGGCTGAAGCCGGACGCCGCGAAGCTGGAGGAGGATCTGGCCCTCATCGCCGTGGTGGGCTGCGGCATGGTGGCGAACAAGGGTATCGCCGCCCGTATCCTGGGGGCCGTCACCGCTGCCGGAGTCAATATCCGGATGATCGACCAGGGCTCCAGCGAGCTGAATATCATCCTGGGCATCGACGCGGCGGACTATGAGACCGCCATCCGCGGCATTTATGCGGAGTTTTACGGCAGATAAGCGGATAAGAAACCGAGTGGGCAGGCCGAGCGGCCTGCCCACTTCGTTTTGCGGATAGGATCAAAGCTTGATCTTCTTCCATTTGCCCTGGTTGTACCGGCCCATGATGATGAAGCTGCGGCAGATCTGGTCCGCGCAGACGGCGATCCAGGCGCCGGTGAGACCCAGATGCAGGGTGTCCACCATGAGCCAGGCTACGGTGGTCCGGATGCCGACGATGGTGATGAGCATGACCATGGCGGTGAAGCGGGTGTCGCCCGCGCCCCGGAGGGAGCCGCCCAGGATGAAC
This sequence comes from Oscillospiraceae bacterium, assembly GCA_017545325.1. The sequence goes on along the minus strand of JAFWOX010000099.1, from coordinate 287 downwards.
TGGTTGGCCTGGAAGGGCTGGAGAAGGGCTACCATCAGCATCACGTAAGCGCCCATGCGGAGGATCTCCGCATCCTTGTTGTACAGACCCACCAGGAACCGGCGGAAGACCACAAAGAGCAGGGCGATGAACAGGGAAGCCACCAGGCCCATATTCCGGCAGCGCCGGCTGTAGTGCTCCGCCATATCCGGCCGCTTTTTGCCCAGGCTCTGGCCCACCAGGGCGGTGGAGGAAACGGCGAAGCCCTGGCCGATCATGAAGGACATGCTCTGGATATTCATGCAGAT
>JAFWOX010000098.1 GCA_017545325.1 Oscillospiraceae bacterium | reverse complement strand
GGCGTAGGTGTCCGCGGTGAATTTCAGGTACTGGTCCGCCTGGGGGTCGTTGTTGCCGAAGTGGGTGCATCGGCCCAGGATGTACTGGTGCAGGTCCTCATAGCCCTCCCAGTTCGCCATCAGGGCGTCGTAGAGCTGGCGCGTGGTGGCGATCCTGTCCCGGAAGCAGACCTGGTCGATGATGTTCAGGCTGTCGGCGACGTTGCCGTGGCCGATGCTGGAGTTGCCGGTATTGGTGTATTTGGAGCCGCCCCACATCACGTCCAGGCCGCTTTCCATGCAGCCCTCCACCGTGGCGGAGAGGAGGGGCATGGGCATCCGCTCGGCATAGATGTATTCATAGCAGTTGACCATGGTGACCTGCCATTTGGCGAAGTATTCGATCTGCTGGCGATAGGCCTCCAGCACCTCATCCATGCTCTTCATGTCGTAGAGGTAGCCCGTTGCGGGGCCGGTGCGCTTGCTTTCCGGGGTCCCCTTGGCGTGCCAGGGATTTGTTCCGTTGTTGATGGCGCACCACAGCGCCGCGGGCAGGATGGTATAGGAGTTGGCCCCGTCGCCGCCGGAGTTGGCGAAGTCGCTGCCGCATACGCAGGGTTCCACGCAGCCGATGAGACAGTAATTGCGGGCGTCCTCCAGGGGGATGCCCCGGCGCAGGAGCCCCTTTTCCGCCACCGCGTCCCATTCAAAGCAGGGCACGCCGCCCACCTGCTTGGTGGTCTCGATGCCCGCCTCCCACAGCTCGTCGGGAGTGCCCTCATGGAGGCGCAGGGCCAGGGGCGGGTTGTGGATCTTCAGCCGGGCGGAGGATTGCATGACCATGTAGGTCACGTCGTTGGTGACGTCATTGCCCGCCTTGTCCGTGCCCCCCAGAGTGATGAGCTGGCCGGAGGTGTAGCCGGGGCTTGAGCGGGTGGCCCGCTCGCTCCAGGCCTTGTTGATCTCCGCCACCTTGAGGATGAACATGTCCGTCAGCTCCTGGGCCTGGGCGCGAGTCAGCTTCCCCTCCGCCAGGTCCTTTTCCAGGTACTTGCCGCAGTACTGGTCCAGGCGGCCGTAGCTGATGCCGTGGGGCTGAGAATCCAGCAGGATGCCCAGCTGATAGAGGAAGCAGGCCTGCAGGGCGTCGTGGTAGCTCTCGCAGGGCTTGTCGATGACCCGGTCCAGCCGGTCGGCCATGTCCAGCAGCTCCGCTTTCCGCTGCGCGTCGGCGCAGGTCTCCGCCTGGCGCAGGCATTCTTTGGCATAACGCTTGGTGTAGAGGATGATGCCCTCGGTGACCAGCTGCACGGCCCGGTAAAATTCGAACTGCCGGGCTTCGTTCCCCTGGATGCCCTTAAGCAGCATGGCCCGCTTCTTCTCCGCGGCCTCCCGGGCCACGGCCCCCAGGCCCTTGTCCAGCACCGTCCAGAAATTGCCCACGAAGTGGCCGATGGGGTGCTGGCAGTTGCCGCTGGCGCGGAAATTCAGGACGCCGTTGCCCAGGACGTGGGCATTGTATTCCTCCGGATAAATGTCGTCGATGGCGGCGCTCATACAGTTTTTCCGCCAGAAATCGCCGGTCTTCAGGATGTATTCCTTATCCTCCGGGGCCAGGTCGTAGGGGTCGGTGCTGCGGCCGGGGAAGGTGTCGATCTCGTCCAGGAACCAGGAGAAGGAATATTCCGGGTATAGGGCGCAGCAGCGGAACTCCTCGCCAGGATGGCCCACGATCAGCTCGTGGTCCCGCACGGGGGTGGGCATGTTTTCAAAGAGATTGCGCAGGCAGCCCGCCCGCTTGAGGATACCGGGCAGCTGGGGATTTGCCATGTAATACTCCGTCACCAGGCGGTAACGGGAGATGTCGATCCTGGGCTTTTTGCCCCGGTAAAGAGCGCGGATGCGCTGCACCCGCTCAGAAATGGGCGCATTTTGATACATGCTGTTTTCCTCCTTATGCGGAGCCCGTCTCCGGACGCGGCCCGCGTTATTTTCCTACGTCAAACATAGTTTGTTTTCCGCTTCAAGTCAAGCCAGACCGAAGCTCCGTTCCGCCAGCGCCAGGGTCTCCTCGACGCTCCTGTTTTCGTCCCGGAGGATCACGGGGAAGCCGGAATGGAGGAAGCGGTCGTACCTCTCCCGGGAGTTGATGCGCATGAGCCCCCGGCGGTAGTTGGCCATGGCCGCCGCCGGATCCGGCTCCTCCAGGATGAGGCGGTAGAGGAACTGCTTTTCCCGGTCCGGCCGGTCGAAAAAGCGACCCACGGAGATTTCCGGGTCCGCCAGCATGATGAGCACATGCTTTGGCGCGGCGACGGCTTTCAGGGTTTCCAAAGAGATATTGGTGTCCGCGAAGACGGGTTTTCCCTGCCCGGTCAAGCCGGACAGGATGCGCTTTTCCAATATCTCACATTCCCTGCTCACCGCGTCGAACCAGGCCTCGTACTCTTCCGGGCTGCGGCGGATGAAGTCGTGCCAGTCTTCCAGGTCCCGGGTATAGCAGAGGGCGGGGAATTCCCTTTTATCCAGCTCCGGCAGCAGCCGGTCATGGTAGTTTTCTTCGCAAGCGACGCCGCCGTGCTTTTCCGCCAGCAGGGAGATTATGGTGGATTTCCCGGCATAGGCGCTGCCGGTGATGAAGTATACGTCGGGGAAATACATGCGTCCTCCTACATGCGGCTTTGCTTCTTCCGCTTCCAGGCGTCGATCTCCTCCCGGATGGAGAGCATCTCGTCCACCACCAGCTCCACCTTTTCCGGCTGGACATAGAGCAGGTATTTGGTCATGCGGTCCATGGCCTTGGGATTGCCCAGGTGCCGGGCGGCCGCCTCTCCCAGCTCTGCCGGGAAGCCCAGGGCGACGATGGTGTTCACCAGGGCGTCCCTGGAGCGTGCCCACTCATCTGCCATCGGCCTTCGCCAGAAACCGCTCGTTGTCCACGATGAACCGCTCGTGGGTGCCCTCGCCGATCTTTCCGGCCTCGTCGTAGACCGCGGCGGAAAAGGTGAGCCTTCGCCGGTCGATCCCGATCAGCTCCGTCTCGCAGCGCACCTTCCGTCCCAGGGGCGTCGCCGCCAGGTGGGCAAAGTCCAGCTTCGTCCCCACGGTGCCCTGTCCCGGCTCCAGGGCCGGGGCCACGCTCTTCCAGGCGGTCTCCTCCACCAACAGGAGCATCGCCGGCGTGGCGTAGACGGGCAGCTCCCCGCTCCCCATGGATTTCGCGGTGAGCGCCTCCGTCACCACGGTTTCGCCGCTGCCTCTGGTCCCGATCTGAAGCATATGCCTCCGCCTCCGTTTCCTTTTTTGGGACTATTCTACCACGGCGGAGGAGAAAAAGCGACCCCCGGCGGGCCTTGTGTTTTGGCCCGCCGGGGTATAGAATCAGAAAAAAAGACAGGGGGGTGCGGCACATGAAGGGGCGGGAGCAAAAGGGCATCCTTGCTTTCCTCGGCCTGGGGAAGGGCGGGGCTGCCGGGGCAGCGCGGCGGCTGAAGGAGGAATTCCCCTTCGACCCGGAAAAACAGGTCGCCGTGATCCGCTCCTCCGTCTGCACCGGGGAGAAGGTGGCCGGGTTCAGGGACCGGGAGGGCGGACATTTCACCGAGGTCATGCTGATCCGCTCGAAGCAGGACGAGGCGCAGTTCAAGGCGCTCTACGGCCTGGAAGCGGTGAAAACGGAATACTGAACGTAAAGGCGCGGGCAGTCCTTTGAGACTTGCCCGCGCCGGTCTGTGTCATGCCGGATCGAGCTCCAGCAGCATCTTCACGTGGGGGATGCCGTCCAGGAGGAATTCTTCCGAAATGGGGCGGAAGCCCTGCTTTTCGTAGAGCCCGGCGGCGTAGGTCTGGGCCTCCAGGTAGATGGCCTCCGCCCCCAGGTACTCTCTCGCCGCCCGGATGCCCTCTTTCAGGATTCGGGTGCCCAGGCCCCGGCGCCGCTCCCTGACCACGACCCGGCCGATGGAAACGTACTCGCTCTCCGCGCCCCGGTCCATGACCCGGAGATAGGCGTGGATGCCCTCTTCGTCCTCCAGCCAGAGGTGGAGGGCTCCCTGGTCCAGGCCGTCCAGCTCCGGGTAGGGGCAGGCCTGCTCTACAACGAACACGTCCACCCGCAGCTTCAGGATGCGGTAAAGCTCCGCCGCGGTCAGTTCGCCGAAACGCTTGATCTGTAAGGTCATGCCGCCGTTTCCCCCTTTCGCCGCTTCTTCATTCGGTCTTTGCATTCGAGCATATTTTACGGGTGTTCCCGCCCCCTGTCAACCGGGCGCTTCCTTCGTTGACCCCGGCCTTTCCATAAGGTATAATAAGAAAAAACAAATTGGAAAGGGAGTATCGCCATGGAAACCAAGCGGAAAGCCCTGGACCCCAGGGGCCATTTCAACGTCGTGCAGCGGGCGGCCCTGTCCCCGCGCCCCGACACCCTGGCGGGGAAGACGGTCTATATCATCAACTCCTGGCCGGGGGACACCCACGGCTTCGGGAATGTGGAAAAGGCCCTGGACGCTTATCTGCGGGACAAATACGCCGGGATCAGGCTGGAATACCGTACCCGGATGAGTTATTCCTCCGACGATCCCCGGCTGTGGGCGGAGATGAAGGAAAAGGCGGACGCCTTCGTTTACTTCGCCGCCCCCTCCTGCTCCACCACCGCCTGCGCCGTCACCTGGCCCGCCAGGAGCATCGAGCGGGCGGGCATCCCCGGCGTGGTGGTCCTTTACCGCTATCTGGAAAAGGACGCGCTTCTTTCCAGGGAGCGGGAGGGCATGTGCATCCGCCTGGCGGAGACGGAATTCCCCTGCACGGACATCTCCGAAGGGGACCTGGAGGCCCTGCTGGGGGAGATCGAGGATGCCCTCTTCCGCCCCCTCACCCCGGAGGAGCTGGAGAGCGGACCCTATACCCCCGCCCAACCGGGGCGTTACTGCGCCGAGGGGACGGAGGACGAGCTGCAGGAATACTTCCAGAATAACGGCCTCACCGACGGCCTGCCGGTGATCATCCCCACGGAGGAGCGCGTGAAGGCCATGCTGAAGGGTACCTCCCATGCTCCCGACGAGGTGGTGGTGACGCAGATGGCCCCGGAGGGCAGGATCGTCACCGTGGAGCAGGCGGCCATCACCGCCGTTATGGCCGGGGCGAAGCCGGAATACATGCCCGTCATTCTGGCGATGATCGAGCTCATGGGCATGGATCAGCGCCACCATCAGACGGCGAAATCCACCAACGCCTTCAGCTTCATGCAGGTGGTAAACGGCCCCATCCGCAAGGAGATCGGCATGAACGATTCCGTCTGCGCCCTGGGTCCCGGCGGCCGGGCCAACGCCGTCATCGGCCGCGCCCACCGCCTGGCCCTCATCAACCTGGGAGGCAGCGAGGTGGGGGTGAACCTCATGGGGGTCATGGGCAACAACAGCTGCTATACCTTCGCTTTTGCGGAGAACGAGGAGGCCAGCCCCTGGGCGCCCTATTCCACCTCCCTGGGCTTCAAGGAGGGGGAGAGTGTCCTCTCTATCCTCACCGGCGGCTGGAGCCACGTGGGCAACTATATGCTCAACCCCAGCCTGGACGATTTTTACGAGGAGATCAAAGCCTTCGAAATGCTCCACGGCGTCACGATCCTGGTTTCCCCCCTGCGGGCCAAAGAGCTGGAGGAGGGGGAAGGCTGCCGGACGAGGCAGGAGATCGAGGACTATTTCCGGCGGAAGATCACCGTCCGCGTGGGGGATCTGAAGCATAAACGCTGGGCCCCCCGCTTCACGGAGGTCCCCCTGACCGGAAAGCCCGTCACGGACGACAGCGTGGTGCCCCTGTTCGCCAAGGGGCAGATCAACGTCATCGTAGTGGGGGACCCCCAGGGCTCCAACGTGGTCCAGGGCTGGAGCCAGTACAGCCCCCACAGCACCTCCATCGACAAGTGGAGATAAACGGGCCGCAGCCCTTACCTTAAATCCGCGCAAATATTTATTGGAAGGGACAAGCCGGACGTCATGAAAATCGAACCTGAACGCTTCGATATGAAACGCCCCCCTATCCCCGCGAAATGGTACCTGATGCCCCTGGAATGGCTCCTGAGCATACCCGCCACCATCCGGCACCGCACCGTCATCACGAAGGTGGGCACGGAGGGGCTGAAGCCGCCCTATCTCCTGCTGTGCAACCACAATGCCTTCCTGGATTTCAAGGTCGCCACCAGGGCGATCTTCCCCCACCGGGCCAACTATGTGGTGGCCATCGACGGCTTCATCGGGCGGGAAGGGCTGCTGCGCAGCATCGGCTGCATATGCAAACGGAAATTCACCAGCGACGTCACCCTGATCCGGCAGCTGAAGCAGGTGATCGCGAATGGGAACATCGCCGTCATCTATCCGGAGGCCCGCTATTCCCTCTGCGGCACCACGGCGGTGCTGCCCGCCTCCCTGGGCAAGCTCTGCAAGCTGCTGGGGGTGCCGGTGGTCACCCTGATCTGCCGCGGGCATCACGTCAATTCCCCCTTCTGGAACCTCCATGAGCGGGGCGTGAAGCCCACGGAGGCAGAGCTTCGCCTCCTGCTGACGAAGGAAGAGCTGGCCGCGGCCTCCGCCGAGGAGGTCAATGAGAAGATCGTGGGGGCCTTTCAGTACGACGATTTTGCCTGGCAGAAGGCAAGGGGCATCCGGACGAAGTATGCCGGGCGGGCGGAGGGCCTCCACAAGGTGCTGTATCAGTGCCCCGCCTGCGGCAGGGAATTCCATATGACCTCCTCCGGCACCGCGCTCCGCTGCGAAAGCTGCGGGAAAAGCTGGACCATGTCCGAGCTGGGGGAGCTCTCCGCGGATTCGGGAGAGACGGAGTTTTCCCACATCCCGGACTGGTACGAGTGGGAGCGGGCCAATGTGCGGCGGGAGGTGGAAGCCGGGACCTATTCCTCCGGCGTGCTGCCCGTGCGCGTGGATTCCCTCCCCAATGCCAAACGCTTCCTTCCCCTGGGGGAGGGGACCCTGGTTCACGACATGAATGGTTTTGCCGTCCGGGGCACGGACGCCGACGGGGATCCCTTCGAGATGGTGAAGCCGGTGCCCAGCCTCTATTCCTGCCATATCGAATATGAATACCTGGGGAAGTACGGGGACTGCGTGGATCTGAATACCCTGGAGGACACCTGGTATATCTACCCCCACGACTGCGAATTCTCCGTGACGAAAATGGCCCTGGCCACGGAGGAGCTCTATTTCGCCCACCGCCGGGCCATCGGCCGCCCCTGCGAAAAGGGGCTTGCATAATAGACGAAAAAAGGAAGAACACGGCAGAATCGCCGTGTTCTTCCTTTTCGATGCCCTTTATTCCGCGAACAGGGGGGTGGAGAGGTAGCGGTCGCCGGTGTCGGGCAGCAGCACCACGATGGTCTTGCCCTTGTTCTCCGGCCTTTTCGCCAGCAGGATGGCCGCGAAGGCGGCCGCGCCGGAGGAAATGCCCACCAGCACGCCCTCGGTCCGGCCGATCTGCCTGCCGGTGGCGAAGGCGTCTTCGTTGGCCACGGGGATGATCTCGTCATAGACTCCGGTGTTCAGCACGTCCGGCACGAAGCCCGCGCCGATGCCCTGGATCTTGTGGCTGCCGGACCTGCCCTCGCTGAGTACGGGGGAATCCGCGGGCTCCACCGCCACCACCTTCACATCGGGGTTGCGCTCCTTCAGGTATTCCCCCACGCCGGTGATGGTGCCGCCGGTGCCCACGCCGGCCACGAAAAAGTCTACCTTGCCGTCGGTGTCCGCCCAGATCTCCGGGCCGGTGGTGGCCTTGTGCACGGCGGGGTTGGCCGGGTTCACGAACTGGCCGGGAAGGAAGCTGCCCGGTATTTCCCTGGCCAGCTCCTCCGCCTTGGCGATGGCGCCCTTCATGCCCTTGGAGCCTTCGGTGAGCACCAGCTCCGCCCCATAGGCCTTCATCAGCTGCCTGCGCTCCACGCTCATGGTCTCCGGCATGGTGATGATGATCTTGTAGCCCTTGGCGGCGGCTACGGAGGCCAGGCCGATGCCGGTGTTGCCGGAGGTGGGCTCGATGAGGGTGGCGCCGGGCTTCAGCACGCCGCGGGCCTCCGCGTCCTCGATCATCGCCTTGGCGATGCGGTCCTTCACGCTCCCGGCGGGGTTGAAGTATTCCAGCTTCGCCAGCAGCTTCGCTTCCAGGCCCAGGGCCTTTTCCAGATGTGTCAGCTCCAGAAGGGGAGTGCCCCCGATCAGTTGATCCGCAGAAGTATAGATTTTGCTCATGTTATCGTCCTCCATTTTAATCATATAAACATACCAGGGAGATGGGTTTCTGAAATTGGGCTCATGATACACCGGGAAAACTCCTTTGTCAAGAGAAATTTCGGTTGAAAACATATTTTTCTGGTAGTATAGTAGGTTTAAGAGGTGAAACATATGCTGATTTCCACAAAAGGCCGCTATGCCCTGCGCATTCTGGTGGACATGGCGGAGCATCAGACGGAGAATTATATCACGCTGCAGGAGGTCGCCCAGCGTCAGGACATCTCCGAAAAGTATCTGGAGAGCATCGTCCGGGAGCTGGTGAAGAAGGGCATCGTCGCCGGTCAGCGGGGCAAGGGCGGCGGCTACCGCCTCTGCGCCAGGCCGGAGGAGATCAACGTGGGCGACGTACTGCGCTGTATGGAGGGGAGCCTGGCCCCGGTGGCCTGCCTAACGGAGGGGGCTCTGCCCTGCCGACGGGCCGCCGCCTGCCGGACCCTGGAGTTCTGGCGGGGCCTCAACGAGGTGATCGACCGCTATACCGCGGGCTACACCATCGCGGATATGATGCGCACCGGGCAGGACGGGGACGACTATATCATATAAGGAGAATATAAGGTGAGAGCATGACCATTCAGCAATTGCGCTATGCCGTCGCCATCTCCGAGGCGGGCTCCCTCAACAAGGCGTCGGAGACATTATATGTGGCCCAGCCCTCCCTGACCAGCGCCGTGCAGGAGCTGGAAAAGGAACTGGGGGTGACCCTGTTTTCCCGCAGCGGCAGAGGCGTCACCCTGACCGGGGACGGCATCGAATTCATCCACTATGCCCGCCAGGTCCTCCAGCAATATGACGTGCTGCTGGAGCGGTTCGGGAAGGACGGCCTTCGGAAAAAGAAATTCGGCATCTCCACCCAGCATTATTCCTTCGCGGTGAAAAGCTTTGTGGAGCTGGTGCGGCAGTTCGGCATGGAGGAGTACGAATTCGCCATCCGGGAGACCCGGACCAGGGACGTGATCGACGACGTGTTTTCCGGAAAGAGCGAGCTGGGCATCCTCTATCTCAGCGATTTCAACCGAAAGCCCCTGGAAAAGCTCCTGCGGGCCAACCAGCTGGAATTCCACCCCCTGACGGAGTGCGAGGCCTACGTGTATTTATGGAAGGGACACCCCTGGCCGGGAAGCCGGTGATCCGCATTGCCGACCTGGCGGACTATCCCTGCCTCTCCTTTGAGCAGGGGGCCGGGGGCTCCTTCTATTACGCGGAGGAGATCCTCAGCACTGCCGAGTACCCCCGGACCATCAAGGCCACGGACCGGGCCACCATGCTGAACCTGATGGTGGGGCTGAACGGCTACACCCTCTGTTCCGGGGTCATCTGCGAGGAACTCAACGGCGCGGACTACCTCGCCGTGCCCTTCGAGGCGGAGGCGGACGCCGTGGGCAAGCGCATGGAGATCGGGTATATCACCCGCCAGAACATGATCCTCAGCAGCATGGCCCGTCTGTACGTGCAGGAGCTGGAACGCTATCTGAAGCAATATCAGGAAACGCATTTTTAAATGGCAGCCCATGGAAAGGCGCCCCGTCTCTTTTGAGGCGGGGCGCCTGGTTATAGGATGAGCCTATAACCAACCATTTGGATAGGATATTGGACAAAGGGGGAAACCTCGTGTATGCTGTCGCCAGAAACGAAAAGGAGGTAGCGAACGATGACAGACCCCATCCTGGCTCTGGTTCGTGCCAATTCCAGATTTGGACGAATGCGCAGGACATGATCTTCCCACCGATCCGTCCTTCAAAAATCATATTGAAACATTTTAAAAGAAAGAGGTAACGATCATGTCTTATAAATTTGAAACCCTGCAGCTCCACGTAGGCCAGGAACAGCCCGATCCCGCGTCCGACGCCCGTGCGGTGCCCATTTATGCCACCACAAGCTACGTTTTCCACAATGCCCAGCACGCCGCCGACCGCTTCAGCCTGGCGGACGCGGGCAATATCTACGGGCGGCTCACCAACTCCACCCAGGGCGTTTTTGAGGAGCGCATCGCGGCTCTGGAGGGGGGCGTCGCCGGTCTGGCCGTGGCCTCCGGCGCGGCGGCCATCACCTACACCATCCAGGCCCTGGCCGCCAAGGGGGAGCACATCGTGGCCCAGAAGACCATCTACGGCGGCACTTCCAACCTCCTGGCCCACACCCTGCCCCTCTACGGCATCGAAAGCAGCCTGGTGAACGTCCACGACCTTCAGGAGGTGGAGGCGGCCATCCGGCCCGATACCAAGGCCATTTACATCGAGACCCTGGGCAATCCCAACTCGGACATCCCCGACATCGACGCTCTGGCAGCCATCGCCCACGCCCACGGCCTCCCCCTGGTGATCGACAACACCTTCGGCACCCCCTACCTCATCCGCCCCATCGAGCACGGCGCGGACATCGTGGTCCATTCCGCCACCAAGTTCATCGGCGGTCACGGCACCACCCTGGGCGGCGTCATTGTGGACGGGGGCAGCTTCGACTGGGCAAAGAGCGGGAGATACCCCTGGATCAGCAAGCCCAATCCCAGCTACCACGGGGTGAAGTTCACCGACGCGGCGGGCAAGGCGGCCTTCGTCACCTATATCCGGGCCATCCTCCTGCGGGATACCGGAGCCTGCATTTCCCCCTTCGCCG
>JAFWOX010000097.1 GCA_017545325.1 Oscillospiraceae bacterium | reverse complement strand
CCATGCTTCGCGCTCAGCTCCCGGAGGAGGACGAAGAGGAGGAAGAAGAGGCTGCTTCCCGATCCCGGATCATGTGCTGGAGGGTAACGAGAATCGCCACCACCACGGCCTCCTGCTCCGGTTTGTAGATATCCACGCAGTATTTATCATGAAGGGAGAACATCTTCTGGCCGATCACCGCGATGATGCTCCCGTCCCGGTCATACAGCTCAAAATTCATACCCAGGACGTTTCCCTGCAGCTGCCAGCCCAGACCGACGATGTTGGTGATGTCCTTGATCAGATGGAAGAGTTCAGTGGAAAGCTCGAACTGCAGCCCGTCCGCCATGGTGACGAAGTGCCGCTGATGGATGGAGAAGACCTTCCGCTCCATATGGGCCACCGGATTCCCGGCGGCGTCCATGATATCCGTCTTATCCCGCAGGGAGAAAAACTTCGAGGCGGATTGATACACGATCTGCTCCCGATCATCCGTAATATCGATCCGATGATGCAGGGTGAAGACCTTGGAGGAGGTGAAGAGGGACCGGACGGGTTCCCCGAACCGCTCCACATTGTTGACGTTGGCCTGCTCTCCCGCCTCACGGTAACGGTGATACTTGGAAAGAACGCCCATGCTGATCAGCTCCTTCTGCATTTGTTCTTCCCAATTATACCAGTTAGGGAAACCGGACACAAGATGCACGTTCGGGGACCCTGGCTGCCATTTCCATCCCTTTGATCCCTTCGATTGGCTCCCGGGTATCCATCGTTTTTCTTCCGTTCCGGCTGCAGACGCGTCGGGACAAGGGGCAGTCAGATCTCTTTAGCGCTCCGGTTGAAGAGCAGGAAAAGAGCCGCGGCGGTGAAGCCCGCAGCACAGATGAGGAGAAGGAGGGTGCTGCCCCAACACTGGAGGACGACGCCCGCCAGCACGGCGGCGATGGGGGTGAGCCCCTGGGAGAGAACGCTGACGATGCTGGTGACCTTGCTCAGCTTATCCCGGTCCACCACCCGCATGAGGGCGGTGCTCACGGGGATATTGATGCTGGTGACGAGAAGGCCGGTGAGGAGACTGCCCGCGCAGAGCAGGAGCAGGAAGCCGTTCAGGGAGATCCCCCGGGCCACCAGCAGCCAGTATCCCAGGGTGAGGCAGATGATGGTCGCCGCCATGGCGCAGAGGAGCAGCGCCGTCGTCCTGCCGCATTTTTCCGCCTGCTGCCTGGCGCTGAGGATGACCGCTCCCGCCAGGGAGCTGAAGCCCAGAAGGACGCTGAACACGGAGGACCAGAGCTCCGGCGTCAGCAGCCGGGAGAAGAGGTAGGCCGGCGCTCCGGCGATATCCGTCTTCACGAAGTAGGGGATGAAGTTCCCGGAGATGGGTTCAAAGAAAAAGTTGATGAACAGGATGGCGATCATCAGGGCCATAATGGCCTTCTGAGTCCGGAGATACCGAAACCCATCCCCCATGTCCCCCAGGACCAGCCGAAGGCTGAGCTTCTCCTCCGGGACCACATGGGCATAGCGGATGAACATTTCCGATACGCCGGAGAGGACGTAGCATACTCCAACCAAGGCAAAGAGGACGTAGATGGATACCGCCGCGTAGAGGATGCCGGCCAGCACGATGCCCAGGATGGCCTGGAGGGAGCTCTTCACGGTGAAATAGGAGTTGGCCTGCTGCAGCCGGTCCTCCTCCACGATATGGGGAAGCAGGGCGGCGGAGGCGGGGGAGAAGATGCCGCTGACGGCGCTTCCCAGGATCCCCGTGATAAAGAGGATGATGACCTGAACGCCCGGCGCCCGGAACAGGGCCATGAACCCGGTAGCCAGGAGAATGACCCCGCCCTTCAGATAGTCGCAGACAAACATGATCCTCGCCTTGTTCCACCGGTCCCCCAGCACGCCCCCCAGGGGGGTGAGCACCAGGCAGACTCCGCCGCACAGGGCAAGATACAGGCCCTGGAGGAAGGCGTTGTTCCCGCTGATCTCCAGAATATAGAAGCTCACGGCGAAGCTGTACAGCAGCGCCCCCAGCTCCGAGACCAGGGCCCCCAGGAACACCAGCCGGAAATTGCGGCTGCGGAATACGTTTTCGCTCTTTGCGGTTTCCTCAGGCATACGGTTTGCACTCCTTCCACAGGGCGTCGAGCGCCTCGTTTTTCAGATACCGGATCAGCGTTTCCACGCTTTCCCGCGCCGTGGCGCCTAGTAAGTCGTGGGCGTTGGCGCCCGCCTCCGCGGAGGTGAACCGGGTGCTTCTCACGCTGTAGTCCGGGGCTGCGTCAAAGCGCCGGACAAGCCGGTCTGCCTCCTCAAGCTCCCGCCGGGCCTCCTCCGGCTCGCCGCATTTCAGCTGAGAGTGGGCCATGAGGACCCGGAAAAGCGCAAAGGTCTTGTCCAGAAAGTCAGGGTCATCCGCCTTTTTCAGGCCAAGAAGCAGATCCCGGCTCCATTGGACGATATCCCGGGCGGAGGAATAGTCCCCCCGGGCGGAGAAGACGAAGACGTACCCCGTCACCGTATTCACCAGGGAGAAAACGGCGTTGAGCAGCGCCTCGGAAAGATAGGGCGCCGCCTCCTCGGGGCGGTTCAGGTAGAGCGCCAGGTTCACCCCGATCTGGTCGCTGAAGATGCCGCCCACGTTATGCCGCTTCAGCAGCTCGATCCCCGTTTCCCAGTCCCCCTGCAGCGCGTAGGCGTAGGCCATATTCCCGAAGAGGATGTGTTCCCCAATGGAGGGATCGTCGTTCTGGGGCAGAAGCACCAGGCTTCTTTCCAGCAGCTCCAGAGCCCGGCGGGCCTTGGCCGGATCATGATCTCCAGCGGCGAAAATCAGGTACACCCCGGCGCAGGAAAGGACGATCTTGAAGGACTGGGGATACTTTTTCAGAGCCTTTTCCGCTTCCTGCAGGGCCGCCGGGTCCAGGCTGCGGCAATAGGCGTTCAGCCGCTCCGTGACAGCATCCGGGCGGTTGTCTTTCATCCGATAGCCCAGGAGGGCGTCCACGGAGGTGTCGAAGAAATCTGCCAGCTCCACGATCAGGTTCAGCTCCGGCACGCTCATGCCGGATTCCCATTTGTACACGGCTCCCGTCGTGACTCCCAGCACCTCCGCCAGCTGCTCCTGGGTCAGCCGACGCTCTTTCCGGAAGGTGCGGATATTGTTCCCAAGGTTGAGTTCCATGCCCGGACCTCCTTTTCACTTTATCGACGGGACTATTGTAGCAGATGGGCTGGGGGAGGGGAAGAGACTGGCAATACTGATAGGATAATTGTTTTTATACCGACAGTATGATTTGGGCGCGGGCAGAAAAAAACGATCCGAAAGCCGGGAAAGGCTTTCGGATCGTCGCTGAGAGACGCGGTTATTTGGATACGGTGCAGGCGATGCCACAGGATTCGTAGAGGGCCCGGACGGCCTCCGCCTCCTCACCGGTCATGGGCTTCATGTCCTCCAGGGTATAGGGGATATCCAGCGCGGCGTATTTGGAGGTGCCCATGCGGTGATAGGGGATGAGCTGGAGCTGCAGCTCCGGCCGGCCCAGGCTGCGGATGAAGTCCGCCGTGGCCCGCACGTTCTCCTCCGGGCTGTTCACCCCAGGGATCAGGGGCTGACGAAAAAGCATCGCCGCTCCGCTGTCTGCCAGGAACCGGGCGTTTTCCAGGATGGCTTCGTTCCCCCGGCCGGTATATTCCCGGTGCCTTTCGCTGTCCATGAGCTTCAGATCAAAGTAGAAGAGGTCCGTCAGAGGCAGCACCTTTTCCAAGGCGCTGCGGGGAACGCAGCCGCAGGTCTCCGCGCAGGTGCCGATCCCCTCTCCCCGGCAGAGGGCGAAGAGCTCCGCCACAAAATCCCCGTGGATCAGCGGCTCGCCGCCGGAGACGGTGACCCCGCCGCCGGAGGTATCGTAGAACAGCTTATCCCGCCGGACCTTGCGAAAGGTCTCCTCCGCGGTCATCCGCTTCCCGTAGCGCACCAGGGCCCCGTAGAAGCAGGCCTCCGTACATTCGCCGCATTCGTCGCACCGGGCGCGGTCGATGCGCCTTTCCGGGTCGGGGAGGATCGCCCCCCGGGGGCAGGCCCCTGCGCAGCGGGAGCAATGCTTGCAGAGATTGGCCAGGAACCCCACCCGCACCCGGTCCTCCAGGTTTTCCGGGTTCGCGCACCAGCGGCAGCGCAGAGGGCAGCCCTTGAGGAAGACCACCGTGCGGATGCCCGGCCCGTCATGGATGGAGTAGCCCTGAATATTGGCGACCAGTGCGGCTGCGCTCATATCCATATCCCTTTTCTTCTCCGCCTCCATAATCGTTCCCCGGGGGAGCGATCAGAGCTTGAATTCGCTGCGGTAGATCACGTCGTCCTGGATGCCCTTGCTGAGCTGGACAAAATAGGCGCTGAAGCCGCCGATGCGGACGATCAGGTCGGCGTAGTTTTCCGGGTGGGCCTTGGCCTCCTTCAGCTGGTCCGTATCCAGAATGTTGTACTGGATGTGAGAGCCGCCCCCCTTCATGTAGGCGTTGGTGTAGGCCACCAGCTTATCGATGCTCTCGGGGGAGCCCAGAAGGGAGGAATTGAACTTCTGGTTCAGCACGGCTGCGCAGCATACGCTGCTGTAGCCGGAGCGCATGGCGCTGCGGAGTACGGCGGTGGGGCCGTTCTTGTCAGCGCCGCGCATGGGGCTGAGGGAGCCGTCGTTCAGAGGCTCCAGGGCTGGCCGCCCGTTGGGCAGGGCTCCCGCGCCGAGGCCGCCGAAGTAGTGCCAGGCCAGGCCTTCCCGGGAGATGATCATCCTCCGGAAGGGGGCGTTGTCGAAGGCGAGGATGATCCCGGCAGACCGCTCCGATATGCGCCTGACCATCTCGTCGGCTTCCTCGATATCGTTGCCGTATTTGGGCTGACGCAGGCAGAGCTGCCGGATCTCCTCCCCCCGCTCGCCGGCGAAGTTGGAGTCCAGAGCGTCCATGAGCTCCGCCATGGTGAGCACCTTCCCGTCATAGACCAGGTTCCTGATGGCCAGCAGAGAATCCGCCACATCGATGATGGCCCGGTCGGAGACGCCGAACATGCTGTGGTCGGGATGGGCCTTGGTGAGATCCTGGCCCAGGTCCATGCTGGCTTCGATGCCCAGGATGGAGAGCAGGGGAGTGCGGATGAACTCGGAGCAGATATCCCGGGCCACCGCGCCCAGCCAGAGCCCCCTGTGCACCAGGGCCTTTTCCTGCCGGAAGAAGGCCTCGTAAAGCTCCTCGAAGGTCTCAAAGCTCCGGGGATCGCCGGTCTCCAGCCCGGTCCGGTTGCCGTTGATATCCAGGCCGTTATGGAGGGTCAGATGCAGAACGCCCGCCAGATTGTAGGCGGCGACGCCCTCGGCGCCGTAGTGCTCGGCCCGGTTGGGCAGACAGGGGTAGACGCAGCCCAGCCCCCGCCATTCGCAGGCCTCGGCATAGGGGATGCCCCAGTCCATATATTTGCGGATCATGACCTCATCGTTCTGGAACAGGGGGATGCCGCCCCGGGTCTCCAGATTGGTGCGGATGGCCTTGTTCATCATCCAGTGGGGAGTGCGCTCATTCCAGCGCAGGCCGACGGTGGGGCTGGAGAGCTTCAGCTTGGCCACCAGATGGAGGATCAGGTAGCTCAGCTCATTGGACATATCCGTATGATCCTGGCCCAGGCCGCCAACCATCACATTGTTGATCCCGAAGTTGATCTGGTGGGTCTCCTTGTTCATATCGTCGGAGACGAAGGTCTGGGTGCCCCAGCGGCCGATCATGTCCGCCAGATCGGAGGCAAGCTGCTCCAGCGGCACGCCGCCGGCCAGGTCTTTCTTGAAGTAGCCGTAGAGGTATTGATCGGCGCGGGCCCAGTGGCTGTTGTTCTGCATGGGATTCTCGAACATCTTGGCCAGGGAGCACATCTCCATGAACTGCAGAGCCTCGTGGAAGGTGCGGGGCGGATTCTCGGGGACCCATTCGCAGGTCTCCGCGATCTTTTCCAGCCGGGCCTTCTCCCCGGGATCCGTTTCCCCGGCGGCCATTTCCCGGGCCAGGGCCGCGTAGCGGCGGGAATGGTCGATGGTGGCCTGGAGGACGATCATGGCCGCCCGCCAGAAGTAGACCTTGTTCACATCCGTGCCGCCCTGGGCGATATAGGCGTCGATATGCTCCCGGCAGCGGCGGATGTATTCCTTCAGGCCGGCGGGGAGGATATTGGGCCAGTCCAGAGCGGAGGTGCTCTGGCCGGTGATGCCGTTCTGCAAGCCGGGGTCCCTCAGCTTGCCGGCTTCCGCCTGCCTGGCCCAGTCTCCCACCAGCTCATGCCAGGCGTCATAGGTGCGCTTGGGCATGCAGTTGGGCTCGAAGAGGCGGGCAGCCTCCCGCAGGACCTCCAGCTCCTCCCGGTTCAGGATCGCGGAGGCGTCCAGGGTGACGCCGATGATCCCGTCGTCGTTCCAGATATCATGGATATAGTCGCCGCAGACGTTGATGGCGGTCTGGCATCCGATCACGCCGGGAGTGGGGCGGCCCACGATCTCGTCAAAGGGATGGATCCGGATAGGCACGTTATCCATAACCTTTTTCAGCAGCTTGGCGGTGCGGATCTCCAGGTCCTCCCCCTCGGTCTCATGCCAGGACTGAATGGTCAGGCGCTCCCGGTCCACATACACCCGCCAGGGAGCCGCCTTCATGGCGTCGCGCCACTGCCGGTTCCGCTCGCTGAGCTCCAGCGCGTCGATCCTTTCCAGAAGAGAGCGGTCGATTTCGTACATATGCATTCCCTCCTCCTGCGCGGAGCGGGTCTCCCCGGATCCCTGCCGCGTCCCGCGCAGAATTCATGCCGCCTGCGGCGGCGGACGGTTTCGGTCTGTCCTCTCCCCGTCCCCCGAACATCGGTTCCTGCTTTGCAATCAATGTATCACCGCGGCTTTCCCCTGTCAACTCGGTGCCGAGGATGGCGTTTCCCCTATCCCCTCCGAAAACGCGCTGAGGGCGGCGTTTCCGCCGCCCCCAGACTGTAGACAAACCCGAAAATGGAACGAAAACGGGAAGGAAGATAGCGCGAAAGAAACCCAGGAGGGGTGTCTTTCGCGTTCAATCAGAAGTTTTTCGAACAATTTCTACCGTATTTCCTGTTCGAAAAACTTGCT
>JAFWOX010000096.1 GCA_017545325.1 Oscillospiraceae bacterium | reverse complement strand
CCGCTGGGCCATTCGGAACCCGGAGGCGCCCATCCTCTGGCTCTGCGGTCTCTACCGCATGGAGGCGGGGCTGCCAGTTTTCGTGATCCTGACCCGGGAGCCCGGGGAGGCCCTCTCCCCCATCCATGACCGGATGCCCCTGGTCCTTCCGGCTTCGGCGGTGTCCGCCTGGGTGGACCCAAAGGCTTCCCCCGAGACTCTGCTGGCTTCCGCCTTGACGGAGCTGACCCCGGTGAGCGCGTAAGTAAAAGGCAACCCACGCCGCGATTTTTTCGCGGCGTGGGTTGCTTTTATTCTGTTTCCTCCGGCATCAGCAGCTCCGCCGTGATCCCCGTGAAGGCCAGGACCCCCTGAACCAGGGCCTCCTCCCGGAAGTCGAAGCGGGAATCGTGGAGGGGCGCCTTGCAGCCGGTCAGGTTCATAAAGTAGCAGGACTGGCCCCCGTGGCTCTGGACCCGCTGGGACAGGAAGGAGTAATCCTCGCTGATGTAGCCTCCTGCCCCATCCGGCAGTTCCGTCACGGGCAGCCCCAGCTTTTCCCGGCAGAGGCCTCCGACCCGCTCCACCAGGGCGGGAGAGTTGCAGTCCCCCTTGGCCTCCCCCCGGAGGCGGATCTCCACCCGGCAGCCGTGCATCTCCGCCGCGGCCTGGAGAATTCGCCGGGCGTAGTCCGTCATAAAGGCGTTGGCGTCGTCCGTCAGACCCCGGACCTCCAGCTCCAGCTCCGCCCGGTCACAGACCACATTGCGGCCGGAGCCCGCCTTCAGCTTCCCCACGTTGATCCGGGTGGGAGCTGCCCCGTAGCGGGGAATGGCGTGGAGGTTCAACACCGCGGTGCAGGCCGCCAGCATGGCGTTGTTGCCCCGATCGGGAGCCAGTCCCGCATGGGCTGCCTTCCCCAGGAAGCAGGCGTCCAGCTTGGCGGTGGCCAGGGTCCGGTTGGGGCCCAGGCCGATGCCGGGGCCCGGGGCGTCGGAGCGAAGGTGGGATCCCAGCAGATAGTCCACGTCCTCCAGGTGGCCCTTCTCCACGATGGATTTGGCCCCCCGGACCTCCTCCTCGGCGGGCTGGAAGATCAGCTTCACCGTGCCCCGAAGCTGCTGCCGCAGCGCCGCCAGCACCTGGGCCACCCCCAGGCCAATGGCCACGTGACCGTCGTGACCGCAGGCGTGCATGATCCCCGGCGCCTGGGAGCGGAAACCCTCCGCGGCGGGCGCATGGGCCGCATCCTCCGGCTCGGAAATGGGCAGGGCGTCCATGTCAAAGCGCAGGGCCGCCACCGGCCCCGGACCGCAGCGGAGAATGCCGATAACGCCGGTCATGCCTCCCTCCATGGCTGCCAGCAGGGCCGGATCCTCTCCCTGGGCCAACAGCTCCCGGGCATGGGCAGCCAGGGTCTCCGACGCCGGGACCCCCATGCGGCTGTCCCGGTCACAGACCTGGTCCCCCACCAGCACCTGGTCGAAGCCCAGCGCTCGCAAACGCTTCGCAATCAAGGCGGAGGTCCGAAGCTCCTGCCAGCCCAGCTCCGGGTGCCGATGGAGGTCCCGGCGCAGGGCGATGAGCTCTGATTCCATTGCCCGGGCCCGGGTCCGAAGCTCCCGGAACAGCAGATCCTTTTCGTTTTCCATGTTGGGCCCTCCCGCAGTTTTTCGTTGTAACCCCTCAGGGCTTTAATTCATAGTGAATCAGATTCCGGAATTGGGCGCTGCCGCCCCGGGCGAAGAAGGCGATTCCCTCGTCCTCCGGATCCGGGTAGACGTTGGCGCTGAGAACCTCCCGGCCCTGCTCCACAAAGACCTCCAGGCAGGAGCGGTCCAGAAAGAGCCGCAGGGAAATGGCCTCGGGGTGCTCCACTGGGCAGAAGCGGCGGTTCACGTCTGCTTCCCGGCCGGTGATGGGCAGGCCGGAGCGGCTCCGGTCCAGCACCAGGCAGCCTCTGTCCCGGTCAAAGTACAGCAGGGTTTCATGCGCCGCCCCCCGGAAGAGCTTCAGGCCCGCCTCCTGGGCGGAGCCCGGAAGCAGCGTCACCCACAGCTCGCAGCAGCCTCCCCGAACCCCTTCCATGCCGCTCTCCCCTTCCGTGACAGAGAAGGCGTCCCGGCGGATTTCCGCCCCGCGAATGGTCTCGACCTCCCGGACCGGCGCCTGATACAGGCGCTTGCCCTCCACCCGCAGCTCCCGGG
>JAFWOX010000095.1 GCA_017545325.1 Oscillospiraceae bacterium | reverse complement strand
TTATCCTCGCTGGGCTTCAGCTCCAGCTTCGGGTATTTGCTCAGGTCCAGCCAGAAGGGCTCCGGCGTAGGCTCGGGGGTGGGTTCCGGTGTGGGTTCCGGGGTGGGCTCGGGGGTCGGCTCCGGCGTGGGTGTGGGCGTAGGGGTCGGCCGTGGGGTCTGGGTGGGGGATGGGGTGACCTCCGCCACCGGGATGGGGGTGGGCTGCGGGCGCAGGCTGCCTCTGTCTCTGGACATGCGGAAGAGGAACAGGAGCAGCAGGGCGTTGAGCAGCAGGCTGATGATCAGCATGACGAACAGGGCCGTGTTGGTGCCGGAGCTGAAGATCCCGCCACGGGGGCTTTCCTCCTCCTGCGGTTCCTGCGGTGTCTCTTTCTCCCGCTCCTGCCCCTGGGGCGGCTGCCCGCCCCCGGCGGCTGCCGGATGGGCATCCGCCATCCCGGCGGTGCTTTCCAGCACGGCGGCGGTCACGGCGGCCACGGTGGCGTCGTCCGCCTGCATTTCCTTGTCCTCCCGGACCGGTAGCGCCGCCGGGGCGGGCTGTTCCGGAGCGCGGCGCATATCCAGCTCGCTCATGGCCTCCATGGCGGGCTCGTAGCCCTGCTGAGCGGACCGTTTCAGCCACAGCATGGCATCCAGGGAATACTGATAGATCTCCGTCTCATCCTCCGTCTGCTTCAGCAGCTTCCCATAGTACTCAGCCAGCTCATACTGGGCGACCATATCGCCCTCATTCGCCCTGTTCAGCAGTTCTTCCGGATCCATGGGCGCACCTCCCTTGCGGATTTGGGTCTGTGTCTTCGACGAATCCCGCCGCAAAAAGTTCCGATTTTATATACGATAATTATACTGCGAAGAGGGGTAAAGTCAAGAAAGGTCAACCTCTTTTTATCAAATCGCAGCGGCGCGGATTTTATCTTGTCATCGGCGGGGCGCTGGTGTATATTTATAGAATATTATGAAAGGGGGAGGGGCCATGGCCCTGGGCAGCCGGGCGGCGCGGAGCTATCTTTTCGTCCTGGGCACGGTGTTTCCCCTGGCCGCCCCCTTCTTTGCTTCCGGCGGGGGCTATGG
The DNA here is from genome assembly GCA_017545325.1 of Oscillospiraceae bacterium. The sequence continues at coordinate 2,901 of JAFWOX010000095.1, read as the reverse complement.
CCGCATCATGGACTTCAAGGCCTCCCTCTACCTGGCCCTCACCGCCGCCTTTGTGCTCATAAGCCTCTTCGACCTGCCCCGGGAAAGGGGCTTCTTCCGTTCCCCGCCGCGGCTGCTGGCTCTGGGCTACCTCTTTTTCTGCCTGCTGAGCGCCCTCTGTTCCCCCTGGCGGCGGACCGCTTTCCTGGGGGGCAGCCGCGCCGAGGGCTTTGTCCACCTCGCCCTCTATGTGCTGAGTTTCCTTCTTCTGAGCAGCCGCGGCTTCCCCCGGCGGGGGCTGCTGTGCGCCTTTGCCGCGGCCCTGGGGCTCCAGGGGCTGCTCTGCATCCTCCAACTGGCGGGCGTCAACGCCCTGGGGCTCTATCCCCCCGGCCTGGGCTGGGCGGACGCGGGGCTGCGCTACCCCGGCGCGTACCTGGGCACCCTGGGCAACGCGGGGCAGACCGGCGAGGTGCTGACCGCCGGGGCCGCCCTCTGCCTCCTGGCCATCCTGGAAAAGGGCGGCAAATACTTCCTTTTGCTTCCCTTTGCCGCCCTCGACGCCTTCCTTCTCTCGGAAATGGACGTGACGGGGCCCATGCTGGCCCTCTGCGCCGTATTGCTGCCGGCCCTGCCCCTCTACGGAAAGACCCCGGGGGCCCTGTGCCGCTGGGGCGGCCTCGCGGCCCTGACCCTGGCCCTGCTGGGGCGGCAGATCATCGGCTACGGCACCGCCCTGGGGCTCACCCTCCTGGCGGGGGCCTGCTTTCTTCTGGAACGGCGTCTGCCGGGGGACAGGGACTGCCGCCGGCTCTCCCGGATCCTTATGATGCTCCTCTGCCTCCTGGGCCTTGCGCTGGTCTTCACCTACCGGGGCTGGTACGGCCCTCTGCGGGAGGCCTCCGCCCTCCTTCACGGCACAGCCGGGGCGGAGATGGGCAGCGGGCGGGTGTATATCTGGGAGCAGGTGGTGAAGGCCCTGCCGGATCACTTCTGGCTGGGGAGCGGGCCGGACACCCTGGGCCTGCGGGGGTTAAGGCCCTACACCGCCTTCGACCCTGCCCTGGGGCGGGAGGTGACGCTCCGCATCGACGCGGCCCACTGCGAATATCTCCACACTCTGGCCTGCTCCGGGCCGGGGGCGGCCCTCATGCACCTGGGGCTGGCCGTCTGCGCCGCCCTGGGCTTTTTCCGGCAAAGGGGGGCAAGGCGCGCCTGCGCGGGGGCGGCCCTGTGCTGCTCCATCCAGGCTCTTTTCGGCATCTCCATGTGCGCCGCGGCTCCCACCTTCTGGGCGCTGCTGGCCCTGAGCGTGAATCCATATCTCAATCAAGAGGAAGGAGGCGGGGACGCTGAACCAGACGAACAAGAGTGACTTTTCCCAGGGCAGCCTGTCGGGGAACATCCTGCGCCTGGCCCTTCCCATGATCCTGGCCCTTCTGGTGAACACCCTCTACAGCATCGTGGACCGCATCTACATCGGCCACATGGCGGAGGGGGGCAAGCTGGCCCTCACGGGCATCGGCATCGCCGCCCCCATCCTCATGGTCATCAGCGCCTTCCAATCCCTCTGCTCTACCGGCGGCTCCCCTCTCTTCTCCATCGCCCGGGGGGAGGGCAACGAGGAAAAGGCCGGGCGCATCCTGGGCAACGCCTACTGTCTCCTGCTCATCTTCGCCCTGGGCCTCACGGCCCTGGGCTACGTCTTCAAGGCCCCCATCCTCCGCTTCACCGGCGCCGCCGGGGAGACCTTCCGATATGCCGACGACTATCTCAGCGTCTACCTGGCGGGGACGGTCTTCGTCCTCACCGGGGTGGGCATGAATCCCTTTATCAACGCCCAGGGCTTCGCCCGAACGGGGATGCTCACGGTGCTCATCGGGGCTCTCATCAACATCGCCCTGGACCCTCTCTTCATCTTCGTCTTCCACTGGGGGGTGAAGGGCGCCGCCCTGGCCACGGTCCTCAGCCAGGCCTGCTCCGCCCTCTGGGTCTTCCGCTTCCTCACGGGGAAAAAGGCCGTCATACCCCTGCGCAGGGAAAACCTGCGTCTCCGGAAGGAGATCGTGGGGCGCATCCTTGGCCTGGGCGTGGCGGGCTTTGTCATGGCCTTCACCAACTCCGCCGTCAGCTTCTTCTACAACAACGGCCTGGCCCGCCTGGGCGGGGACACCTATGTGGCGGCCATGACCGTCATCAACTCCCTCCGGGAGCTGAGCTTCATGCCCGCCTCCGGGGTGACGGAGGGGGCCAAGCCGGTGCTGGGCTTCAACTACGGGGCCAGGGCCTACGACCGCTGCAAGGCCTGCATCCGCCTGGTGACCGGCATGGTGGGGGCCTACTGCGTGTGTATGTGGCTTTCCTTCATGCTGTTTCCCGGCTTTTTTGTGCGGCTGTTCAATTCCGATCCGGAGCTATTGCGGGTGGGGGTCTACGGCATCCGGCATTACTACGCCATGTTCGCCTTCATGACCTTCCAGATGGTGGGGCAGAACGTATTTACCTCCCTGGGCCTGGCCAAGCGGGCGGTATTCTTCTCCCTGCTGAGGAAATTCATCATCCTGCTTCCCCTCATCCTCCTGATGCCCTCCATCACCGGCCTGGGGGCCGACGGCATCTTCTGGGCGGAGCCGGTGAGCCAGATCCTGGGGGCCAGCGCCTGCTACATCACCATGTATTTCACCGTCTACCGCAGATTGGGCAAAGCCGAAAGGCTGTGAGCTTCAACCGAACCGCTGTTTGCGAGCCGCGAACTCTGCGAGGCTTATCATCACAACCCGGTATAGGCAATACCGCACAATTCTCGGCACGCATCTTGCTTGCATAATGTTCCGTCATATTGCCCGAAAATCTTGGCCAATACAGGAAGTATTCCCCGCGATTTTCAGACAATCTGACGAAAATTCTGACTGCGCAATCTAC
>JAFWOX010000094.1 GCA_017545325.1 Oscillospiraceae bacterium | reverse complement strand
CAGAGCCGCAGCGGAAGCGTCGAGACCGGGTTCACCTTCACCAATACGATCACCGGCAGGGTATCCATTCCGGTGACAAAGCAGTGGGTGGGACCTGCCGGGGAGCAGGCGGCCATCCGGCTGCTGGCGGACGGGGCGGTGATCGAGGAGATCACGCTGAACGCGGCCAACGGCTGGCGGCATACCTTTACCGACCTGCCGAAGTACGACGGCACGGACGGACACGAGATCCAGTACGACGTGCAGGAGGCTCCATCAGCGGGATATGAGCAGAGCCGCAGCGGAAGCGTCGAGACCGGATTCACCTTCACCAATACGATCACCGGCAGGGTATCCATCCCGGTCACAAAGCTCTGGATCGGTCCTGCCGCAGAGCAGGCGACCGTGGAGCTGCTGGCAGACGGCGTGAAGATCGCGGAGGCCGTGCTGAACGCGGCTGGCGGCTGGCAGTACACCTTTACGGGATTGGACAAGTACCGCAATCATGCCGAGATCGTCTATACGATCCGGGAGGTGGGCGCCGACGGTTATGCGGCCAGGATCAGCGGCGACCAGAGCGGATATATCATCACGAACACCAACATGGAGACCATCGGGATCCCGGTGGCAAAGCAATGGGTCGGCTTCCCCGGAGAGAGCGTCACAATCCGCCTTCTGGCGGACGGCGCGGAGATTTCCAGGATCGTGCTGAACGCGGCCAACGGCTGGCGGCATACCTTCACCGACCTGCCGAAGTACAGCAGTACGGACGGACACAGGATCCTGTACGATGTGCAGGAATTGCCGTCAGCGGGATATGAGCAGAGCCGCAGCGGAAGCGTCGAGACCGGGTTCACCTTCACCAATACGATCACCGGCAGGATATCCATACCGGTCACAAAGCTCTGGATCGGTCCTGCCGCAGAGCGGGTGACCGTGGAGCTGCTGGCAGACGGCGTGAAGGTCGCGGAGGCCGTGCTGAGCGCGGCTTGCGGCTGGCAGCATACCTTTACGGGCCTGGACAGGTACCGCAATCATACCGAGATCGTCTATACGATCCGGGAGGTGGGCGCCGCCGGTTATGCGGCCAGGATCAGCGGCGGTCAGAACGGATATATCATCACGAATACCAGCACAGAGACCATCGGGATCCCGGCGGCAAAGCAATGGGTCGGCTCCCCCGGAGAGAGCGTCACCCTCCGCCTTCTGGCGGACGGCGCGGAGATTTCCAGGATCGTGCTGAACGCAGCCAACGGCTGGCGGCACACCTTCACCGACCTGCCGAAGTACAGCAGCACGGACGGACACAGGATCCTGTACGATGTGCAGGAATTGCCGTCAGCAGGGTACGAGCAGAGCCGCAGCGGAAGCGTCGAGACCGGGTTCACCTTCACCAATACGGCTATCGATCAGGTATCCATCCCGGTGAAAAAGACATGGATCGGCCCCGCTGCAGAGCAGGTGACCGTGGAGCTGCTGGCAGACGGCGTGAAGGTCGCGGAGGCCGTTCTGAGCGAAGCTGGCGGCTGGCAGCATACCTTTACGGGCCTGGACAAGTACCGCAACCATACCGAGATCGTCTATACGATCCGGGAGGTGGGCGCCGACGGTTACGCAGGCAGGATCAGCGGCGATCAGAGCGGGTATACCATTACGAATATCAACACGGAGACCATCGGGATCCCGGTGACAAAGCAATGGGGCGGCTCCCCCGGGGAGAGCGTCACAATCCGCCTTCTGGCGGACGGCGCAGAGCTTGCCAGGATCGAGCTGAGCGGGGAGAACGAATGGCGGCATACCTTCAACGATCTGCCGAAGTACAACAGCACGGACGGCCATGAGATCAGGTATACGATCAGCGAAGACGCCTTGAACGGATATACGGCATCCATTACGGGCGACGCCCACACGGGCTTTGTGGTCACAAACACGAAAACCGCGCCGCCGCCCCCTCCCGACACGCCCAGGACCGGGGACGGCACGCACATGCTGTTCTACTTCATCGCCATGATGCTCTCCGGAGCAGGTCTGATCTGGCTTCTTTTGCTGGGGAAGAAAAGAGCCCGAAAACAAAAGTAAGTCCACAGGAATTCCATAGCACGGGATGTGCGGCGGACGGTGCCATACCGCCGCCGCATTTTTCCCAAAAGGATCGGGAAAGAACGGGGTTGAAATGAGGTCAGCGCGCGCTTCGGAAAACAGAAAACGGAATAGGCGATGGGGAAGCCGGTGGATTTCCGCCGCTTTCGTCCTCCTTCTCGCCGTGTTTGGCTATTCGGCCTTCAAGCTGACAGAGGGAATGCTGAGAGCAAAAGAGGATCGGGCCGCTTTTGCGGCGCTTTCAGCGATGGTCGCCAAAAGCGCCCCCTCTCCCGAGGCGTCCGGCCTGCGGGGGATTCCCGGCACAAACAACGGCGCGGCAGAGGCGCCGCCCAGTCCGACGGAGGGGCCTTCCGGGCATGCCGCCCCGGATACCGGGACCGATGCGGCGGAAGCCTCGCCCCTTCCCCCGGAGGAGCCTCCCCAGCAGGAAGCCCCGGATCATCAGACGCCTCTGCCCAAGTATTTGACGATCTATGAGATGAATCCGGATTTTTTCGGCTGGCTGTCCATCGAGGGGACGAACATGGACTATCCCGTAATGTATACGCCGGATCGCCCGGAGTACTATCTGAAACGCTCCTTTGACGGGTCGTTTTCCCACAGCGGTGTTCCGTTCGTTGACGAAGAATGCCCGGCAGACGGAAACTACTATCTGATTTATGGACACCATATGCAAAACCAGACCATGTTCGGGCAGCTTCCAAGGTACGCCGATCCGGGCTACTGCGAGGAACACCCGGTTATCCGCTTCGATACGCTGTATGAGCAGCGGGAATACCGGGTGGTCGCCGCCTTTTACAGCCGCGTATACGATAAGGCGGAAACGGGGGTCTTTCGCTATTATGCGTATACCGATCTTTCCGACGAAGCGGTTTTCCGGGAGTATATGGAGCAGGTATACGCCGCCGCGCTCTATGACACAGGCATTGCGGTTGACTATGGGGATGAGCTGCTGGCCCTGTCCACCTGCAATTACCACACGAAAAACGGGAGGTTTGTGGTGGTGGCGCGGAGGATCGACAACGCCGCTTGAGGAAGAAAAGACCGGGGTGACAGTTTGTGTCACCTCGGTCTCTTGCCTTCAGGGATTGTTCGCGCCGCCGCGCCTTCCTTCCCGGAAACGGGGTCATCCCCTGTGCAGCACCGCAACCGGGACCTCCATGGGATTGAAGATCCGGGGCAGTCCGTTCACCCCCGCCAGCCCCCGGGACAGGACCATCGTGCTGCCGCCCAGGGTGAACAGGCCGCCGTCATACTCCGGAAAGAGCACATGGCCCGGAGCCAGAACGCCCCCCAGGAAGGGGAGACGGAGCATGCCGCCATGGGTATGCCCGCTGAATACCACCCGGAAGCCCAGAGCGGCGTAATCCGGAAACAGCTCCGGCCGGTGGGCCAGGAGGAGGGAAAACCCGCCTCCTGCGGCCTCCAGCTCCCGGGCCAGCTCCTCCGGCGTCTTCATATCTGCATAGCCGTTGGGATCCTCCACTCCGGCCAGAAGCAGCCGGTCCCCGCTCCGCTCCAGGGTCACGAAGCTGTTCCGCAGCAGGGTGACGCCCAGGCTGGAAAGGTCCCGCAGAAAGCCCTCCGTATCCGCCAGGGCCCATTCATGGTTCCCGGTGACGTAGTACGCGGGGGCAATGGCGGCGAGCTCCCGGATCAGCGGCTCCAGCCGGGCCAGCTGGCCCTCCCTGTCCACCAGGTCTCCGGTGAGGAGGATCAGGTCCGGCGCCTCGGCCTCCGCCCGGATGAGCAGCTGCCTGGCCAGGATATCCCTGCCATGGAGGTCCGAGATCTGCATGATCTTCAGCCCATCGAAGCCCTCCGGCAGATCCGGAAAGCGCAGGTCGTATCCCACGGTGCGCACCTGCAGATTATCCCGGCAGACCAGGGCCGCCAGGACCAGGAGCAGCAGGAGGATCAGTGTCCGGCCTCCGCCCCTTCTCCGTTTCTTCCCGTTCTTCAAATTCAGGCTTCCTTATCCCGAAGATAGATATGCTTCGTTCCCGTGGCGTCCGTCACCCGGGCGTCGATCTCGAAGCGGCCGATGGAGCGGATCAGCTGAGTGAGCTTGGTGAAGCCGAAGTTACGGGGATCGAAATCCGGCTGCTTTTTCAGCAGAAGGTTCCCCAGCTCGCCCATGAAGGCGTAGCCCTCCTCGTCCGCAATATCGGAAACGGAGTCCGCAATGAGCTTCACGGTCTCCGGAGGGACCTTCTGGTCCTTCTTGACCTCGGCATGCTCCTCCTTCGGGGGATGCTCCTCCCTGGCCTGGCCGTTTTTGGCCTGGCCGTTCTTTTCCCCCTCGGCGGGTTCCTTTTCCGCCTTCTGCCGGGTGGTCTTCCGGGCCGTTGTTTTCTGCTTTTCCTGCTTGGAGGCGGCGTCCTTCTGCTTCGTCTGGCTGGCGGCCCGGATCACCTCAATATAGATAAACTTGTCGCAGGCAACGCGGAAGGCGACGGGGGTCTTCTGCTCGCCCATGCCGATGACCTTCATGCCGGCCTCCCGCAGACGGATGGCCAGGCGGGTGAAGTCGCTGTCGCTGGAGACGATGCAGAAGCCGTCGGTCTTCCCCTCGTACAAAATATCCATAGCGTCGATGATCATGGCGGAGTCGGTGGAGTTCTTTCCCGTGGTGTAGCTGTACTGCTGGATGGGCGTCACCGCGTTTTCCAGCAGCAGGGATTTCCAGGAGCCCACGTTGGGAGAGGTCCAGTCCCCATAAATGCGCTTGATGGTGGGGGTGCCGTAGATGGCCGCCTCCTCCATGATCGCCTTCATGCTGTTCCGGGGCACGTTCTCCGCGTCGATGAGTACCGCGAGCCGCAGGTTTTTGATCTCATTCGTCATTCGTTTTCACCTCTTTTCTTCGTGGGATCAACCATACTACTATATCAGAAATTTCCCGCCTCCGCAACGGCATAGAGGCCAAAAACCGCCCGGATGCGGAGATAGCCCTTCTCCTCATATCCCCGGGCTTCAGTCAGAGGGAGGATGCAGAGCCCCTCGTCCGGAAGGGCGCTGCCGAAGCGCCAGCGGCCGAAGCGGGTCACCTGGCGGAATGGAGCCGCCGGGTCCGCATAGACCACGTCCTTCCGGAATTCCTCGGGAGGGATCCCCCGGGCGAAGAGGACATACACATAGGGCATGTTCACCCGGTTCGTGATCCACACCGTTTCCGTCCCCTCCTCCAGGGAGGAGACGGCCTCCAGAAGCCCGGTATGGAAGGCGGGCTCCAGGGCTGCGCGCTGCTGGGTGAGGCAGTACCGGCACAGAAGGCCCAGGGCGAAGAGCAGCAGGATACAGACGGGGATCCGCAGGCCGGGCAGCGCCTTCACCAGGGCCAGGAGCCCCGAAGCCTGGAACCATACCAGGGGGAGGAAGAGGAAATTCACCCGGTTCACGTTCACGTTGATAAACAGGCAGGAGATCAGGCCCGCGGCCAGGGCGAAGAGGGCGATATAGTCCGTATCCTCCCCCCGGCGGCGGGCGATCCGGCAAAGGGAGCAGCCCAGGCCCCCCAGAGCCAGGGCCAGGCCGGGAAGGCCCCAAAGGAGGCCGAAGGGCCCGGCGCTGTTCCAGGGCAGCCCATCCGACTGCTTCCAAAGCAGCCTCAGGGCGTTCAGCAGATTCTGGCCGGAAAAGGACATGGTGGCGGTCTGCCGGGTCTGGGTGAGCCGGGGAAGGGTGAAGCAAAGGAGCTTCATGCTCTCCATCCCCAATTGGTTCCGCAGATTGCACAGAAAAATGGGGAAGGCGATCAGGATGAACAGCCCCAGGGAGGCCAGGAAGGGGAGCAGGGGAAAGCGCCGCCGCAGGAGCAGGAGACAGCAGGGCAGCAGGAACAGGGGGAGGAAAAGGAAAGCCGTACCATAGGCATAGAGGCCCAGGGCCAGCGCCCCGGCCGCGGGAAGAAGACACCAGGGGCGGTCCCCCAGAGCCAGGTCCAGAAGGTATGCGCCCAGCAGGAGGCAGACGGGGAGCAGGTTGCTTTCCAGCGCCCAGCGGCTGATGAGCAGATGCCAGGGGTTCACCGCCAGCAGCCCCAGGGCGCAGATCCCCATGACCGGGCCGCCATGCCGCCTGCCCATGCGCCAGAACAGGAACAGGGACAGGGAGCCCAGCAGGGCGGCGGGAAGACGGAGCACCGCCGCGCTGCGGCCCAGCAGGGCCATCAGCGGCAGCAGAAGATAGGCATACAGGGCGTTCTGCCCGCTGCCCCAGCTGGTAAAGAGCACCGGCCAGGCGTCCCCGTTCCGATCCATGCCGGAAACCAGAAGGGCCCAGGCGTCGCAGCCCGTTGAGGCTTCATCCTGGTTCAGCCCGGGAGGGAAGAAGCCCAGACCCAGGATCCGCAGGGCGATCCCCAGACACAAAAGAGCCGGGACAATAACCGATTCCCGCCGGCCCATGGGCTTCCGCCGCGTCTCCATATCCGTCCCTCCTCTCTGCGCCAGTCTACCACAAGGAAGACCGCGGCGCAATGGAGGAAAGGGAAGATTATGTCACCCTTTCTAGGAACAAATTCCGGGTTCTTTCGTCAAAAATCATTGACGAAAAGGCTCCGGTAGCGTATGATGTAAACAGCTACACAGATGCATCGGAACGGAGGGAATGGGATGGCACTGTTTCAAGACGTAAAGTGCGGGCGCTGTGACAAGCACTACTCCTCGATCCACAGCAAATGCCCCTATTGCGGAGCGAAGAAAAACCGGGACGGGAAAACCGCTTCCGTCGCCAGCAATACCCGTTGGCAGGTCATTGTCGGTCTGGTGGTGCTGATCCTGATCATCATCGCCGTGGTGGTCCTGTTGGCCATGAGCCTGAAGGATCGGGATCCGGAGCCCAATGTTACGGCCAAGCCGGCTGCATCCGCGTCTCCCAGCAACGGCGTATCGACGGTCACCGCCAACCCATCCGCCACGCCTGCGGCGCCGACGAATACCCCCGATCCCACTCCCGAGCCCACTCCTGAGCCGGTGGTGAACTCCATCGTGCTGAACCGGGAGGACTTCACCCTGGCCAATCCCGGGGATACCTTCCAGATGGTCGCCACCATCTCCCCTGCCCAGGTCCAGGTGAATATCGTGTGGATCTCTGAGGATACCGACGTGGCCACCGTGGACGAGAACGGCCTGGTCACCGCCGTGAACCATGGCAACACCAAGGTCTCCGCCACCGCTGGCGGCGTCACCAAGGAGTGTATCGTCCGGGTATCCGGCTATGCCCCCGCCAACACCGGGAACGGCAGCACCGGCAACGGCCTGAGCCTGAGCCGCAGCGACGTCACCATCCACAGCGGCACCGGAGAGACCTTCATGCTGACGGTCAACGGAGCCGGCGAGGGAGCCACCGTCACCTACGCCAGCGATAAGAGCGGCGTGGCCAGCGTGGAGAGCAACGGCCGGGTCAAGGCCGTGTCCAACGGCACCGCCACCATCACCGTAACGGTGAAGACGGCGGACGGGAAGGAGACCAAGCTGGACTGCATCGTCCGGGTCGTCACCTGAGTCGGGAATCACGCAGTATGCGGGGCCGTCTGTGTCCCTGCCGGATCACGGCAGCCGCAGACGGCCCCCTTTTTTCCTGAGGGTCAACCCTGCGGCGCGCTTCATGCGGACCAGCGTTTATGAAAGGAGGAGGAGACCTTGGCTGCAGCCGTGTCCCCGGTCCTGAGAAGGCATTATTCCCGCATCGCTCTGGCCTGCTTCGTTTTTCTGGCGGCGGCGGTGGCGGCTCAGTATCTTGCCGTCCTGGTGCTGGGGGTGCTGGCGCCGGGGCTTTTGCTCCGGGGATGGTTCATCACCGGCCTCAGCTTCGTCTGCCTGTATCTGGTGGGCTTTCCCTTTTTCCTCCTGCTCCTGCCCAAGGCCCCGGCCCGGCTGCCGGAAAAGAGGAGCCTGGGCGGGCCGGGAGAGCTGCTCATCTGCCTGCTCATGTGCATGGGCATCCTGTACCCCTGCAATCTGCTGGGCCAGGGGGTCACCCGCCTGCTGGGGCGGCTGCTGGGCAGCACAGGGGCCAATCCGCTGGAGAAGATCCTGGATCGGATGGATCTCTGGTCCGTGGCCCTGTTTGCCGTGCTCCTGGCGCCCATCATGGAGGAGCTCATTTTCCGGAGGCTCCTGCTGGACCGGATGCGCACCATCGACCGCCCCACGGCGGTGCTGTTCTCCTCCATGGCCTTCGGCCTTTTCCACGGAAATCTGAGCCAGTTTTTCTATGCCTTCGGGGCGGGCCTTCTGTTCGGCAGCATTTATGTCCGCACCGGCAGACTGCGGTATACGGTGACGCTCCATATCCTGGTGAACGCCATCGGTTCCCTGGTGCCTCTGCTGCTCCAGGGGGATGGGGAGCCGCTCAGTCTGGAGGAGTTTATGGCCCAGGGGGAGGAGGCCATGCCCGCGATGGTGGAGAGTCTGCCTTACCTGCTGGGCATGAGTCTGTTCGGCCTGCTGGTCTTCTGCTGCACCGTTGCCGGGATCGTCATGCTGGTGCGCCGCTTTCCCCGGCTCCGTCGGCGGGGACCGGAGGACCGGCTGCCTGAACCGGGGACAGCCTTCCGCACGGTCTTCCTCACCGGGGGCTTCGCCCTTTTCCTCCTGGCTTCCGCCCTGGAGATGGTGCTGAGCCTCCTGGTCACCTGAATGGACGGGACGGGATCGGCGCAAAATAGGGTTGATTCCGGCGCGGAAGTATTGTAGAATAACTGCATATCGGCAAAGCCCCGACCGACACGGGGCAGAGCCGCACTAGTCGGGGAGTTAGCGGTGCCCTGTACCTGCAAACCGCTACAGCAGGGATGAATTCCCGCCCCCGGCCCTTTGGTGTGTTGTCTGCTCCCTGTAAGCAGTAATGACGGACCGGTCTTGCGCAACGCGGCCCCGTGAACCATGTCAGGCGGGAGACCGAGCAGCATTAAGCGGTGCGCCACGTGTGCCGCAAGGCAGCCGGTCCCGAGCCGGCTGCAGGGATTCCGAACGGATCAGAGCGGTCAAAGGCGGGTGTGCGGTTCTGCCCTGTGCCGGGCGGGGCTTTTTATCGTTGAGGAGAATGAGCATGTATCAGGCGCTGTACCGCAAATGGAGGCCCAGGACCTTTGATGAGGTCGTGGGCCAGGAGCATATTACCGAGATCCTGAAAAAACAGGTGCTGACGGATCGGCCCAGCCACGCCTACCTGTTCACCGGCACCCGGGGCACCGGGAAGACCACCTGCGCCAAGCTCCTGGCCAAGGCGGTGAACTGCCTGAACCCTGTGGGGGGCAACCCCTGCAACGAGTGCGAGGTCTGCCGGGGGATCGACAGCGGCGCCATCCTGGATGTGACGGAAATGGACGCCGCCTCCAACAACGGGGTGGACGACGTCCGGGCCATCCGGGATGAGGCGGTATACGCCCCTGTGGCCGCCAGAAGGCGGGTGTACATCATCGACGAGGTCCATATGCTCTCCAAGTCCGCCTTCAACGCCCTGCTGAAGACCATTGAGGAGCCGCCGGAGCACCTGATCTTCATCCTGGCCACCACGGAGCTGTACAAGGTCCCGGCCACCATCCTCTCCCGCTGCCAGCGCTATTCCTTCCATCGGGTTCCGCCGGAGCTGATCCGGACCAGGCTGATGCAGGTGGCCCAGGCGGAGGGGCTGGAGCTGGAGGAGGAGGCGGCCGGTCTGCTGAGCCGTCTGGCGGACGGAGCCCTGCGGGACGCCCTGAGCCTGCTGGACCAGTGCTCCGGGGCGCGGATCGACCGGGAGCGGGTGCTCTCCGCCATCGGCCTGGCGGAGAACGAGGAGATCTGTCGCCTGCTGGAGGCTGTCCAGCGGGGGGACTGCGACGCCGCCCTGGAGATCCTGGACAGCCTGTATCAGGCGGGGAAGGACGTGGCCTCCGTGCTGGAGCAGCTGGCCTCCCTGCACCGGGACCTGCTCCTGCGCTTTGTGGCGCCCGGCTCCGGCGGCGCGCTGATGTCCGGCGGCTACGGAGATGGAACGCTGGAAAGGCTTGCCCGCAATACGGACGCCGGCCGCCTGCTGGCCGCTCTGGATGCGCTGGAGGAGGCGGACGCCGCCCTGGACCGGAGCAGCGATCGGCGGCTTTGCGCGGAGCTCTGCCTGGTGCGGCTCTGCGGCCTGAAGCCCGCCGCCTGTATCCCGGCGCCGATGCCCGGGGAGAATGCTCCCCGCCCGGCGGAGGAGACAACGCCTCAGCGGGCGGCGCAGACTCCGCCCGCCCCCCCGATCCCGGCGGAGCCGGAGCTCCCCCGGGGGGAGGAAAGCCCCATACCCCCAGAGCTGAGCTGGGAGGCCCTTCTGGATAAGCTGGAGAACAGCCTGTTTATGGGGGATTATGTGATGCTTTCGGATCCGGCCAACGTCTCCGGGAAGCTGGAGGAGGGGATCCTCATCCTCACCGCCCGGAACGACGCGGCCCTGCAGACGGTGGAGCAGAATCTGGATCTGATCCGGACCGAAGCGGAGAAGGCGGCGGGCCGGCCGGTGCCCGTGCGGTCCCGGGCCGTGGAGGGCGTCGGCGGGGACCGCTTCGCGGCGGTGAATGATCTGTTCAGTCAATTTGGGTTCAAGGAGGAGAAATAAATGGCAAAGGGTGCGTTTCACGGCGGCTCCTACGGGGGCGGCGGCGGGTTTTCCGGCGGAATGAATATGAACATGGTCCGCCAGGCCCAGAAGATGCAGCAGGAAATGCTGAAGATGCAGGAGGAGCTTGAGAAGCAGACCTATGAGGCCTCCGCCGGAGGCGGCGTGGTGAAGGCGGAGGTCAGCGGGAAGAACGAGCTCCTCAGCCTCGCCATCGATCCCGAAGCGGTGGATCCCGAGGACGTGGAAATGCTGCAGGACCTGATCGTCGCCGCGGTGAACGAGGCGCTGCGGAAGGCGGACGCCGCCAAGGCGGAGAATATGAATAAGCTCACCGGCGGGCTGAATCTCGGCCTGTGAGCCCGGCGGAGCATTGCCGCCCGGCGCAGATGCGCCGGGCGGTTCAGACTGTAGGCAAAGTACCAAACCATCGAAAACGGTCATTGCGAAACCGGTGACCGATGTCACCGGTTGTGGCAATCCGTAACTCCCGTCCTTATGTTTTTACATGACCAAGGGGACGAGAGAACGGATCGCCGCGTCGCTTTGCTCCATTCCGCGCGCGAGGACCCCTCGCAGGGACTTGCGCGTACTCCTCGCGATGACAAAACGGGGTTTATCTACACATTGTGCCGCCCGGCGCAGATGCGCCGGGCGGTTTCCTTTTTCACCTATGCTTCCTTTTCCGCGTATACTGGCCTGGAGGTGAACGGCATGATCCTTGCCATGATCCCCGGCGACGCCCGGCAGGAGGCCCTGGCCGCCCTGCTCCGGGCGGAGGGGCATGAGACCCCCCGGTATACGCCGGACCTGGAGGCGGACTGGTATATATTTCCTCTGCCCACGGGGGACCATCCTCTCCTGGGCTCCCTGCGGCCCGGCAGCCGTGTGCTGTCGGGGGGAGCGGCGGGCCGGCGGCCCGATCTGCATTTCCGGGATTACTATGCTTCCGAGGCGGTGCAGGTGCTGAACGCCGCCATCACGGCGGAGGGCGCCATCGGAGAGGCCATTCGGGCCTCGGCGCTGACCCTGTGGGATTCCGACGCCCTGATCCTGGGTTACGGCCGGATCGGCCGGGCTCTGGCCTCCCGCCTCCGGGGCCTGGGCTGCCGGGTGACCGTGTATGCCCGCCGGGAGGAAAGCCGGGCCGCGGCCCGGGCCGAGGGCTGCCGGGTCCTGGAGGAGCCGGGGGAGGGGACGGGATACGAATTCCTGTTCAATACCGTGCCGGAGCAGCTCCTGCCCGCCGCCCCGGCGGGGACGTTGTGCCTGGAGCTGGCCTCGAAGCCCGGAGGCTTCCGGGATCCCCGGGGGGTGATCCCCTGCCCCGGCCTGCCGGGAAAGACCGCCCCGATGGCGGCGGCAAGGGTGCTGAAGGCCTCCATAGACCGGATCCTGAAGGAGGAAAACCAGCCATGATCCGTCTGGGTTTTGCCCTGTGCGGTTCCTTCTGTACTTTCGATGCGGTGCTTCCGGTGATGCGGGAGCTGGCGGAGACCTATGAAATCACCCCCATCCTCTCTCCCGCGGCGGCGGAAACGGATACCCGCTTCGGCCTGGCCTCCCGCCTCCTGGCAGAGGTGCGGAGCATCTGCGGCCGGGACCCCATCCTCCGTCCGGAGGAGGCGGAGCCCATCGGCCCGAAGGGACTGCTGGATATTCTGGCCGTGGTCCCCTGCACGGGGAATACCATGGCGAAGCTGGCCGCCGGAGCGGCGGATACCGTCGTGACCTTCGCCTGCAAGGCGCAGCTCCGGAATGCCCGGCCCATCGTCCTGGGGGTGAGCACCAATGACGGCCTGGCGGCGGGGGCGGCGAACCTGGGCCAGCTGCTGAACCGGAAGCACTATTATTTCGTCCCCTTCCGCCAGGACGATCCCCTGGGGAAGCCCACCAGCCTGGTTTCGAACTTCGCCCTTCTGCCGAAGACCCTGGAGGCGGCCCTGGGAGGGCGGCAGCTCCAGCCGATGCTCCTGCCGCCCGACTGAAAAATACCGGCGCGCCGAAAAGCGCGCCGGTACCCGGATTAAATCCCGTTTTCTCGAATGAACCGCTCTCCCGTGCTTTTCTGCCCCAGCCTGTCCGCCCAGCCCTCGCAGTACAGGGCGCTGTAGGAGATATGCCGCCTCTGTCGGAGCCGCCGGAAGGGGGGAAGATTGCACCAGAGCATGGAGGGAAGGCCGATGCTCAGGCTCCAGAAGGGGCCCAGGTACAGGGACTGGACCGTATGCCCGTATTCATGGATGAGCAGGTCGTGCTCCGCTTCCTCGCTCAGGGGCTCCGTCAGGAAGATGAAGACGCCCAGGGTAAAGCCGCCGGAGAAGCGCTTCCGCCGGATCCGGGTGACCACGGCTCCCTTCCAGATCCGGTGGGGTCTGCGCAGATAAAACAGGAACCAGAGCAGTCCCCCCAGGTTCTGGGGCAGGCCCCAGGTGAACTGGAGCAGGTACCAGAGAACGGGGTTCAAAACTTTCCGCTGTGGTGGGAGCTACCATGGGAGCTGATGGAGGTCCCCCCGTGGCTTCCGCCTCCGCCGCCGCCCCCCCGGGAGCCGCTGTTGCTTTCGATCCTCGTCCGGTGTACGCTGCGGTGCAGGAACCGGTCCTCGTTGATCTGCAGGTTCAGCTGGTCCCAGCCGGTATACTGGGCGGCCGTCCGCTGCTTGTGCACCGTCTTCATCTTCCCCTTCATGATCAGGGTGGCGATGAGGGCGGGGATGAGGGCGATGATGGCGTGGAGAATGGTGCGGGTCGTGGCGGCGTTGGCGCTGTTTTCCACCCAGACGTAGCATTCGTTGGTGAAGCCGTCCCCATAGGCGATGATCCTGGCGCTGCCCCGGTTCACCGCGGTGACCAGGCCGTTTTCGTCCACGGTGGCCACGCCGGGATCCGTGGAGCTCCAGCTGACGCTGACCGGCTCACCGGAGAGGGTGGAGGCATACAGCTGGAAGGTGTCCCCCGGATCATTGAAGGAATAGTCGAAGCTGTTCAGCACAAAGGGGATATCCACCGGTTCCCCCTGGGCGGCCTTGGCCAGGTATTCGCCGCAGTCCTCCAGGAAGAGGGTGAAGGCGCCGTACCAGTCGTTGTTCTTCAGCTTGGGAACGATGTCCTCCGCGATCAGCTCCTTGCCGTAGTCCGTAAAGGCTTCGTTGCCGCGGCCATGGGCAAAAATATCGTAATCCCGGTACTCCATGCTCAGCAGGAGCATGATGCAGCTGTTCAGATCCCCGTAGCCCAGATGGTATTGGTCGAAGGCGGCCTCCGCAAAATCCTCGATGCCGTACTGGCCGATGGAGCTCACGGTGAGGATGCGTACGGCAACGCCGTATTCCTCCGTCAGCTCCGCTGCCCGCTGCTGCAGCGTTTCCGCCTGGAGGTCCGTCAGGAGCTCCGCCGCATCCGTTACATAGGGAAGGGTATCCTCATCGTCCGCCAGGGCGGTGAAGCCGGGGAGGAAGGCGAGCAGCAGCACGGCCGCCGCCAGGAACAGAAGGATTCGTTTCATCTTGTCATCCCTGCCTTTCCGCCTGCTCAGAGCAGCCTGCCGATGATCTCGATCACTGCGAAGACCGCCGCCCAGATCCCGCCGAACCAGGCCCAGAAGCGGCCCCTGGAGGTGGGCAGGTCACCCACCAGCTTCCCGGTCTGCCCGTTCATGGCGAAATAGTAATCCTTGTCCTGCCATTTGGTGTGAAGCATCCATACGG
Organism: Oscillospiraceae bacterium; assembly: GCA_017545325.1. The sequence continues at coordinate 18,759 of JAFWOX010000094.1, read as the reverse complement.
GCAGCAGGGCATAGGAGGCCTTGCTGGGGTAGAAGTCCGCCCGGCCCTCCCGCATGCCCACGGAGGCATATCCGTTCACGGTGCCGGCCAGGGCGTCCATGAAGCTCTGCTTCGCCCGGTCGGAGGCCCGGGGGGCGCTTTCCTTGGCGTCCACATCGTATTTATCCGCCAGGAAGCCCGGCAGATAGGCGGTGGAGAAGGGCTTCAGCTCCCCGTAATCGTAGGGCTCGATGGATTCCATATAGTCGTCCTTCATGTTCCGGGAGGCGTCCACGGGAACATGCTGGAAATTCAGGGTGCCGGCCCGGTCGGCCTCGAAATACTCCGTCTCCGTGACCCGGTAGCTGCCTTCGGTCCAGGAGCGGGAATTGGAGGCATTGAAGATCGCCCGACCCTCGGCTTTGCCGTCAAAAAGCCAGAAGGGGACGTAAAGCCCCTTGATCTCCTCCAGGTGGGCGGCCTCGCTGAAGGCCTTGGGGAGGAGCTTTTTGCCCTGGTAGAACTGCTTCAGGGCGGCCAGGGCCTCTTCCCGCGTCTTCCGGAAGGGAATGACAAAATCCGGCTTCAGCATGCCCCCCAGCTGACCCGGAACCACGGTGGGGTTGCCGCAGTAGATGCAGCTGGTGGCGGCGGTGGTCTCCTCGCAGATGATCTCCGCGCCGCAGGAGGGGCAGTTGTAGACCTTCAGCCCATTGGCCTCCGCCTCGCTCCAGGGAGACCCCTCGGGCATCTGGGCAACGGCCTGGGCATACTGGGCGTCCGCCTTTTTCTTGGCGGCCTCCGCCTCGGCTTCCTTTTGGGCGTACAGAGCTTCGATCTCCTTGGGCTCGTATACGGACTCGCAGTATTCGCAGACGAGCTTCCCGGTCTGGGGATCGTATTTCAGCGGACCCGTACAGGCGGGGCACTGATAATTGGCGACCTGGGAGGGCAAATCCATTACCTCCTTCCGGCCGGAGGACCGGCCGATTCCGATATGGTTTTTTCCATACGCTTTATCATAGCATATCCGCTGGAAAAATACCACGCATCTTTGCCGGACGGGTGAATTTTTTCCCGCCCCTTGCAGAAGCGCGCCGGTATCTGTATAATCAGGGCATGAATAAGTTGAGAAATGCTTTTGCCCTGCTGATCCTGGGCCTTCTGTGCGTGCTTGCCCTCCGGGCCTCCGGGCCCTGGTCCCCCCGTCCCCGGCTGTGGCTGGGCGGCGAGGAGCTCACCCAGGGGGGCGTATACCCCTTCGGGGAGGGCACGGCGGAGTATGATCCGGAGAGCGGGACCCTCACCCTGCGCGGCGCGGTGGTGGAGGGAGATTTTCGGGGCGCCGCACTGTATGCCGAGGGAGACCTCCTGATCCGGCTGGAGGGGGAAAGCCTGCTGAAGGGCTACCGACGGGGCGCTACGGTCCTGGGGGACCTGACCCTGGCGGGGGAGGGGCGGATCACCTTCTCCGGCCACAATGCCGGCGCCGCGGTCCGGGGCTGTCTCACCCTCTTCGACCGGCCCATGCTTACCCTGGTCTCGGATCGGGACAGGCCCTTCCTCTGGGGGAAGATCCATGCCGCGCCCAATGTGGTGCAGGTCCGGGAGACCGGGCTGTACCAGGCCTTCCCGCCCTGCTGGGTGACTCAGCGGGACGGACGGCATGACGCCGCCAGCCATCCTCTGCCGGAGGATGAGCCGGAGTACGCTGCCTTCCTTCTGCCCATGGGCAGCGCCTTGCCCATGCCTGAGGAGCCGGAGCGGGAGGGGTATTGGTTCGGGGGCTGGTATACCGACCCGGACCTGACGGAGGAATATGATTTCGATCTCCCCGTCATGAAGGACACCACCCTGTACCTCCGCTGGATCCAGATCGTGACCGTCCATTTCGACGCCTGGGGCGGGACTCCGGTGCCGGATATCCAGGTGGCCTGGGGGGATACCTGCCCCCTGCCGGAGGAGACGGAGCGGGAATACTGGGACTTCGTGGGCTGGTATTCGGACCGGGAGCTGGAGACCCCCTATGACTTCGACCTGGCCGTGGCCTATGAGCGCACGGTATACGCCAAATGGCAGCGCCGGGCGGAGGCTGTGGGCAGGGGCCTGGACGTGGCCCGGTACCAGGGGGAGATCGACTGGGAGACCGTGGGGAAGACCCAGGACTTCGTCTTCATCCGTCTGGGCTTCCGGGGGTACGGCGAGGAGGGGACCCTGAACCTGGACGATAATTTCACCGCGAATATGGAGGCCGCCCTGGAGACCGGGCTGGATGTGGGCGTCTACTTCTTCTCCCAGGCCACCAGCGAGGCCGAAGCCCTGGAGGAGGCGGACTTTGTGCTGGAGGCGCTGGAGCCTTACCGTCTCACCCTGCCGGTGATCCTGGACTATGAGCTCGCCACCACGGCGGACGGGAGCATGGTGGGCCGCCTGTACGAGGCGGGCCTCTCCGGGGAAGAGCACGGCAGGATCTGCGCCGCCTTCTGCGCGGCCGTGGAGGAGGAGGGATACACCGCCGGGGTCTATGCTGGCCGGAGCATGCTGGAGGAAGGCGTGGCCCGGGTCCTGGAGGAGGCGGGGGGATTCCCCGTCTGGCTGGCCAACTGGACGGTGCAGACCCGATACAACGGGTATTTTGAGTACTGGCAGTATACCGGCAGCGGCAGCGCGGCGGGCATCGACGGCGCGGTGGACCAGGATCTGCGGTACGTCGTCCGGCCGGAGCAGGTCGCGGGGCTGACGGCGGAGAAGCGCGGCACCGGATGCGTCCTGCGCTGGGAGAAGGTCCCTGGCGCGCTGGGCTACATTATCCTCCGCAGCGCGGAGGAGGGAAGCGGCTACACGGAGGTGGCCCGGGTGACCGGGGCCGGGGCCCTGAGCTGGACCGACCGGCGGGTCTCCGCCGGATACCGGTACATGGTCTGCGCATACATCTCCCATGCCGGCACAGAATATCGCGGGCCCATGTCCGAGCCCGCTCAGATCCCGTGATCAGGAGGAAAACAGCAATATGGAAGTCTTTATTACCCTCGCCATCATCGTCGCCGCCTTCATCGTCTATACCCTGGCGGGAAAGGTGAAGCAGCAGAAGGCGGAGCAGGCGGCGGGAGACGGCCCCATCCCCGTGAAGCCCGCAAAGAATGTAAACAAGGGCAGCGTCAAGTGGATCCTTGTGGCGGCGGCGATCCTGGTGCTGGCGGCTCTGGTGTTCAGCTCCATGTACCAGCTCCAGGAGGATCAGTTCGCCGTGATCACCACCTTCGGGAATCCCAGCGTGGTGAGCAGCCCCGGCCTGAAATTCAAGCTCCCTCTCATCCAGCGGAAAACCATCGTGAGCAAGGCGGTGCAGGGCCTGGCCATCGGCTATGACCTGGCCACCAACGCCAGCGTGGAGGAGGAGTCCGTGATGATCTCCGTGGACTTCAACTTCGTCAACGTGGATTTCTATGTGGAATACCGGGTGGTGGACCCGGTGAAGTTCCTGTATAACAGCCAGGACCCGGTGGGCATTCTGAAAATGCTCTGCCAGAGCTATATCCGGGATACCATCGGCCTGTACAAGGTGGACGACGTGATCACCACCGGCAAGAGCGAGATCCAGGGGATCATCAAGGAAAAGATCTCCCAGCGGCTGGAGCAGGAGGATCTGGGCATCGCCCTGGTGAACATCGCCATGCAGGACGCAGAGCCCCCCACGGTGGAGGTCCAGCAGGCCTTCAAGGCGGTGGAGACCGCCAAGCAGGAGGCGGAGACCGCCATCAACAACGCAAACAAGTACGCAAACGAGGTGCTCCCCGCGGCGGACGCGGATGCGGACGAGATCCTGCAGCGGGCGGAGGCTTACAAGCAGTCCCGCATCGCCGAGGCGGAGGGCCAGGCCTCCCGCTTCCGGGAGCTGTATGAGGAATACGCCAAATATCCGGAGATCACCCGCAAGCGGCTGTACTATGAAATGATCACCGAGATCTTCCCGGGGATCAAGGTCATTATCCAGGGGGAAGACGGCAATATGCAGACGGTACTCCCGCTGGATGACTTTACGGGAAAGGAGGCGGGCTGAAATGGCGGCGAAAGCGAAGAAACGGCGCGGCGGCCTGATCGCCATCCTGATCATCGCCGCGGTCCTGCTGATCCTTGTCCTCAGCAGCTGCTTCGTGGTGCGGCAGAACGAATACGGCGTGGTCCGCCAGTTCGGCGCGGTGGTGGATGTGAAGGCCCGCCCCGGGCTCTACCTGAAGATCCCCTTCGTCCAGTCCTCGGATAAGCTGCCCAATACGGTGCTGCTCTACGACCTGCCGGTGAGCGACCTGCTCACGGCGGACAAGACCAGCCTCATCGCAGACTGTTTCGCCATCTGGCGCATCGAGGAGCCCCAGCGCTTTATCGAGACCCTTTCCGGCAGCGTGGAGAACGCGGAGAGCCGGATCAACGTGAACGTGTACAACGCCCTGAAGGTGGTCATGAGCTCCATGACCCGGGACGAGATCATCAGCGGCCGCAGCGGCGCGGTGGTGGAGGCCATCATGGCCAACATCGGGGATTCCTTCACCCGCTACGGCATCCGGCTTATCGCGGTGGAGACCAAGAAGCTGGACCTGCCGGACGACAACAAGAGCGCCGTATACACCCGCATGATCAGCGAGCGGAACAACATCGCCGCGAGCTATCTGGCGGAGGGGGAGCGGGAGGCCAAGGAGATCCGCAACCGGGCGGACCGGGATGTGGAGATCGAAGTCGCCCAGGCCCGGAGTCAGGCGGAGATCGTGAAGGCGGAGGGGGACGCGGAGTATATGCGCATCCTCAGCGAAGCCTACAACAGCAAGCAGAAGGCGGAATTCTACACCTTCATGATCGCCCTGGACGCCATGAAGAAATCCATGACCGGGGAAAAGACCCTGATCCTGGGGGAGAACAGTCCCCTGGCGGAGCTGTTCAACTGAAATCGCCGCAAGCAGAGATTGAGCCGCTGATCCGATCGCCCCAGCGATGATCGGATCAGCGGTTTTCAGGGAGAAAGAAATGGAATATATCGAGGCGCTGGAAAAGCTGAAGCGGTACGGCCAGGAGCATGTCCTGGCCTGGTACGATACCCTGGGGGAGGCTGAGAGAGCCGACCTGCTGCGGGAGATCGAGGAGACGGATTTTTCCCCCCTGCTGGGATTCAGGGCCGCCCTGGAGTCCAGGGCGGGCGGAGAGAGGATCGAGCCCCTGACGGCCATGGAGCTGGGGGAGATCGACGCGAACCGGGAGAGCTTCACCGCCCGGGGGCTGGAGGCCATCCGGCGGCGGAAGCTGGCCGCCGTCCTCCTGGCGGGAGGCCAGGGGACCCGCCTGGGGGTGGATAAATCCAAGGGCATGGTGGATATCGGCCTCACCCATCCCCTGTATATCTTTGAATGTCTTTTCCGGAACCTCATGGAGGTCACGGAGCGGGCGGGCTGCACCCTGCCCCTGTATATCATGACCAGCGCCATCAATGACGAGGCCATCCGGGAGTTCCTGCGGGAGAAGGCTTACTTCGGCTACCCGGCGGAGGAGGTGCGCTTCTTTGAGCAGGAGACCTGCCCCGCCGTGGACCCGGAGGGGAAGATCCTCATGGGCAGCCGGAATGCCATGTTCATGGCCCCCAACGGCAACGGGGGCTGGTACAAGTCCATGGCCCGGGCGGGGATCACGGAGGAGCTCCGCCGGGAGGGGATCCAATGGCTCAACGCCTTCGCCGTGGACAACGTCCTCCAGCGCATCGCGGACCCCTGCTTCCTGGGGGCGGTGCTTGACCGGGGCTGCGCCTGCGGCTCCAAGGTTATCCGCAAGGCCTTCCCGGAGGAGAAGGTGGGGGTCATGTGCCGCCGGAACGGGCGGGCCAGCGTGGTGGAATACTATGAGCTCACCCCGGAGATGATGGAGGAGCGGAACGAGAACGGGGACCTGGCCTACAACTTCGGGGTGATCCTCAACTACCTGTTCCGGGTGGACGCCCTGGACCGCTTCCTGGGGGATGAGCCCATCCTCCATCTGGCGAAGAAGAAGGTCCCCTGCCTCAACGCCGCCGGGGAGGCGGTCCAGCCGGAGACCGAGAACGGGTATAAGCTGGAGACCCTGATCCTTGATCTGGTGGAGAAGATGGATTCCTGCCTGCCCTTCGAGGTGGTGCGGGAGAGGGAATTCGCCCCCATCAAGAACCGAACCGGGGTGGACTCCATCGAGAGCGCCAGGGAACTGCTGGAATTGAACGGGGTCGTGCTGTAATTTAACGATGATTTGCCTCCGGGTCGAAGGACCCGGAGGCGTTTGATTTCGGGAACGGAGGCGTTTCGCGACAGCGGTTTGCTGCGTCCACCGTTCCCTGGGGGTGAATCCAATGGAGGGGGCCCGAAGGCCCCCTTCTTGGCCGAAGGGAGGGATTCCAAAGGGAACCGTCTCGGAACAGGTTCCCTTTGGCGCTTTTTCTTTTCCCGGTTTCTTTTTGGCGGGCAAAAAGAAACCGGGCCGCCGGAGGCAATCCCGCAGAATTCTGAAAACTTTTCAGCTTTTTTTCAAAAACCTCTTGACATTGACGCGGCGTCAAATTGTAGGGTGGAGGCAGAAAACCGGAATGGGAGGCGAAGCTCATGAAAAAAGCCCTGTGTTTTGCGCTGCTCCTGACCCTGCTCCTCTCTGCCTGCGGACGGACGCCGGCACAGCCGACGGAGCCGGACGGGACACCGGCACCGACGACAGCCCCGAAGCCCACCCCGGAGCCGGAAGCCGCCCCGGAGCCGGAAGCCGCCCCGGAGCCGGAGTCCACCCCGGAGCCGGAACCCCAGGATCCCCTGGAGCGGGCCCTGCGATTCCTCCGGGCCCAGGACGGAGACTACGTGTCGAGGCATATGAACACATACCTGGAGCTCTACCGCATGATGCATCCCGGGGCGAACGTCCTTGCCACCAGCTGGACCCACGACGCCCGGCACATGCAGCTGGACATGATGGGTCTGGACGTCCAGGCCTTCCTGGATGCGGGGTACTTCCCGGACCTGGTGACAGTCAGCTCCATGGGTTATGCCAATGAATTCGTCCCCCTGGCCGAGCCCATCCCCCGGGAGCCGGAGTGGGACCGGGTCTCCGAACAGGGCGTGCGGGTCACCATGGACCGGGCGGACTGGCCGGTGGGGGCGGAATACGTGCGCTTCACCATGCGCAACGAGGGGGAGGAGTCCTATCTGTACGGGGCGGACGTGGAGCTGCAGAAGTATGTGGAGGGCAGCTGGAAGGCCCTCCGGCATTCGGGTGTGATCCTCGCCATTGGTTATTCCTTGAACCCGGGGAATGAGCGCAGCCTGACCCCGCCCATGGTCTACTTCCCCGCCCTGGGGGAGGGCCTGTACCGGGTGGGCTTCATCCGGGATGGGGTCTGGGCGGAATTCGCCGTCCGGGCCGACGCGGAACCGGTGGACGTGAGCGATATCGGGCGCGTCAGTTGGCCGGAGGCGGCTCTGCTGCTGGCGGGGCTGCCGGAAACCGTGGAAAGCGATCTGCGTGACACCCGCTGGCCCGCCATGAGCAGCAGCTCCTGGGAACTGCGGGAGGAACGGCGATTCACCGATGAAGAACTGGCCGCTCTCCTCCTGGGGGAGGAGGCGGAGTATGACGCCGCGGCGGAGGTCTACCGCCTGGGGAACGGAACCCTGGACCTGAAACAGGGGGCGGAGCTGGACCGGGATGACCTGCCGGCAAAGGCCCTGCGTCTGGTACTGGAAAACACGCCGGCTTCCCCGGAGAAGGCAGGGTGGAAGAGCCGCCAGCGGACGGTGATGCTCCCGCCTCTGGACAGCCTGTACCCGGAGATCATCGGAACCAGTTATGCCCCGGATCCGGACGTACTCAATCAGAGGCTGGAAGCGGCTTTGGAAACGCTGGGGGAGGACGCGGGGGAACTCCGGAACTTCCGCTTTACTTCTGAGGACCTGCGGGACCTGCGGCTGCTGCTGGTTCCTGTGAGCACGGAAGGGAGTTACCCCAAGGGCTTTCCCCTGTGCTCCCCCGAGGGAGAGCTGGCGTCTTCGGCGGCCTGGTGCGTTTACCGGAATACCTACGATACCGATGCCGGCACCGTGAGCATGGAGTTCCTGGTCCTCCACGCCCGGTATACGGGCTACACCCTGGTGCCGGGAGAGCAGCATCAGACCCGCTCCCCCCTGGAGCAGGCGGAGAAATTCATCCCCCTTTTGCGGGAGGAGGGGATCAGGCTGCTGAGCTTCGACTATGTGCTTATCCCCGACCTCCATGAGTCGGAGGGGAAAACTCTGCACCCCGCCTACCGCCTCCTGGCGGAGACGGTCTCCGGGGAGGAACGGTGTTTCGTGGTGAGCGCCGTGAGCAGAGGGGCGAGCGCCTATGACCTGCAGCGACGGGCTTACCTGGAGGAGCTCATGAACGCCCATACGGTCACGGATATCTTTGAGACCTGTTGGGCGCAGTACCCGGAGATGGACGTGTGGCCGGTGAGCTTCGGCATACGGGCGCTGGAGGACGGAAGGGAAGCGCTGATGATCGACTGCGACGGAGTGGACTGTCCCGCCCTGGAGGCCTCCGGGCTCCTGCCGGAGGGGGTGGCGCTGAACTATCCGGAGGAGCAGTTCAACCAAAAGGAAACCCACCCCTGCCCCTGGGAGCCGGAGTGGGAGAAAAGCTGGGCCGGGGGGACCGTCACCCTCACCATGGCCCAGGCGGAGTATCCCTTATACCCTGATTACGTGGAACTGACGGTGCGCTGCGAGAGGTCATTCAACCGAAACTGGGACCGCTTTGAAAAGTATGCCGACGGAGAATGGCATCATGTGCGGGAGTGGATGGCCGGGACCCTGGGCCTGCGCTACGTGGAGTCCGGGGAGACAGCGCTGCAGGTGAGGACCAACGCCAAGCTGGGGCCGGGTCTATACCGACTGTATCTCAATGATGAATACTGGGTGGAGTTCAAGGTTTCAGAGGCTCCGGAGGAAAACGGCAGCTTTGACCGGAGCGGCGTTTCCCAGGCGGAAACGGAGCGGCTCATCCGCGGGTGCACGCACATCGTAAAGGCGGAGTGTGCCGGAACAGAATCCTGGGATCGGGGGGAAATGCTGGCCTTCGTCCCCCTGGAGACCTGGAAGGGGGAGATCGGGGAGGAGCGGATCTATCTCCAGGCAGAGGACCCGGTGCTCCTGGGACGGCAGGGATTCAAAAAGGGCGACACGGTCATTCTGCTCCTCAACCGGCATATCTCCGTCTATTGGCCCCATGATATCTACACGGCTGCGGGGGGCTATGAGCTTGGGGCCCTGGAGAAAGCGCGGGTGGATTCCATTCTGGCCAACGCGCCGCCCCCGGAGAAGGACTTTTACGGCGTGGAATACACCCTCTCCCGGGAAGTGAGCGAGATCCTGGAGGCGACGGAATGTATCTTCACGGTGGAGCCGATTTCCGTATCGGTCCCCGAGGGGAAAGGGACGGTCACCTGGAATTGCCGGGTCCAAGCGGCTCTGCGGGGTCAGCCGGTGGTTCGGGAGATCCATATCGTCTTCTTCCCGGAGGACGTGGAGGAAGGAAAGGAATACCTAGTGCTCCTGAACAACGTGGAGGGTGGGACGCTGTACGTCCTCTCCTCCCGAAACAGCGTATACCCGCTGAAGGAGGCGCAGGGGATGGAGGAATTCGCCGCGCTTCTGGCTCTGACCGGAGAGGTCACGGCTTCGGAGACGCCGACATGGGAGGAGCTCCTGGCCGCCGAACAGGCGGCGGGGAACGGATAAGGGTTTTGAATTTGACTTTTCGCAAAAACCCTTTGACATTGACGCGGCGTCAAATTGCAGGGTGGAGGCGGAAGAGGTGATATTCGTGAAAATACGCTGGATATACCCCATGATTGCTTTACTGCTGCTGCTCCCGGTCCTCCCCGGCTGCGGAAGAAGAGGCCTGGATGCCGGGACACTGAACCTGGTGGAAAGCTGCGACGCCGTATGCCTGGGGCGGTTTGAGCCGGGATCGACATGGTACTCGCAGCTGGTCCGCGCCCCGGAGGGGGTGGAACTGGAGGGCGTCGAAACGTCGGATGGGACCCGCTGGGTGCGCATGCTGCGCATCCACCTGACGGCGGATTACCTCGGCAATCTGACCCTCAGGGGGACGGACCTGGATCGGTTCAGCCCGTATTGGTATATCCTCGTGCTGGTGGAGGGGGACTATTGGGATGCGTATTCCCTCCAGGACTACACGGGAAGGACGGACCTGCTCCTGTTTCTGGACATTGTGCCCGGGTACACCCATACGGAGAAAGTGGGAGGCAAGGAAACGGAATGCCTGGTCTTTACCCCCCATGGCGCATCCGGTCTGCGGGAGCCTGCGGACGCAGCGGACCTCCGCCTGTTGGAGGCCCTCCGGACCTACGGAAAGGCAAACACCAGGTCGCTCATCTGGCGTGCGGCGTGGAAATTATAGGATAAAGGCATAAAACCGTCATAGGAGGTGCTTTCCCATGAAAAAGTTCCTGTGTTTTGCGCTGCTCCTGACCCTGCTCCTCTCTGCCTGCGGACGGACGCCGGCACAGCCGACGGAGCCTGCCGGGACAGCGGCACCGACGAAAGCCCCGGAGTCCACCCCGAAGCCCACACCGGCGCCGACCCCGATGCCGGAGCCCACCCCGGAGCCGGAGCCCGACGATCCCCTGGAGCGGGCCCTGGCCTTTCTGCAGACCCGGGACAAGGACTATGTGCAGCGGCATGTGGGAACTTACCTGGAACTCTACCGCATGTCCCACCCCGGGGCGGATGTGCAGGTCACCGGCTGGACCACCGATGCACAGGGGATCCATATGAATCTGACGGGGCTGGAGGCGGCAGATTTCGCGGAGGCGGATTACTTTCCGGATCTGGTGGAGTTCAGCAGTGTGATCAGCGGAAACACCTTTGTCCGGGAGGATCTGCCTGTTCCCCGGGAACCGGAAAGCGACCATCTCTCGGAGCGGGGCATGCGGATCACCATGGACCGTGCGGATTGGCCGGTGGGAGCGGAATACATCCGGTTCACCTTGACAAACGAGACGGAGGATTACCTGAGCTACAATGAGATCTGCCTGCAGAAGGCGGTGGAGGGGCTGTGGCACAATGTTCGGTTAGCGGGCGGCAGCATAGGGTCAGCCTGGGTACTCGAGCCCCATGCTTCCGTGACCTGGGTCATGCCGGTGCAGTTTCTCTATCCCCGGCTGGGGGAGGGGCTCTACCGCGTGTATCTGCCCCATGAGAAGGACTGGGCGGAGTTTGCCGTCCGGGCGGAGGAAGAGCCGATGGACCCGGAGCCGATGGACCCGGAGTATCTGATCTGCCGGAACTGGCCGGAGGCCGCTCTGCTGCTGGCGGGGATGCCGGAGAAGGTGGAGAGCGACCTGGCCCATGTCGTCCATTGGCCAGCCGTGAGCCATCATTGGCGCTTGACAGAGGACCGGAGCCTGTCGGACGAGGGACTGGCACAGCGGCTTCTGGGGGAGGAAGCGGAGTACGACGCGGCCGCAGCGGTCTGGCGAGCCGGGACCCTGACCCTCAGCCTGGGGGACAAGGTTCGGGTGGTAAACGACTCCCTTCTGTCCATGGCGCTGCAGCTGGCGCTGCCCCTGCGGGGGCCGGAGACCTTGGACCCTCGGAAGATCCCCTCCCTGGAGGAAGCGGGGTGGACTCTGGGCGGCTTCTGGACAGAGCTCGACGCCGGGATCGGAGACCTGTATCCCGGGCTGAACAGCCGCTGTTTTATCCCGGATATCGGTATTCTCAACGAAAGACTGGAGGCGGCCCTGGAAAGACTGGAGGATGAGGATCCCCGATACACGGAACTGGCGGACTTCCGTTTCGCCCCGGAGGATGCGGGGGACCTGCGCCTGGTCCTGATCTCTCTGCGTACGGTCACGCCGGAGGTCGGCATAAATGCCTGGCCTGTGGTCTCCCCTTGGGGGGAGCTGGAGGAGACGGCAGTCTGGTACGTTTCCGACGAAAGCTTGGGTATCCTGCTGCTGGAGGGACAGTACCCGGGGAGCTGTCTGGAGTCCTACGATTCCGGAGAGACCGTTTCCCCCATGGAACAGATCGAAAAATTCCTCCCCCTGATGGAGGGGGAGGAGGAAGGACTGCGTCTCACCCGCATGGACTATGTACTCATCCCCGGAAATGAGGAGGGCGTATTCCAGCCCGCCTGGCGCCTCCTGGCGGAGACGGCATCCGGGGAGGAACGGACCTGGGTGGTGAGTGCCCGGACCAAAAAGCAAAGCGCCTACGACCTGCAGCGGCGGGCTTATCTCCAAAATCTGCAGAGGGAGATTCGCGGCCTGTTTCAGAGATACCGGGAGCAGCACCCGGACATGGACGTGTGGGAGGACAGCTGGGGGATCGATCTGCTGGAGGGCGGCAGGGAATGCCTGGTAGTGCTGTGCCATGGAGCGGATATCCCGGCGCTGGAAGCCTCCGGCGTCCTGCCGGAGGGGGTGGTGCTGGACTGGATCGAAAGCCCCTTCAACCAGAAGGAATCCCACCCCTGCCCCCATGAGCCGGAGTGGGAAAAGGATTGGGGAACGGTGCGCTTTGCCATGGGTCAGGCGGAGTATCCCCCGTATCCCGGATCTGTGGAGCTTACAGTGGGCTGGGAAAAAACCTTCCAGCTGCAATCGCTCGTCTGCAAAAAGCACATGGACGGGGAGTGGAGAACCGTGTGCCGCGTTTATGCCGACGGCCAAGAGCTTGAGGCGGAGGCGGGGGAGACGACCCTGCAGGCTACCCTCTTTTCCAGACTGGGGCCGGGTCTTTACCGCCTGTATATCAACGAGAAATTCTGGGTGGAGTTCAAGGTGACCGATCGTACAGCTGAAAACTAGCACAAACAGCCTCGCAGAGTTCGCGGCGCGGAAGCCGCGAATACAGGAAATCATTTTCGGGCGGAATTCATTTCTGCCCGAAAAAACTTCTCGCGGAGCGTACTGTGCGAGCAAGGCGAGTGCGGGGAGCGCAGCGCGACTATCTCGACCTTGAGCCCAGCGAAGCGGGTCAAGGTCGAATTGCCTTCGCCTGCTCCGTAATGCCCTTCTCCCGCCAGTGGGAGAAGAAGAACACCGGAAGGATGATGAGCATGCCCATGAGCATGCTGACGCCCCAGGCCTGGAACACGCCGATATAGTGCTCCATGCCCACCCCGGCGGCTGCCGCCGCCTCCCGGCTGACATACTGCCCCGCCGCCAGGGCGGCGTCCAGGGCCTTGTCCAGGGGATAGGCGGTGATGGCCCAGGTGAGGGGGATTTTCAGGATGGTGGAGCCGATGACGCAGAGGGAGGCGCCCAGGGCGGCGCCGGCGCCCCGCAGGGTCCCGGCCAGGATATTCTGGACCCCGTAGAAGAAATAGAAGAAGCAGACGAAGCGGATGCCCTCCGCCGCCATGCGCCGGGAGGTTTCGTTGGCCCCGAAGATCAGGGTGATGGCGGGGCAGAAGAAATACAGGATCACCGAGAGGACCAGGGTGACGCCGCAGGTCATGAGCAGGGTGGCGCGGACCCCCTTGTTGGTCCGGTCCAGGTCCCCGGCCCCCACATTCTGGCCCACATAGGTGGTGACAGCTGTGGAGAAGCCCATCATGGGCAGGAGGACAAAGCCGTCGATCTTCATGAGCATGGAATTGGCGGCGATGAACTCGGTGCCGAAGCGGAAGGAAAAGCTCTGGGTGATGAGGCAGCCCCCGGCGAAGCACATGCTCTGGAGGGCGGAGGGAAGGCCCAGGCGGAGGATCTGCTTCGTGAGGACGCCGTCCATCCTCAGACGCCGGAAATCGATCTTCGCCCCGTAGACCCCGGTGGACTGCCGCCAGAGCATGAGGCAGCCGCTGAGGATATGGGCCAGGATGGTGGCGATGGCCACCCCCGCCACGTCCCAATGGAAGACGCAGACGAAGAGCAGGTCCAGGGCGATATTGGTGAGACTGGAGACGATGAGAGCATACATGGGCCATTTCGCGTCCCCCAGCCCCTGGACCATGCCGTTCATGTTGTTGTACAGTACGTTGCCGCAGGTGCCCAGGAAGATGATGCGGATATACAGGGTGGCGTCCTCCAGGATATCCGCCGGAGTACCCAGGAGCAGCAGCAGAGGCCGGGCGCAGAGGGTGCCGGCGACGGTGATGAAGACGCCCGCCAGCATGCTCAGGAGGAAGGTGGTGGTCATGGCCTTCTCCAGCATCTTCGTATCCTTCGCCCCCCGGTACTGGGAGATGACGATATTGGCTCCCATGCTCACCCCCATGTACAGGGCGTTGAACACCAGCATGATGGCGAAGCTGGCGTTCACCGCCGCGAGGCAGTGGGTGCCGTCCCGAGCGAAGTTCCCCACCACCACGCTGTCCACCACGTTGTACAGCTGCTGGAACAGGTTCCCCAGGATGATGGGGAGGGAGAAGAGGATGATCTTTTTCGCAATGGGGCCCTGGGTCAGGTCCCGCCGGTCGGCTGCCCGGAGCAGCCGTTCTTCCTTCGTCAACTTGCTTCAGTCCTTTTTTCGCAGCGCCGCTGCGATTTTTTCATAAATCGGGAGGGTCACGCCGCACTTCGCCCCCAGACGGGGGATATCCAGGATGAGCCCCTCCAGCTCCGAGGCGCCGCCCCGGAGGATATCCCGCTGGAGGGAGGTGGTCATATCCGGGTCCAGGGTATCCAGGATGGCCAGGTTCCGGGCCGGAAGATCCGGGTCCAGCGCAACCCCCTGCGCCCGGGCCAGAAGGACGATCTCCTCCACCAGGGCGGCGAAGCAGTCCCGGATCTCCCCGGGTCTCTGCATGGCCCCGGCGCTGACGCCGTAATACAGGCCGCAGGCCCCCTGGGGGGAAACATAGGAGAACTTGGTCAGGCAGTCCCGTCGGATATCCCGGGAGAGGTTGGCCTCGACGCCGCAGGCGGCCAGGTCCTCCCGGATCCCCTCCAGGACGGGGGAGGTCTCTCCCCCCGGCAGGCCGAAAAACACCCGGAGGATATCCCCCCGCATGAGGATATGGCCGGGGGAGGCCAGCTCGGAGGCGATATAGATGCAGCCGTCCGTCACCAGCGGGGCCTTGAGCCGCTCCCGGAGCCGGGCTCCCGCATCCGGCAGGTTCAGGATGGGGATGATCACCGTGTCCTTCCCGGCAATGCGCCGGAGGAATGGGACCGTTTCTTCCAGGGAATACCCCTTCACGCAGAGAAAAACCACGTCGGGCGTGCCGGGATAGGTCTCCGCGCCCCAGGTCGGCAGAGGCCCGGTGGAGAAGGTATCCCCGGGCTTTTCCACCCGGAGGCCCTCATGGGCCAGCGCCTCCCGCTGCCTTCCCCGGGCGAGGAAGGAGACCTCCAGCCCGCCCCGGACAAGATGGGCGCCAAGCGCTCCGCCGACGCCCCCGGCCCCCAGGATCAGATAGCTGCAGCTCACTGCTCCATCCTGCAGGAGGCGAGGTATTCCGTATCCGTCTCCGTCTCCAGGCCGGGATCCGCCAGGGCGAGGACCGGCTTCAGCCCCTCCGCCTCCGCGGTCAGCAGGAAATGGCAGAGGGCGATGCCCAGGTCGATCTTCTGCAGGTCGCCGGTGGCGTCCCCGGTGAAGCCCTTATTGCGCTTCACGTAGAAATGCGCGGCGTCCTCCGTGATCACTACCCGCCAGGGCTGCTTGTTCACCGCCGAAGGGGCGAGGCGCACCGCCTCCAGGGGTCGGGCCAGCTTCCCGGCGGCCTCCGGGGTCAGAGGATGCCGGAAATCTCCGGAGCGGAACAGCTCCCCGAAGGGCAGGCGGGTATCCGCCCCCACCCCCTTGCGCATGAGGCTCTCCCGCAGGGAGGGCTTCCTGGCCGGATAGCCCAGGGGGCTGGCGCAGGGCATGATCTCCCCGGGTCCCAGGTCCATGGCCTCCTGGAAGGCCTCCCGGTTCAGGGTGCCCCCCAGCCACACGGTGCCGACGCCCAGGGACCAGGCGTACAGCACCAGCTTTTCGAAGGCGTAGCCGTAGGCCTCCTCGGCATGGGCCTGCCGGGGCAGCTTGGCCGCGAAATACAGACTCTCCCCCGCGACTACGGGGCTCTTCAGCCCATGCTCCGCCGCCTCCAGCAGGCGAAATTCCGGGGCGATCCCCCAGGGGGTGGGGATCTCTGCCATATAGGCGGCAAGGGCCGCCCGGTGCTCCGGCTTCAGCGGGGCCCCGTCATAGGTCCGCACGCTGCGCCGGGTCCGGATCAGATCAAAAACATTGTCCATTTATTCCTCCCCCTTCCGGCCTTCCCGCCGCCGGATGACCAGCAGCACCGCCAGCAGGAGCACCAGGGTCACGGGGGTGGCCAGGGCGGCGACGGCGCTGCCCGCGCGGGAACCGATGATCCCGGCCAGGATATACCCCGGCACGCACACCGCCGCGGCGGTGAGGGCATAGGGCAGCTGGGTGGTCACATGGTTGATGTGGTTGGACTTGGCTCCGGCGGAGGACATGATGGTGGTATCCGAAATGGGGGAGCAGTGGTCTCCGCATACCGCGCCGGCCAGGCAGGCGGCGATGGAGATCACCAGCATTTCCGACTCCCCGGGGAACACGGCGCAGACGATGGGGATCAGGATGGTGAAGGTGCCCCAGCTGGTGCCCGTGGAGAAGGCCAGGAAGACGGAGACGATAAAGGCGATGGCGGGGATCAGCATCTGCACCGCCTCGGCGGAGGAGGCCATGAGCCCATGGATGAAATCCGCCGCCCCCAGAAGGCCGGTGACCCCGGACAGGTTCCAGGAGAGGATGAGGATGATCATGGGGGCGCACATGGAGCGGAAGCCCGCGGCGAAGCAGCCCATGAAATCCTTGAAGCTGATCACGCCCCGGTTCATGTACAGCCAGAAGGTGATGATGACGGTGATCAGGCTTCCCATCACCAGGCCCCGGGCGGAGTCCGCATCCGCAAAGGCGTCGATGAGGCTGGCTCCGGAGAAGAGACCGCCGGTATATACCATCCCCAGCAGGCAGGTGAGGATCAGCACCACCACAGGGATCACCAGGTCGGAGATCCGGCCCTTGCCCGGCTCCGCGTCCTCCGGCTCCTCATAGGGCTGGTCCCCGGCGGTGAACAGGTCCCCCTTCCGGGCGTTGGCCTCGTGGAGGCGCATGGGGCCGAAGTCCAGCTTCAGCAGCACCAGGAGCAGGAGCATCACCAGGGTGGCCAGGGCGTAGAGGTTATAGGGAATGGTGCGGATGAACATATGGAAACCGTTGATCTCCATTCCCTCCGGCACCGCGTAGCTCACGGCGGCGGCCCAGCAGGAGATGGGGGCGATGATGCATACCGGGGCGGCGGTGGAATCCAGCAGGTAGGCCAGCTTGGCCCGGGAGACCTGGTGCCCGTCGGTGATGGGCCGCATGACGCTGCCCACGGTCATGCAGTTGAAGCCGTCATCCACGAAGATCAGCAGACCCATGAGGATGGTGAGCAGCTGGGCCCCCAGGCGGGTCTTGATGCGCTTCTGGGCCCAGCGGCCGAAGGCCGCCGCCCCGCCGGACCGGTTCATCAGCACCACCAGGGTGCCCAGGAGGGTGACGAAGACGAGAATACAGGCATGGGATGTATCGGCGATGCCGGAGACCAGCCCGCCGCTCTCATGGAAGAGCAGGGTGTTCAGGGCCAGCTCCCCGTTCCCGCCGGCATAGAGAAGAGCGCCCACCACCACGCCCACGAAGAGGGAGCTGTATACCTCCTTGGTGATGAGGGCAAGGGCGATGGCGATCACCGGGGGAAGAAGGGCCAGCGCCGTGGCGTATACCCCGGGGCTGTAGTCCTCCGGCGCCTGGCCGGGGGTGAGGATGGTCAGGATGATCAGAGCCGCTGCGGCGGCCAGGGCAAGAAGGTTGCAAACTAACTTTTTGGTTCTCATACATCCACGCCTTTCATTTTAATATGGGGGGTTAAATATGGAGTTTATGCTCGGTTTGGGGTTATGCTCGGTCGTTGGTGGCGTCTCCGCTGCCGCTGAGAGGAACGGCCTCCCCCAGATAGGTTGGCTGCGGCAGGAAGATGCATTGGAAGAAGTCCTTATCCCGGGCCAGGATCTCCCGGATATCCCGGTACAGCTGACCCGCATACCGGCGGGTATCGCAGGGAACGCCCACCGCCTCCAGCCCCAGCCGGGAGGCGATATACAGCGCCCGGGGGAGATGATAGGCCTGGGTGACGACGACGACCCTTTCCGCCCCGAAGATCGCCTTAGACCGGTAGAGGCTGTCATATGTGCTGAAGCCCGCATGGTCCATGAACACGTCCTCCGAAGGGACACCGGCATCCAGGGCCGCATCTTTCATGGCGTTCACCTCGTCATAGTCCTCCCGGCCGTGGTCCCCGCTCATAAGGAGCCTGGGCGCGGCGCCGGCCTCGTACAGCCGTACGCCCATATCGATCCGCTCCCGGAGCATGAGGCTGGGGCTGCCGTCCGGCAGAAGCCCGGCGCCCAGGACCAGGATGCAGTCCCGCCCGGCCAGCTCCGGATCCTCCGGAGCCAGGATGCGGCTGCGGGCATGCAGGAGCATGACCGCATTCGGCCCCAGCCCCGCCAGGAGCAGGAGGACCAGGACCGCAAGGGCGGAGATCCGCAGGAGTTTTTTCTTTCTTTTCATGGATACGCCCTCCAAAGTTCCTCTATTATAAGCGAAAACGAAAAAATATACAATATGGGGTATTGCGCGAAAGGGAGAAACAGGCATAAAATTTCTTCAGAAGGGAATGGAGGCCGAAAATGGAGCAAAAACGACTGGAGCT
>JAFWOX010000093.1 GCA_017545325.1 Oscillospiraceae bacterium | reverse complement strand
CTGCCGGAGGTCCGCCCGCCGGAGGCCCGCCTGCCGGAGGTCCGCCCGCCGGAGGCCCGCCCATGGGGGGACCCATCTCCAGGTGCACCGGGCCGGTGCCATTGATCATATTCAGGTACCATTCCCGGATGGCGTTGCTGTTGATGTCGGTCTCCCGGCCGTTTTTCAGGAAGTTCTTGGAGATATATTCGCCCTTGGCGTTGTACATGGAGTTTTCGCCGAAGACGACCTCGTTGTGGCTGCGGATGCGCACCAGCTGGGCAAAGTTGCCGAACTCGGCGTTGCGCAGCTCGGCCCCGGCCTTGTAGGCGGCCTTGATGCCGTCGCCCCGGCCGTTGGACCACATGGAGCCCATGCGGTAGTTCTGGCTGCCGGTGGCCAGGACGACCTTCTTCGCGCCGATGACGGAGTAGGTCCCGTCCAGAACGCTGAACACGGTGGCGCCGGCGATGCGGCCCCCGTCGGTGATCAGGTCGGCCATAACGGTCTTGTCCATGAAGCGGACGCCCAGCTTCTGGGCGGTCTGGCGTACCCGGAGGGTGATATCCAGATCCACCCGGATCATGGCGGTCATGGGGCCGGTAGGCATGACCATGAACTTGCCGTCCTTCTTGGGCAGGTTGCAGCCCCACTCCAGCAGCTTATCCAGCATGTAGGTGTTCATGGAGACGTATTTTTCCATGAGCTCCTGATCCGTGAACCAGGCGCCGATCTTCTGGGTATGGAAGGCTACGAATTCCTTGGGATCGATCTTATCCAGATCGAAGTACTGGAGCACGCCGCCGCCCCGGTTGGCCTTGCCGGCGAAGCCGGCGAAGTTCTTTTCCACCACCAGCACATCGGCCTCGGGGTTATGCTCCTTGATGGCGGTGGCGCAGGACAGGCCGCCGATACCGCCGCCGATGATCAGAACATCACAGCTCAGTTTGTTCCATTCGCTCATCTCATTCACCTCACCTGTAAGCGTCGAAATGCTGAAGCAGATGCTCGCTGGCGTAATCCGGGATCACCCGGATCGCGTCCTTCCGGCATACGCTCTGGCAGTAGAAGCAATGCTCGCAGTCCTCCACATACTTGAAGACGGGCTTCTTGGCCTCCGCATCCCAGCGGATCACGTCCACGAAGCAGGATTTGTAGCACTGCTGACAGCCAACGCACTTTTCCGGGTCGAATTCGATCCGGTGCTTTGTGTTGATCATAGCGCTGTTCCCTCCTTGAAAATAATATATCCATGTTTTTTGCCGATGTGGTTTTTCCGCCCCGGCCGCTCACCGCTTTGGGCTGCGCTCCAGACCCTCGTAATAGCCGTTGGCCTCCATAATATCCCCCAGCGCCTTGACATAGTTTTCCGTCTTGTGCACCACGAAGGCGTCCGCGTCGATGGGGATCCCCTTGGCGTCCATCTGCCGGATGCTCCAGATATAGAGGATATCCAGGGCGGGGATGAGCTGCCTGGCCTCCGGCGTGAGCTCATAGACGGTGGAGGGGGGGAAGGTCTCGCTCTCCACGCTGCGCTTCACCAGCCCGTCTGCAATGAGCTCCTTGAGCTGCTGGCTCAGCACCTTTTCCGAAAGGGGAATGACCTTCAGGGTCTGGTTGAAATGGATGGATCCATGGGTGTAGATCTCATGCAGGATGGTCATTTTCCATTTTCCGCCCAGACAGTGCAGGGCATAGTGATAGGGGTTGATGGGTTGGGAAAAATCCTCTCTGGCCATTGCGGGAATCTCCTTTCTCCGCAGGGACAAAAGTGCTCATACCATCAGGATTCTATCTTTAACTGAATTATACATGATTGTTTATAAAAAAGAAAGGCATAACTAAAAAGTAACCTACTTACAAGGAAGTAAGAATTGCACGGGAGATAACTTTATTATATAGTAATAAAACAAGCAAACCAGATTGGATAAGGAGGAGATTATCATGGTAGCGGTGGAAAAAAGCTTTGTGGAGAAGATGTTTTCCGTGGAGGGCAAGGTCGCCCTGGTCACCGGCGCCACCGGCGCCCTGGGCTGCGTGCTTTCCAAGGCCTACGGCTATGCCGGCGCGAAGGTCTTTATGACCGGCCGGAACGAAAAGAAGCTCCAGGCCCTGGAGGCGGAATTCAAGGCCGAGGGGATCGACTGCGCCTATTTTGTGGCGGATCCCGCCAAGGAAGAGGATGTGAAGGCCTGCATCAAGGCCTGCGTGGCCAAGTACGGCGAAGTGAACATTCTGGCGGTGTGCCACGGCTTCAATAAGCCCGCCAGCGTTCTGGACCAGAGCGTGGAGGAATGGCAGTACATCATGGATGCGGACTGCCGCAGCGTGTACATCGTCACCAAATTCGTGGCGGAGCAGATGGTCGCCCAGGGCAAGGGCGGCAAGATGGTGGTGGTCACCTCCCAGCGCAGCAAGCGGGGCATGGCGGGCTACACCGGCTACTGCACCAGCAAGGGCGGCGCGGACCTGATGGTGAACTGCCTGGCTGCCGACCTCACCGCCAAGTACAAGATCAATGTGAATTCCATCTGCCCCACCGTATTCCGCAGCGATCTGACCGAGTGGATGTTCGATCCCGAGTCCCAGGTATACAAGAACTTCCTGAACCGGGAGCCCGTGGGCCGTCTGGCGGAACCCAGCGACTTTGTGGGCTATGCCCTGTTCCTGTCCTCCGCCGCTTCGGATTACATCACCGGCGCCAACTGCGACTGCTCCGGCGGCTACCTGGTGGTCTGATCGGGAGGCGGCAGGATGCAGCCCGGGGAGATCAAGCGGATCCTCATCGCCGGCGGCGGCATGATGGGGAAGAACATCGCTTTCGTTTTCACCAAGAACCCCGCCTACCGGGTGGGGGTATACGACATGCGGGAGGTGGACGTGGCCGCCGGCATCCGGCAGAATACGGCGGAGCTGGTGGCGAAGGGCGTCCTGGAGCCCGTCGAGCTGGAGGAAAGGCTCAGCCGCATCTCCTTCACCACGGATCCCGCCAGCCCCCTGCTGAGCGAGGCCGACCTGGTGGTGGAGGCCGTGTTTGAGGATATGGAGGTCAAGCGGCAGACCTTTGCCATGCTGGAGGAGCGCTGCCGTCCGGACGCCATCTTCTGCACCAATTCCTCCGTCATGAGCCCCAGCCTCATCAGCCGGGACCTGAAGCACCGGGAGCGCTTCGCGGGCACCCATTTCTGGAACCCCGGCCACCTGATCCCACTGGTGGAGGTGGTGAAGTCCGACGCCACCAGCGACGAGACCGCCCAGACCGTTATGGAGGTCCTGGCGGGGGTGGGGAAGGAGCCGGTGCTTTGCAAAAAGGATGTGCCCGGCTTCATCGCCAACCGGATGCAGCATGCCCTGTGGCGGGAGGCCATCAGCATCGTGGAAAACGGCATTGCGGACGCCGAGACGGTGGACAAGGCCGTGAAGTACAGCTTCGGACTCCGCCTGCCCCAGCTGGGCCCCCTGGAGAACGCGGATATGGTGGGGATGGACCTGACCTGGAGCATCCACGACTATATCCTGCAGTATCTGGAGGATTCCCACCGCCCCTCCCCCCTCCTGGAACAGCTCCGGGCGGAGGGGAAGCAGGGCTTCAAGACCGGGGAGGGCTTCCGGAAATGGACCCCGGAGGAGGTCCAGGCGGCGAACTCCGGACTCAATGCGTACCTGATCAAAATGCTGTATAACAAATAAACCGTGAAATCAGATTGGGAGGTAATGAAAATGGCGAAGACCTTATGGATCGACCTGACCCACCCCTTCAGCGCGGAGATCCCCCGCTGGCCCTATTTTGACAAGCCCGTGATCAACAACCAGCATACCATGGCCAAGGGCGGCGTGCTTACCCAGAGCATCATGTGCACCATGCACACCGGCACCCACTGCGACGCCCCCCGGCACGTCATGGAGTATGAGTTCGACGGCCGCCGCGCCCGGTACACCCATGAGATGCCCATCGATGCCTACACCGGCCAGGCCGTTGTGCTGAAGATCGATATCGAGCCCTGGGGCCTGATCACCGACAAGCATCTGGACGAAGCCTGCAAAAAATACGGCGTCGACCAGAAGAAGCTGAAGGGGAAGATCATCTGCCTGAACACCGGCATGCATCGGCTGTTTGACGACAGCAAGGCCTACTACCACTATGCCGCCGGCACCGGCATCGAGGCCGGCCGCTGGTTCGTGAAGAACAAGGTAAAATGCGTGGCCATGGACTCCCAGGCCCTGGATCATCCGCTGCATACCGCCATGGGCAACAACGGCATGACCCGCATGAATCTCCTGGGCGCCACCGGCAAGCCCATCACCGAGGAATACATCGAGCTCTTCGGCGAGGAGGCCTACGCCAAGTTCGATAAGTTCACCTACATCAAGCTCTACGGCGAGAAGGCCTACCATGACTACGCCGGCGACCTGGAGGATATCGGCGTATGGGGCACCTGGGAGCCCTGCCACAAGGAGATGCTGGGCCACGGCATCGTGGGCGTGGAGAACCTGGGGGGAGATCTGGACAAGATCATTCCCGGCCGCTGGTTCCGCTTCAACTGCTTCCCCCTGCGCTGGTACCTGGGGGACGGCTCCATGGCCCGCGTAGCCGCGGAGGTGGACGAGAAGGATATCGATCCCACCGTGCCCGAGCGCACCTATGCCTATGGCGGCACCGGCTTCGGCTTCCCCGAGGGGAATGGGGACAGCGGCCTGGAGTACATGCAGAAGCTCTTCGCCCGGAAGAAATAAGCGGAGGAGAAGGGACAATGGCGAAAACCATCATCACCGTGGCCACCACCGGCGCATGGCCCAAGAAGGAAAACAACCCCAATGTGCCTATGACCCCTGCGGAGATCGCGGAGGACGTCTACGACTGCTGGCAGGCCGGAGCCGCCATCACCCACCTGCATATGCGGGACGACGCGGGCAACGGCACCATGAGCAAGGAGAAGTTCGCAGAGACCGTGGAGCTCCTGAGGAAGAATCACCCGGACTGCAGCGTGGTGCTGAACATGACCACCTCCGGGGATCTGAACGCCACGGACGAGACCCGGCAGCTCCATCTGAAGCTGCTGCGCCCCGAAATGGCCTCCTATGACTGCGGCAGCATGAACTGGATGAACAACGCCCTGTTCATCAACTCCCCCGCCTTCCTGGAGGAGCTGGGCCTGCATATGCAGGAATGGGGCGTAAAGCCGGAGATCGAGGCCTTCGACCCGGGCATGATCGCCAACGCCGCCTATTACCTGAAGAAGGGCGTGCTGAAGGCGCCTCTGCATTTCCAGTTCTGCATGGGCTGCGCCAACGGCATCCCCGGCAGCATGAAGAACCTGATCTTCATGAAGGAGACCATGGAAAGCCTCTGCCCCGGCTCCACCTGGAGCACCTTCGGCGTCGGCCGGAGCGCCATGGAAATGCTCTATGGCGCCGTGGCCCTGGGGGGCCATATCCGGGTGGGCATGGAGGATAACGTCCTCTACGCCAAGGGCAGGCTGGCGGATTCCAACCGGCAGTTCGTGGAGCGGGCCGCCCGGGTCATCCGGGAGTACGGCAACGAGGTCGCCACCAGCGACGAAGCCCGGGAGATCCTGGGTCTCGGGAAATAAAGCCTGATACAAGCAGGCCGGGAAGGACCGTCTGGTCCTTCCCGGCAAGTTTTTGCTCCGCTATTCCGTATCCCGGGCCGCCTGGCAGATCAGGCGGACGCAGGAATCGTACCCCAGCATGCCGCTGTCCAGGGAGAGATGGAAATTCCGCAGGTCTCCCCAGGTCTTGCCGGTGTAATGGTGATAATAGGCGTGGCGGGCCTGGTCCGTCTTCTTCATGGTCCGGCGGATCACCGCCTCGTCCTTGGTGCCGATGAGCTCCCCCACCCGGGCGGCCCGGTGCTCCTCATCCGCGAAGAGGAACACGTCCAGGCTGGGCACCCCGGCGGCCCGCAGCACCGCGTCCGCGCAGCGCCCCAGGATGAGGCAGGGCCCCTTGGCCGCCAGCTTCAGAATGACGTCGCTCTCCGCCCCGTACATGGCGTCCTTCTGGTCGTAGGAGATGGGGGTAATGTGCCGGAGGATGGCGTCCTTCCTGGTGATGGCCTCCTCCTCCGCCTCCAGCAGGGCGGGATCGATGCCCAGCTCCGCCGCGCTGTCCCGGATGATGTCCTTATCGTAGAATTCGATGCCCAGTTCCGCGGCTACCCGCTGACCGACGGAATGACCGCCTGCGCCGTATTCCCGGCAAAGGGTGATGATCCTCATGGAAGCGTCCTCCCCGTATCGTTTGTAGAACGATTATACTCCGAGACCCCGGCGCTTTCAAGTCCTCCCTTGACGGAGCGGGAACGGGGAGTTAGGATAGAGGCAGGAGAATACAAAAGCTGGAGGTATTGCTATGTTCTACGAGACCGCGAAAAATGACCATGGACTGGCCCGCCCCCCCTTTAAATCCTGCGCCGTGCCCCGGGTGATCGGCTGGCTCAGCACCGTCAGCGCGGAGGGGGTGGACAACCTGGCCCCCTATAGCCAGTTCACCAACCTGACCTTCGATCCCCCCTATGTGCTGGTGTCCATCAACCGGGGACCCACGGGAAAGCGGAAGGATACCGCCGTGAATATCGAGGCCACGGGGGAATTTGTGTACAACATCGTGCCCTATGCCCTGCGAAACGCCATGAATATCACCGCCGCCCCCTTCCCGCCGGAGGTGGACGAATTTGAGAAGGCGGGGCTGAAGAAGGCCAAGTGCGAGCTGGTGAAGCCCTGCCGGGTGGCGGATTCCCCCATCAATCTGGAGTGCAAGTATGTCCAGACCATCGTCCTCCCCGGGGACAGCAAATCCGGCACCGTGGACATCATCATCGGCAAGGTGGTGGGGGTCCATATCGCGGACGAGGTGATCGGCGAGGATGGGAAGATCGATATGATGAAGATCCAGCCCCTGGCCCGCATGGGTTATTCGGACTATACCTATGTGGAGCACGTTTTCGAGCTGGAGCCCGATCTTCAGGCCGGCGGCACCTCGCAGATGGCCCGGAACGGCCTGGAGGGCGCCACAGGGATGGTGCCCTGAGCTTCGGCTTCGGTTGGGCCGCAGAATACGGCGGTCCTCCGGCCCTCGCGCGGTTGGACGCGGGGGAGGCCGGGCGTCTGTTCATACGGCTTTCAGCGGGTCCCGATGGGGGCCCGCTGCATTCTGAGCGCCTGCTTTTTCTCCTTTTTCCGGAACCTTCCTGCACCCTCCGCGTCATAAGGAGTAACGAGAACCAATTTCTGATGGGAAAGGAGCCTGCACCATGAAAAAAACGCTGTGCCTCCTGCTGGCCCTGGCCCTCTGCCTGGGGCTGGCCCTGCCCGCCGCCGGGGCAGCGGAACCGGCGGATGAGCAGATGAAGACCGTCACCCTCCGGGTGAAAAAGACCCTGGGGATCACCGACGACTATACCGAATTTAACGGGGACAGCTACGTCCGGGGTGAAAAGACCTGGTGGCGTCTCAGCTGGTCGAAGGAAGGGGAAGAGCTGTATGTCGTCTGCGACGACGCGGGCAAGATCTTCTCCTATGAACGCTGGTTTGCCGACGAGGAGTACCGCTACTCCGATCGGCTGCATTTCCCGGATTTCACCTGGGAAAAGGCGGCCGCCGCAGCCGGGCGCTTTCTGGCCGGGGTGCTGGATGAGAACGAGGCCGTGGAGCTGAAGGAGCGGAAGGACAGCCTGCGTCCCTCCTCCCGGTATTCCCTCGGCGGGACCCTCACCCTGAACGGGGTGGATACGGAGGTCTCCGTGAGCCTCGGCTTCCGGACCGAGGACGGGCTGCTGGTCTCCTACAGCCGCAGCGATGCGGAGGTCTTCATCGCCGGAGGCGTGCCCTCCGCCCGCCCGGGAATCAAGGCCGACGAGGCCCTGGGGAAATTCCGGGACGCCCTTACCACGGAGCTGAACTGGGCCTATACGGATTACGGGACGCACGAGGCCCGGCTGATGTACGAGATCTCCCTCCCCTGGAGCGCCATGGTGGACGCCGGGACCGGGGAGCTCCTGTTCCGTCAGGATGGATACCGGTCCTTCGACGGGATGAAGAACGGGGCGGCGGAGACGGAGGAAGCTCCGGCGGCGGCGGACATGGGCCTCACGCCCCAGGAGCTGGCCGGAGCGGAGAAGTTCAAGGATGTGCTGGATGGGGAAGCCCTGAAGGCCGTCGTTCTGGCGGAGAGCGCCTTCGGGATCACGGAGGACTTTGCCCTGGGCGCCGTCACCTATACCGCCGCCCAGCCCAGCCTGGACCCCGCCGCCCTGGAGGAGGGGGAGACGCCGGATGACACGGTGACCGCCGTTTTCCGCCTGAGCAAGACCCTCGCCGGGCCGGAATACGGCCTCACCCAGGAGGAATACGACCGGCTGCTGGAGGAGGGCAATGTCCCCACGGTGCGGAAGACCGTCACCGCCGACGCCCGCACCGGAGAGGTGCAGAGCCTCTATACCAGCTATTCCGGCTTCGGCTGGAAGGAGGAGAAGGACCCCGCCCCCGCCGAGCTCCCCGACGCCGCCCGGGATTTCCTGGAGCGGAAATACCCGGATTATCTGCCCCTCTGCGAACTGCGGGATTCCTCCCGCAGCGACTGGAGCGTGGCGGTGGATTCCTACGCCTTTGTCCGCATGGAGGCCGGGTACCCCTGCCCCATGGACGGCATCCGCCTGACCGTCAACGCCGCGGCGGGCTGCGTGGACTCCTTCGGCGTCACCTGGGATGAGGAGCTGACCTTCGGGCCCTCCGGTCCGGTGGTGGGGGAGGCGGCGGCCCAGGAGGCTTTCCTGAGCTGCTACACCGCCCATCTGACCTATGTGCTTCTGCCCGAGGATCCGGAGGATTGGCAGAGCCCCCGCCGTTGGACCCTCGTATACCTGGCCGACAGCGGCGACGGCTGGGTCAGCCGGGTGGATGCGATCACCGGCGAGCCGGACCGGGAGAGCGCCCAGGAGGAGCAGGCCATCGCCTACAGCGACCTCGCGGGCAGCTTCGCCCGGAAGGAGATCGAAGCGCTGGCCGCCTACGGGATAGGCTTTGCGGGTGTGGAGGAATTCCGGCCCAAGGCCGCCGTGACGGAGCTGGATATGCTCCTCTTCATGCTCTCCGCCGCCGGCTGGCGGGTGAATTATCCGGACTATGCGGATGCGGATGCGGAGCTCCTGAAGCCCGTCTACCGGGAGGCCAAGGCCCGGGGCTTCATCGCCTCGACGGAGCAGGAGCCAAACCGGACCGTGACCCGCAGCGAGCTCTGCCGCTGCTTCGTGGGGCTCAGCGGCCTTGCGGAGGCGGCTGAAATGCAGGGCATTTTCCGCTGCGGCTTCACGGATGAGGAGACCATCCCCGCCGCCGACCTGGGCTATGTGGCCATCGCCAAGGGCCTGGGCGTGGTGCAGGGGGACGGGAAGGGCGCCTTCCGTCCTCTGGACGGAGCTTCCCGCCAGGAGCTGGCCCTCATGCTGTACCGGTATTTGTCCAGATAGAGAAAAGCTGAAGAAAAGCGGCGGATCCCGAGTTTGGGATCCGCCGCGCATATTCATGGGGCCGCTGCTTATCTCCACTTGAAGGTGGCCAGGCCGTAGATATACAGGACCACCACGCAGAGAGGAACGAAGTACTTGAAAATGGGCTTCATCCAGGGCTTGACCTTCAAGCCCTTCCCCGCGTTGGCCTCCTCGATGAGCTTATCCCAGCCCCAGCCGAACTTGAAGCAGCAGAAGAGGGAGAAGATCAGCGCGCCGATAGGCAGGAGATTGGTGCTGACGATGAAATCCCAGAAGTCCAGCCAGGCAGAGCCTTCCGCGAAGGGCTGGAAATGGAAGGCGCTGTAGCCCAGGGCGGTGGTGCTGGCCAGGATCAGGATGCCGATGCCGCAGATCAGACAGCCCTTGGGACGGCTCCACCCGGTCCTCTCCCGGATCATGGCGAGAATGTTCTCGAACACCGCCAGCTCCGTGGAGAGGGCGGCGAAGACCATGAAGAGGAAGAACAGGGTGCCCCAGATCCGGCCCCCGGGCATGTTGTTGAACACGGTGGCCATGGTGTCGAACAGCAGGCTGGGACCTGCGTTCACTTCAATGTTGTAGGTGAAGCAGGCGGGGAACATGATGAAGCCCGCGATGACCGCCACCAGGGTATCCAGGACGATAACACTCACGCTCTCCCCCAGGAGGGAGCGCTCCCGGCCGATATAGCTGCCGAAAATGGCCATGCTGCCGATGCCGATGCTCAGAGTGAAGAAGGCCTGATTCATGGCCCCCACGATGACGCTGCCGGTGATCTTGGTGAAATCCGGCACCAGGTAGAAATGCAGGCCTTCTTTCGCGCCGGACATGGTGGCGCTGTGCACCGCCAGCACCAGCATGAGGAGGAAGAGCGCGACCATCAGGTATTTGGTGACCCGCTCCAGCCCCCCCTGGATGTTGAAGCAAAGGATGCCGAAGCCCAGGACCACCGCCACCGCCAGGTAGCCCATATTCAACCCGGGGTTGGTGATCATGGACACAAAGCCCAGGTCAGCGGAATTGCCGAGGAGGAACTGCACGAAGTAGTAGATCATCCAGCCGGTGACCACGGTGTAGAAGGCCATGAGGGCCACGTTGCCCAGCAGACAGAGCCAGCCGTGGATATGCCATTTCTGGCCGGGCTTCTCCAGCTTCTGGTACATGCCCAGCGGGCTGGCCTGGCTGGCCCGGCCCATGGCGAACTCCATGGTCATGCAGGGCAGACCCAGGAGCAGCAGACAGATGATGTACACCAGAACGAAGCCGCCGCCGCCGAACTGCCCGGTCATCCAGGGAAACTTCCACACATTGCCGCAGCCGATGGCACAGCCTGCGCTGAGCAGGATGAAGCCCAAGCGGCTGCCCAGTCTTTCCCGTTCTTTCATTCTTTTACCCCTTTTCTTTCCTGTTTTGGAACGCGATTCATCATACTATAATTTGACAGCGCAGTAAAGGGGTATTGCAAAAGAAGCGCGGCGGAAGCAAAGCCGGAGCCGGAAGACGGACCCAGGCCGCGGGACCTGCGCCCCGCGGCCTGGACTTGCCGGGATAAGGAAAAAGGAGAGAAGAAAAAACAACAGGAAACCTGTCATAATCAGCGGATCGGCTTAATCTGATCCATAGAATTAGATTAACATGTGCTGCTCACAATGTCAAGCGGAAGAAACGGAGTTTTTCTTTGCTTTCCGGTGCAGGAGGTGATATACTGTAAATAAATAAAGATTCGCGGCGTTCGCCGGGAGAAAGGAAGGCGCGTTCATTTGTCGTACAGCGAGGAACTGATCGCGGGCAAGCTGAGAAGATGGGAGAAGTATATCCTCCGTTTCCGTCTGCCGGAATGGGAGGAGATCCCCGATATCGGGCTGTATATGGATCAGGTGGTGATGCTGCTCATGGGCTACCTGGACTATATGCCTCCGGAGCTGAAGGAGGAGCAGGTGGTCACCGCCGCTGCCATCAACAACTATGTCCGCAAGGGGATCATGCCCAGCCCGGAGAAGAAGAAGTATTTCCGGGTGCACATTGCCTATCTGGTGATGATCTGCACCCTGAAGCAGAGCCTGAGCATCGCCATGCTCCAGAAGCTCCTGCCCACCGGGCGGGGGGAGGAGGAGGTCCGGCCCGTCTATGAGGCCTATGCCCGGCGGCACAGCGAAAGCGCCCGCTTCTTCGTGCGGCAGGTGCGGGCTGCGGCGGCGGGCATCCTGAAGCATCCCGATGCGGGGGAGGACGCTGTGGAGAATACGGAGGACCTGATCGCCTCCACCGCCATCGTCGGCGGCTTTGCCCGCCTCCTGGCGGAGAAGCTCCTTCTTCTGGACGGCTGCACCCTGGAAACCGGGGGAAGCATAGAGGTGGAATGACCCCTTCCTCTTTCGGCCCGGGATCCGCTGCGGCGGGTCCCGGGCTTTTTTCCTTTTTGCTGTTGACAAACGTAGACAAATCGGCTATAGTGAGTTTACAAACGTAGACATATGGAGGCAACCGTCATGAAAAAGGAAAACATTACTCTGACCTCTGCGGAATGGAGCGTCATGGAATGCCTGTGGGCGTCGGCGCCCCGCACCGGTCGGGAGCTGACGGAGGAACTGGGGGAGAAATGCGGCTGGTCCCGATCCACCACCCTCACCCTCCTGAGCCGTCTGGAGGCCAAGGGGGCCGTGGGGACGGAGAACGACGGGCGGGTGAAGACCTTCATTCCCCGGGTGAGCCGGGAGGAGGCAGCCCTGCGGGAGACGGAGGATCTGCTGACCCGGGCTTACCGGGGCAGTCTGAGCCTCATGGTCAGCGCCCTGACGAAGAAGCAGGCCCTGTCCCGGGAGGAGCTGGATGAGCTGTATGCCATCCTGAAGCAGGCGGAGGGGGATGGCCATGCTTGAATGGATCGTGTCTTCCGCGGCTCTCTGCGCCCTGATCATCGGCTTCCGGTACCTGCTTCGGGGGAGGATCGGTCTGCGGCTGCAGTATGCCCTTTGGGGCCTGGTGCTCCTGCGGATGCTCCTGCCCGTGAGCCTCGGCAGCAGCAGGTTCAGCATCATGAACGCCCTGCCGAAGGAAGGGGAGCTTCTGCCTCCCGTATCCACGGCTGATTCGCGCACCGAGGCGGAAGGGATCAGCCCGCTGCCGGCGGCAGCGCCGCTCCTTGCCAGTCCCGGGAGCCTGGTCCCGGCGACCCGGACAGAGACAGAGCCGACGCCGGTCATGTCGGCGGCGGCAAAGCCGGCGGAGCCGGAGAAGAGCCCTGCGGATACCGTCAGGCTTCTGCGCCTCCTGTGGATGGCGGGATCGGCGGTCTGCCTTCTGTGGTTCGCGGGGGTGAATCTCCGCTTCGCCCTGCGCCTCCGGCGCACCCGGGAACGCTTTTCCGGGGCGGGGGACTTTCTCCTGCCCGTGTATGTGACGGAGGCGGCGGAGACCCCCTGTCTCTTCGGCCTGTTCCGCCCGGCGGTGTATCTGCCGCCCGAGGCGGCGGAGGACCCGGCCCTGCACCATATCCTGGCCCATGAGCTGACCCATTTCCGCCATGGGGATCAGGCCTGGTCCCTGCTTCGGAGTCTGGCTCTGGCCCTGCACTGGTTCGATCCCCTGGTGTGGTGGGCGGCGATTCTGTCCCGCCGGGATGGGGAGCTGGCCTGCGACGAGGGGACCCTTCGGCGCCTGGGGGAGGGGGAGCGGAGGGCATACGGCTGCACCCTCCTGCGCATGACCTGCACCAGCCGCCCGGCCCTGTTCCGGGCCGCCACCACCATGACCGGGAGCAAGCGGGGCCTGAAGGAGCGCATCCGGCTCATCGCAAAGAGGCCCAGGACGGCGATCCTCACCCTCGCCGCCGTGATCCTGATCGCCGCCCTGGCCCTGGGCTGCACCTTCACCGGAGCAAAAAAGCCCGTGGAGTATACCGACGAATGGTTCGGGGAGGTGGCCTGGCCCTATGCGGAGGAGTACGCGGCAGCCAATTCCCTCACCATTGCCAGGGATAAATACCATGTCCTGCGCCTGGAGGGGCAGGAAGCGGAGGTCTATTTCCCGGTGGAAGGCGCGGCGGAAACCCTGGCCGTGACCTTTTCCCGGAGGGAGGACGGGACCTGGGCGGTATTGGAGCAGAATCCGGTGCGGGGCATTCCCCGGGACCGGGGAACGGTCCTGGAGTTCGACGTACCGGATGCGGAGGAAGGGGCTCTGAACTGCGCCATGGGCTACCTCATCAGCCTCACCGCAGACTGGAACGACGGCTATCCCCCCTGGAGCGGGGCATATACGGCAGACGTGAACCGGATCGTCAAGGCCAGGCTCACCGGGCTCACCTCCATGGGGGCGGGGACCCAGGGCCTCACCGAGGGACAGGAGCTGTTTCGCCTGGAATACCGCCTCCTGCCGGAGGATCAGGAGCATATCGACCTCCCGGAGGGGATGCGGACGGAGGAGATCGACAGGGAGACCTGGATCACCGAATGGAGCGAAAACGGCCAGCCCTATCTCCTGCTCCGCTGGACGGATATGGACGGGGACCCGGAGCTGAACCTGGACCGGGAACCGGTCTGGTTCCTGGCGGGGGTGACCAATACCCGGGAGCTGGAGAGGGTCTACGGCGCCCCGGAGATGCTGGAAAAGTATGGGGACAGGTATACCGCCGCGGCGGCGGAGCTCTATGCGGCTTACCTGGCGGGGGAAAACGCTCCGTCCGTCCGGCTGAACCGGGAGGACTTCACCCTGTCAAACCCGGGGGACAGCTTCCAGATGACCGTAAATATCCCGCCCGCTCTGCGCGATGCGGTGGTCTCCTGGTTCTCCAAGGATCCGAACGTAGCCACAGTGAGCAAGGACGGCCTGGTCACCGCCGTGGACCATGGGACCACGAAGATCGACGTCTGGGTGGGCATGACCAAGGCCCAGTGCACCGTCCGGGTGACGGGCTATGCTGCCGGTTCCCCGGAGCCTGCCGCCGCGACGCCCCGCCAGGAGGTCAGCATTACCTTCGAAGCGGAGAATGTACCGAAAGGGATCCGGGAGATGACGAAGCTCCAGGTGCTGGCGCTCATCAAAGCCTGGAACGACGGCGTTCTCCAAGAGGACGGGACGCGGAAAGCCAGCGTCAATCCCATCGTCTCCGCTCGGATCACCGGCGTCACGCCGGTTTGGAAAGGAACCGGCGATGGTGGGGAAAGACGCGCGCTGTATCTGCTGGAATACCGCCTCCTGCCGGAGGATCAAGAAAAGCTTGCCCTCCCGGAGGGGGTGCGGGCGGAGGTGATCGACGGGCAGACCTGGATCACGGAATGGGGGGAGAAGGGCCAGCCCTATCTGCTGTTCTTCCATCTGGGATCGGACGGAGACGTGGAAGACGTGGATGGCTCAGTCATCGCCTGCCTGACCTCTGCCCGGGAATTGGCGGAGTATGATACTCCGGAGATGCGGAAGAGGTACGGTGATGCCTACACCGCTGCGGCGGCGGAGCTGTACGCGGCGAAATCCGCGGCGGTGGGCAGGGCCATCTCCCTGCAGTGGTATGACGTCACCCTGCGGGTCGGGGAAAGCGTCTCGCCGCTGGCCGGGGTGGACCCCACTCTGGCCGGGGAGCAGATCACCTGGATCTCCGGGGACCCGGCGGTGGCTACAGTGAGTGAGGACGGCCTGGTCACCGCCGTGAGCCAGGGCGTGACGAAAATCATCGCTTCCGTGGGGGAGCATACGGCGGAGTGCATCGTCCGGGTACAGGGGACTGCCCCCGAGCCCGAAGCGGAGGCCGGGGAGGAGGACAGGGGGATCACCCTGGATCGTTCCGTCCTCTCCCTGCTTGCCGGGGCGCAGTATCCGCTGACCCCCGACCTTGCTCCGGAGCTCAGCGGCACAGAGGTCGTCTGGTCCTCCGGGGACCCGGAGATCGCCTCCGTGAGCCCGGAGGGGCTGGTTTCCGCCGTCGGCTGGGGTACCACGCGGGTCTATGCCGCCGCCGGGGACAAGGTGACGGACTGCGTGGTCATGGTGCCGGGGTACGCCCGCAGAGGGCGGGAGGAGGACGGCTATCCCGTGAACGAGCGGGGAGAGACCTATGGCGGGATCAAGGATCTCAACGGGGTCACCCTGGAACCTGACCTGGAAGCGGCCGCGGGCTTTACCCCGGAGGGGGAAGAAATCAGCGGTTATGTGCGGACCTTTGACCTGTATAACGGCGGTCCCGTGCAGCATCCCCGAAACCCGGAGGAGGCGCTCGCATACAACGCGGCCATGGAGGAGCTGCGCCGGGAAGCCCTGGAGGCGGGGCGGGATTACCTCTATTCGCTGCCCCTGTACGATCGGGATGGGGTAACGGTGATCGGCTTCGTCCCCGTGGGGAATGTTTGAGTGGAAGCAAAACGGCAGACGGTTAAATCCCGATATTTCGCATCTTTTTTCCTACGGAAGTTCTCCCGAGAGAATGGGACCAGCGAGCATATGCGGGGGGATCCAATGGGGGGCAATCGGCCCCCCTTGGCCGGGAGGAGGGTCCAGGGAACCTTTCGGATGGTTCCCTGGTGCGCCTTTGGTGACTTTCCCCGCACAGGGAAAGTCACGCCCCCGGCAGGGGCCGCGCCGCAGCAGGCGGCTGCATGAATGCAAAATCATCTTTTTAAGGGTCCAAGCCCTTGTTTTGCTGCGCAACCCTCCCCTCATCAGGCGCTCCGCGCCAGCTTCCCCCATGGGAAGCCAGGGTACTGGCCGCCCCTGCATCCGGTTTCTTCCAGCGTGGCCCTTCGTCCCCCGTCCCCGCCGCGCGGTCTGCCTTCCCCTGGGGGAAGGTGGCTCCGGCGTCTCACGGAAGCCGGAGACGGATGAGGGACTCTCGCCCCGCCGAGCGGACTGCTTCCCCCCGGGGAAGCCAGGGCGGTAATCTCACTGCGCCGGTGCGG
>JAFWOX010000092.1 GCA_017545325.1 Oscillospiraceae bacterium | reverse complement strand
GAGATTTGCGACGACGAGGAAGCCTGTGAGGTCCATTCCGACGAGGCCTCCGGCGGCCCGGTTTCTCTTGCGCGAGAGAAACCGGGGAAAGAGCGCGGCAGGGGTGTTCCCCTGCACCCCCGGTGCGGCGGGCGCTGAAGCGAAGGGGGCAAAGGCGCGGCGGTGAACAAGCGGGTGCTGAACGTCAGCTTGCCGACTTTGAATCTGCTTGGCAATAGTCGTTTGCTTTTCAGGGTGCCCTTCGCCGCACCGGCGCAGGGAGATTACCGCCCTGGCTTTCCCGGGGGCTGCGAAGCAGGGGCGCGGTAGTGAATGACATGCCGGTGGCATGTCAGAGCCGCGCCTGACCGAGCCGCAGCGAGAAGACAGTCCGCCCGGCGGGGCGAGAGTCCCTCATCAGGCGCTTCGCGCCAGCTTCCCCCAGGGGAAGCCAGGGTGCGCGTCGCTGCCCCGTCTCACATAGTTCCCCGAGTTCCCGTCTTTCGTCCCCGCCGCGCGGTCTGCCTTCCCTCGGGGGAAGGTGCCCCGCAGGGGCGGATGAGGGAATGTATCGCGGTTATTCGATCACCGGAGCGGCAACCCCGGGCAAATGCGCCAGGATATCCCGACAGACCTCTTCGAAAGCGGAATTTATGGCATAATTGCCATATCGCAGCACGGTAAAACCCTGTTCTGCCAGCCAGGCGTCCCGGTTCGCATCCTTGGCCAGACCTTCCGGCTCTCCGTGCTGATCCCCGTCCAGTTCGATTACTAGTTTTGCCGAATAAATACAGAAATCAACGATGGAATTGCCGATGACCTTTTGCCGATTCACAGTGACCGGAAGGAGTTTCAGAAAGTTGTACCAGAGCTTCCGTTCCTCTTTCGTCATATTCCTGCGCAGCGATTTGGCGAATGGGGTGAGATGGCTGTTGCTCAGATTTTGCATGTCTGTTTCCTTTGCCCAAGGTGAGTTGCCGCTATGGTTCGGTCACAGAAAATGTCCCTCATCAGGCGCTCCGCGCCAGCTTCCCCCAGGGGAAGCCCGAGTGTGCGGCCCCGGAAGCACGAAATCATTCAGAGGCGCGAATGGCGGCAGGCGGTCAGAGCGGGTTAGTCCAGTATTCCACCGTATTTCCGTTCACATCGTAAAACGCAACAATTCCGGCATTTACGGGAAGAACGAGGGCAAAGGGCTTTCCGCTGTCCAGCTCCGTCACCTGAACGGAGTTGCCGTCGTTGATCTCCAATCGGCACACCTTCTGCTGATTCATGGAGATGAATGCGCGTTCCGAATACCCTTCAACGGTATACGCCAGGATTCCCCGGTCCACGCCGGAAAGGTTTCCGCCGCCCCGGAAGAAATAGCCGAAGGAGAGCCCGGGACGGTTCACATAGACGGAAAAACTGTGGTCCCTCCTGTCCTGGGGATAGGAGATATAGGCGGCCATGGTATCGGAAACGCATCCGTCGACGGACCAATCCGCCGCGATTTTCGGGGAGGAGCGGATATCCGCTTCCAGCCGGGAAGAAGGCATGCCGATATCGTGGTTGGCATAGAGGAAACCGGCGAACACGGCGCAGGCCAGAATGATTCCCAATGATATGCCCAGAACGGTCTTTTTCATACAAATTCCTCCTTTTTGATCCTCTATCCGGCTAAAGACCGAAAAGGGAAGAGAGAGGGGCTTCCTCCCTCGCTCTTCCCTCCCGTATATCCGACGAAAATACCTTAGATCTGTTCCATGACGAAGGCTTCCAGGATGTCCCCTTCTTTCAGGTCGTTGAAGCGCTCGATGCTCATGCCGCATTCGTAGCCCTCGGCGACCTCCTTCACGTCGTCCTTGAACCGGCGCAGGGAGGCCAGCTCCCCTTCGAAGACCACGATGCCGTCCCGCACCACCCGCACGCCGGCGTTCCGGGTGATCTTCCCGTCCTGCACATAGCAGCCCGCGATGGTGCCCACCTTGGATACATGGTAGAGCTGCCGCACCTGGGCATGGCCGATCAGGCTTTCCTGGAACTTGGGGGCGAGCATGCCCTTGATGGCGGCTTCGATCTCCGCGATGCATTCATAGATGATGCGGTACAGGCGGATATCCACGCCGCTGCGGGCGGCGCTGTCCCGGGCGGCGGCCTCGGGCCGGACATTGAAGCCCACGATGATGGCGTTGCTGGTGGCCGCCAGCATGACGTCGCTCTCGTTGATGGCGCCCACGGCGCCATGGATGACCCGCACCCGGACTTCCTCGTTGCTGAGCTTCTCCAGGCTGGATTTCACCGCCTCCACGGAGCCCTGCACATCGCCCTTCACGATGAGGGTGAGCTCCTTCAGCTCCCCTTCCTTGATCTGGGCGAAGAGGTCGTTCAGGGTGACCTTCCGCTCGCCGCCGGTGCTGGCCTTCTTCTTCTCTTCCTTCCGCTGCTCCACCAGGACCCGGGCCATGCGCTCGTCCGCCACCACGTTGAACACGTCGCCGGCCTCCGGCGCCTCGCTGAGGCCCGTGACCTCCACGGGAACGCTGGGGCCCGCCTCGGTGAGCCGCTGGCCCTTGTCCCCCACCATGGTCCGGATGCGGCCCACGGCGGTGCCCGCGATCACCACGTCGCCGGAGCGGAGGGTGCCGTTCTGCACCAGGACCGTGGCCACGGGGCCGCGGCCCTTATCCAGCCGGGCCTCGATCACGGTGCCCCGGGCGGCCCGGTCCGGATTCGCCTTCAGCTCCCGCATCTCGGCGCTCAGGGCGACCATCTCCAGAAGATTGTCGATGCCCTGTCCCGTGCGGGCGGATACCTCGCAGATGATGGTATCGCCGCCCCACTCCTCGCTGAGCAGGTCGTACTTGGTGAGCTGCTGCTTGATGAGCTCGGGATTGGCTCCCGGCTTATCCATTTTGTTGATGGCCACTACGATGGGGATGTTGGCCGCCCGGGCATGGTTGATGGCCT
Source organism: Oscillospiraceae bacterium (assembly GCA_017545325.1). The sequence goes on along the minus strand of JAFWOX010000092.1, from coordinate 19,819 downwards.
CGACGGTCTGGGGCATGATGCCGTCGTCCGCCGCCACCACCAGGATGGCGATATCCGTCACCATGGCGCCCCGGGCCCGCATGGAGGTAAAGGCCTCGTGGCCAGGGGTATCCAGGAAGGTGATCGTCTTTCCGTTGATCTCCACCTGATAGGCGCCGATGGCCTGGGTGATGCCGCCGGCCTCCCCTTCCGCCACGTGGGCGTGGCGGATCTTATCCAGCAGGGAGGTCTTGCCGTGGTCCACGTGGCCCATGACCACCACCACGGGGCTCCGGGGCTTCAGCTCTTCCGCCGTATCCTCCCGGTCGTCGATGAGCTGTTCCTCAATGGAGACAACGACCTCGTGCTCCACCTTGCAGCCCAGCTCCATGGCCACCAGGGCGGCGGTATCGTAATCGATCACATCGGAGAGGGAGGCCATGACCTTCATCTTGATGAGGGTGCGCACCACCTCCGCGCCGGTCTTCTTCATGCGGCTGGCCAGCTCGCCCACGCTGATCTCATCGGGGATGGTGACCTTCACCGGGGCCTTTTTGGCGATCTCCAGCTGGAGCTTCTGCATCTGGGCCCGCTGCTCCTGCCGCCGCTTGGCGCCGGAGGCCGCGGCATTGGCGCCGGGGCGCTTATCCTTCCGGCCGCCGATCTTCTCCTTGCCCTGCCGGGCGTTCTGGAGCTTCTCCGGCACGAATTTATCCAGCCGCTCATCGTATTTCGCGGTATTCAGCGTCGTGCTGCGGGTATCGATGACCCGCTTCTGGGGCACCCGGGAGGAGGGCTGGCCCTGCTGGGGCTTGCCGCCCTGTCCCTGGGCCTGGGTCTGAGGCTGAGGCTGCGCGGGCTTCTGCCCGGGCTGGGGCTGCTTCGCCGCCGGCTGAGGCTGCTTTGCCGCCTGCTGCGGCTTGCTGCCCGGCTGCTGGGGCTGGGGCGGCTTCTGGCCCTGGGCCGCCGGCTGGACCGGCTTCTGGCCCTGGGCGGGCGCCGGCTTCTGGGGCTGAGGCTTCGCCGCCTCCGGGGCCTTCTCCGGGCCCTTCTCCGGAGCCGACTGGATCGGCTCGGGGGCTTTCTCCGGGGCCTTGGGCTGAGGGGGGCGGCCTTCGGCATAGATCTCGTCCAGACTGGCCACCTGGTTATGGAAGGTCAGATAATCAAAGATGATGTTCAGCTCCCGGTCCGTCAGCACCTGCATGTGGTTTTTGGGCGCCTCGGAGTACTTGGTCAGGATCTCCGCCAGCGCCTTATACGTGGTGCCGAAATCCTTGGCAACCTCATGCACGCGGTATTTGATCATTGCTCTGTCCTCCCTTTCCCGGTCCTGTCCGCCGCAGTCTCCCCGTCCCGCCCGGGCGGGGCGGCCAGCTTTTTCTGCAGGGCGGCGGCAAGGCCCTTGTCCGTCAGCGCCAGGATGGCGCAGACCCGCTTATCCAGCAGCTCGCCCAGGGTATCCTTGTCCCAGGGGAGCGCGATCATGGGGATCCCGTACCAGCGGCTCAGGTTCCCCGCCTTCTTCCTCGTATTGTCCGCGGTGTCCGAGGCCACCATGAGCAGGACGGCCTGCCCGCTCCGGGCGGCGCCGGAGACGCCGTCCTTCCCGATCAGGAGCTTGCCTGCCCTGCGGCAGAGCCCCAGAAAGCTCAGGGCCTTATCCATCCCCGGTCACCTCCTCCGGCGGCGGGGGCAGGGACGCCAGCTCCGCGGCCAGCTTATCGTAAAGCTCCTCCGGAACGCTGACGTTCAGCGCCCGGTCCAGAGCCTTGGATTTCTTCGCCTTCCGGAAGCAGTCGGGCCGGGTGCACAGGTAGGCCCCTCGGCCGGAGAGCTTCCCCGTCCGGTCCAGGCGCAGCTCCCCCTCGGGGGTGCGGACCACCCGCACCAGCTCCCGCTTGGGCCTGTGTTCCCGGCAGCCCAGGCATTGACGCAGCGGCACATGCTTCGGCATACTGTCTGCTTCCTCCCAGCTCCGTTTATTCTTCTTCTTCCACGGGCTCCGGATCCTCCTCCGGAGTCAGATCCAGCTTATCCAGGTCGATGCTGATGCGGCTGTGCTCCATCATCTCCGAGGCGGGGCGGATATCGATGCGGCAGCCGGTGAGCTTGGCGGCCAGGCGGGCGTTCTTCCCCTCCTTGCCGATGGCCAGGCTGAGCTGATTATCCGGCACCACGGCCCGGAAGCTGTGGTCGTTCTCCAGCCGGGAGACGCTGTACACCTCCGCGGGAGCCAGGGCGGCGGCGACGAAGTCCTCCGTGTTCTCGCTCCATTTCACGATGTCGATCTTCTCCCCCCGGAGCTCCTCCACCACGGCGTTGACCCGGCCGCTCCTGGGGCCCACGCAGGAGCCGATGGGATCCACCTGGGGATCCGAGCTCCAGACGGCGATCTTGCTGCGGGTGCCCGCCTCCCGGGCGATGCTGCGGATCTCCACGATGCCGTCGGCGATCTCGGGCACCTCCTGCTCGAAGAGGCGCTTCACCAGGCCGGGGTGGGTGCGGCTCACCATCACCTGGGGTCCCCGGGTGGGACGGCGGACCTCCACCACATACACCTTCAGGTGGTCCCCCTCCCGGATCAGCTCGCCCTTGATCCGCTCGGTCTGGGGCATGACGCCCTCCGTCATGCCGCTGGCGGTGCTGAGCTTCACATAGACGTTGCCGGTCTTGGGGTCGATGCGGCTCACCAGCCCCGTCAGGACCTCATGCTCCTTGGAGGCGAAGCGGTCGAATACCATGCCCCGCTCCGCTTCCCGGATGCCCTGGATGATCACCTGCTTCGCCGCCTGGGCGGCGATGCGGCCGAACTTCTTGGTCTCCATATCCACCGGGATCTTGGTGCCCAGCTCCGCCCTGGGGTCCAGCTTCCGGCCCTGCTCCAGGGTCAGCTCCAGCTCGGGGTTTGTGACCTCCTCCACCACGGTCTTTTCGATATAAATGCGGACCTTCCGCTTTTCCACGTCGGTCTCCACCACGACGCCGTCCGCCGCGGCGGGATTATCCTTCTTCACCGCGGTGGTGAGGGCCTGGTTGATCTTCTCCAGCATATAGTCCCTGGAGATGCCCTTGTCCCGCTCGATCTCGTCCAGAGCCAGGAAGAATTCGCTGTCCATGCTTCGTCGTTCCTTTCTTTTGCTTACGAAAAGGTCACCCGCAGGCGGACCTGCGCCACTTCGTTCTTCCGGAAGCGGGCGCCGTCCTCCAGCACCACGTCCCCCTCCTCCCAGGCCTTCAGGATCCCGGGATACTCCTTGCGCCCGTTTTTGGCGCTGTACAGCTTGACGGTGACCGGGCTGCCCAGGAACCGGGCGAAATCCTCCGGCCGCTTCAGCGCCCGCTCCGCCCCGGCGGAGCAGACCTCCAGGATATAGGATTCCTGGATGGGATCCAGCTCATCCAGCTTCGCATCCAGCGCCTTGCTCACCGCTTCGCACTGGTCAATGTCCACCTGGGCGTCGTCATTATCGATGCTCACCCGGAGGTAGCGCTCGCCGCCCTCCTTGACGAATTCCACGTCCCAGACGAAGCAGCCGACCGCCGCCGCAGGCTCCGCCGCCAGGCTTGCCACCAGCTCCGTGATCTTCATGCGTACCTCCGACAAGGGCCACAGGGGCCAGAAAAAAGAGTGGGGATCGACCCACTCTGTCCATACCTACTCTACTAACATTTGGAGTATACCACACGATACTGCATATTGCAAGGAAAAATTTGCAGCAAAGGCTCCGGCGCGGTTCGGGGCACCGGCGCAGCGGGCTTCATTCGATCATCAGCTCGTCCCCGTCCCAGCGCAGGCGGGCGTTGAGCCCGGCTTCGGCGGTGATCCGCCGGAGGTAATCCGCCGTGGCCCGGCCCTTTTCGTCGCAGCCGTGGACGCGGGGGGCGCCGTCCTTCTCCACCAGCATGGGGACAAGGCGATACGCCGCGATCCTTCCCCCCCGGATGACGAGCTTGGCGCAGGCGCAGTGGACGCTGTCCGGGTGGAAGGGGTAGGTGGGATACTCCGGATCCGGCACGAAGCCGAAGCGCTCCACCCGCTTCTTCACCCATTCCGCGTTATGGCTGGTGGCGGTGTCCTTCACCTGACCCTTGTACAGGGGGGAGAGCTGAGGGGTATACATGATGAAATTGTTGAGGCCGTGGTAGATGGCCCGGCCCTTATACAGCTCCACCCCGTGCAGCAGATGGGAGTGGGTGCCGATCACCGTATCCGCGCCGTTATCCACGGCCATGTGGCTGATGAGCCTTTCGTAATCCCCCAGCCGGGCCGCCTGATGGACGTAGCCCTTGTGGAAATAGGCGATGAGGACGTCGCACTCCGCCTTCGCCCCGGCGATGTGCGCCGCCATCCGGTCCAGGCTCGCCGGATCCGGGAAATTCCGGCCCAGGAACTCCCCCTCCAGCCGGAAGGGCTTCTTCAGGGACCAGATATCGTTTTCCAGCCGCCCGGAGTCTTCCTCCTCCAGGGGGACGTAGGCCCGGGTGAAGTTTACATAAGACGTGCCGCCCCGGGTCTCCGAGGCGAAGCTGAGCTTCGGCCCCACGGCGTTCCAGGCCAGGACCCCCACCCGAACCCCGTTCTTCTCCACGAAGGCGGGCTTCTCCGCCTCCCCCAGGGTCAGGCCGCCGCCGCAGGCGGCGACGCCGTTCCGGCGGCACCAGTCCAGGGTGTCCCGCACCCCGTCCTCTCCCAGGTCGTAGAAGTGGTTCCCGGAGAGGGTGACCAGGTCGATCCGCCCCTTCAGGGGGGTCAGGGCCGCGGTGGTCCGGTCCGGCCCCGCCGCCTCCGTCTCCCGGGCCACGAAGGGCTCCTCCAGCTGGAGCATCCGCAGGTCCGCGGAGGCCAGAAGCGGGTCCACGCCCCGGAACATCCATTCGCAGTTTAAGCCGATGCTGGTATCCCCGCCGAATACCAGGGTGAGATCCCCCGACGCCATGCCCATACCTCCCGCATTTTTTCCTATGGTAGCGCCTGGGCGGGGTCTCTGTCAATGCCGAAGGTTTTCGGATTCCCCCTTTCCGTTTGCCGGGATCTGCGGTATACTATAAATAAAAGGAGAAAACGGAAAAGGAGGAAAGCCTATGCTGCGGGAATGCGCCCTGGAAAACCCGGCGTTTCTGGAGCTGTACCGGGTCTGGCTGGACCGGGGAAATCAGGCGGCCGCCGTCCATCGGGCCGCAGGGGGCAGGGTGGTGGGCTGCCTGGGGGCGGACGTGCCGGAGGAATACCTGCTGGCCGGCGGCCTGCTGCCCATCCGCATCGCCCCGGATCCCAAAAGCGACCTGGCCTGGGCGGACAGATACCTGGAGGCCTGCTTCGACCCCATGGTGCGGAGCCAGTTCGACCGCATCGTGCGCCCGGGGGAGAAGCCCTGGGATTATCTCGCCGTATCCAACTCCACGGATGTGCTGGTGCGCGCCTATCTCTATCTCCGGGAGCTGCGGCGCACAGAGCCGGATGTGCCGGTGCCGGATACGGCCTTTCTGGACTGGCTCTTTACCCCTTCCCGGAAATTCCGGCTGTATAACGAGGCCCGGGCGGCGGAGTTCAGGAAAAAGGCGGAGGAATGGGCGGAAAGACCCGTCACGGACGCAGATATCCGGGAGGCCATCCATGTGCTGAACGGTCAGCGCTCCGCCATGGGACGCATTTATGCTCTGCGTCAGGCGGAACGGCCCCGGGTGAGCGGGTCGGAGGCCCTGGTCATCGCCGGGGCGGGCTTCTACATGGACCGGGCCCGGCACCGGGACCTGGTGAACGACCTTGCGGACGCCGCGGCGGCCTGGCCGGAGCTCCCCGGCCCCCGGCTGTTTTTCAGCGGCACGGAGCAGTATGACCTGACGGTGTACTCCTGCCTGGAGGGCGCCGGGGCGGTGATCGTGGGGGAGGAGCAGGACTGCGGCATGCGGTACTATATGCGCCTCACGGATCCGGAGAGCCCGCCGGAGGAGGCGGTGGTGACCCGGTATACCTGCCGCGTCCCCTCCCCGAAGAAGGCCACCGTGGACCGGCGGGTGGAGGCCCTGGTATGCCAGGCCCTGGAAGCCCGGGCCCAGGGCGTTGCGGTGTGCATGGATCAGTTTGAGGAGGCCGCCAGCTGGGATTTCCCGGAGCAGAAGCGGGCGCTGGAGGCCGAGGGCATCCGGGGGGCGGAGTTCTGCAAACTCCCTTACCCGGCGGAGAAGGAGGAGACGCTTCCGGCAAGGCTGGCGGCATTTGTTGAGGAATTGAAGGGAGGGGCGGCCAATGGCTGAGGAACGCAGGGCGGTGAAGACCCTGAAGGCGGCCCAGGAATCCGGGGCCTATCAGAAGGAATGGTTCCGCTCCCTCCACGACCGGGTGAAGGCCGGGGAGGATTTCGCCTACCTGAATGCGGACGTGCCCATGGAGATCTTCCGGGCCATGGATATTCCCTTCTGTGTGAACCAGTGGTGGGCGGCCATCTGCTCCGCCAAGCGGATGACGCCGCGTTATGTAAACTTCCTGAGGGAGGCGGGCTACCGGGACGACCTGTGCTCCTACTGCTCCGCCGTGCTGGGGGAGAGCCTGGATCCCGAGGATGCGCAGCTGGGCCCCTGGGGCGGTCTGCCCCGGCCCACCATGGCGGTGACCCGCCTCACCTGCGACTGCCAGGGAAAGATCTTCGGCCTTTTCGCCAGGAACTATGGGGCGGAGCTGTATATGATGGAGAATACCCTGCCCCGCACCGTGCCGGAAAACTGGTGGGACCTGGCTGCGGACCGGTGGGAGGAGCTGTATGACGCCGACCGGCTGGATCTGGCGGTGGAGGAGCTGAAGGAGCTTATCGCCTGGCTGGAGCGGAAGACCGGGCGGACCTTCGACTATGACCGGCTCATTCGGGTCATGGCCCTCATCAACGAGCAGGAGGGATGGTACCGGAGGACCCGGGACCTGATCGCCGCGGCTCCCAAGGCCCCCGTGACGGTGGTGGACACCATCAACGCCACCATGCAGGCCCAGTGGCAGCGGGGCACGGAATGGGCGGCGGGCCACGCCCGGCGGATGTATGAGGAGATCAAGGCTCTGGCGGACGCCGGCCATGCGGCGGTGCCCAATGAGAAATACCGGCTCATGTGGCTGGGCCGGGGCCTGTGGCACGATTTCGCCTTCTATCAGAACTTTGAGCAGAAGTACGGCGCCGCCTTCGTCTGGAGCATGTACCTGGCCATGGGGGCGGACGCCTATATCCGGGAGGGCTTCGAGAAGGACCCCCTCCGGGCCCTGGCCGCCCGGTATATCGGCATGGAGGATTTTCTCCACATGCCCCCCTGGAACAGCGGCTGGTTCGTGCGGGAGGCGAAGAACAACCGCATCGACGGCGTGGTGTACATGGCCCCCGCCAACTGCATGCAGGCGGTGGAGGGCTCCGGCTTCATCGTGAAAGCCCTGGAGAAGGCGGGGATCCCCGTGCTGCTCTTCCGGGGAGACCCGGTGGACGACCGGAAATGGAATCGGGAAAACATGACCGGGCTGGTGGGCCGGTTCATTGAGGAACGGATCATAGGAGGGAAGGAAGCATGAGCGGAACGGGACCCCTGACGGGAATCAAGGTGCTGGACATGACCCAGTTCGAGGCGGGCACCGTGTGTACGGAGACCCTGGCCTGGATGGGCGCGGAGGTCTGGAAGGTGGAACGCCCGGTGAAGGGGGAGCAGGGCAGATACAGCTTCGTCTCCCCGGATCAGGACGGCTTCGGCTTCATCCTGCTGAATATGAACAAGGAATCCATCACCTGCAACGCAAAGACCCCCGAGGGCCTGGCCCTGCTGAAGCGGCTGGCGGCGGAGGCGGACGTTTTTGTGGAGAATATGGGCCCCGGCTCCGTGGAGCGCCTGGGCCTGGGCTATGAGGTGCTGAAGGAGATCAATCCCCGGCTGATCTATACCCAGCTGAAGGGCTTCGGCATGGATGGGCCCTATGCGGACTATCCCGCCTTCGCCCCCATCGGCCAGGCCGTGGGCGGCGTGCCCGCCATGACGGGCTTCGCCGACGGGATCCCCTGTCAGCCCGGGGTGAACGTGGGGGATTCGGGCATGGGCTACATGACCGCCATCAGCATCTGCGCCGCCCTGTTCCAGCGGGAGCACACGGGAGAGGGGCAGCGCATCGAGGTGGATATGCAGGATACCTGCGTCTGCTTCGGCCGGGCCAACTGGGAGCCCTACTACCTGGGCGGGGGCAAGACCCCCAAGCGGGTGGGCAACGGCATGCCCATGGAGAACGTGGCCCCCGCGGGGATGTACCCCTGCAAGCCCTTCGGGTATAACGACTATCTGCATATTTACTGCTCCCGGCACCCCGGCAGCACCCAGTTCGAGCGCCTCTGCAAAATCATCGGCCACGAGGAGCTGCTGGAGGATCCCCGGATGAAGACGCCCCAGTCCCGGTACCTGGTGCGGGAGGAGCTGGACGCCCTGATCGCGGAGTGGACCGGCCGGCATACCAAGCAGGAGGCGATGGATATCCTGTGCCGGGCGGATATCCCCGCCGGGGCGGTGCTGGATATGGATGATCTGACGAACGATCCCTACCTGCGGAGCCGGGGCACCATGGTGGAGATCGAGCATCCGGAGCGGGGAAAGCTGGTGGTGCCGGGCTTCGCCCCAAAGATGAGCGGCAATGAACTGGAATACAAGTGTTCCCCGAAGCTGGGGGAGCATAACGGGAAGGTCTACCAGGGCCTCCTGGGGCTCACGGACGCCGAGATGGCGGAGCTGAAAGAAAAGGGCGTCATCTGAACGGAGGAGGGGAGGCCGTCGGAAACGGCCTCCCCGGTCCATATTTTGTGCCTGAACCCCGCTCCGGCGGCGGCTCCCGTCTATTCGTAGGCGGCCCTGTCAAATCGCGCCGGAGAAAAGAAAAAATCCTTGTCAAGCGGATGAATAAATGCTATGATAATGTATATTTGTGCGGGCAATTTTATACACTATCGCTTCACACAAATAAAGTCCGTATATCACAGGTCTTCGCCTGGATATAGTATTTTTGAGGAGGAACCATAATGAACAGCAAGAAACTCATCGCGCTTCTGCTGAGTGCTCTGCTGGTGCTGGCGCTGCTGGCCGGCTGCAACAATACCGTGCAGCCCGTCCAGACCGACGCTCCCGCGACAGCCGCCCCCGCCACAGACGCTCCGAAGCCCACCGCGGAGCCGACGCCCGAGCCCACCCCCGAGCCCACCCCCGAACCCACCCCCGAGATCCCCTGGGACGGGGCCTACATCGATCGGGAGGACTTCCGCGCCTACACCGCCCATGACCTGGACAACCTCTGGGCCTCCATCGAGGGCGAGATCGGCAGCGAATGGGCTGCCGCCAACGCCGCCTACGAGGCCGGTCTTGAGGCCATCGAAGGGGCCAACACCGTAGCCGAGATCAAGGGCGCTTACGAGGACGCCGTTGCGGCGATCCAGGCGGAGATCCCCCTGGCCGACGGTCTCTTCACCTATAAGAAGGAGACCAATGCCGAGCGGACCCGCGTCCTGGGCATCCTGGAGCGCTACGCCGTCAGCACCGGCATCACCGGCGTCTCCCTCTTTGAGGACGGCGGCTATGTCATGTACAACCCCCGCATCACCCTGGGCACCGAGAACTACATTGTCGGCTACGGCTTCGGCATCCTGGCTGAGGGCGCCATCACCGCCGACCTGGAGTACGAGGAGAACCCCGAGTGGAAGCAGTACTACCACATCTTTGAAGCCAACGACCCCGGCACCATGAACTACTGGAACGACCAGGGCAGCCAGGTGGGCGACCTCTTCACCTATCAGGGCGCCAGCTTCAACACCAACTTCATGAACGCCACCAAGGACGGCTATGACTGGATCCCCGAGCTGGCCAAGGAGAAGCCCGTTGCCGTGAACGATGACGACGGGGACGGCATGGCCACCACCTGGCGCTTCGAGGTCCGCACCGGGGACGACGGCCTGGTGTACACCACCGGCTCCGAGATGGAATCCCGGAAGGCCTTCAACGGCCGCCCCGTAGCCCTGGAGGACTATGTGACCACCTTCAAGATGATGCTCACCCAGTCCAACAACCTGTACCGCGGCTCCGAGCTGGCCAATATGGATACCGCCGGCATCGCGGGCGCCAAGGCCTACTATGACGCCACCGCCTCCGGCCCCAACGACGACCTGTGGGCGAACGTGGGCGTGAAGGTCTACAACGAGGACGGCAAGAACTACTTCGAGGTCACCTTCACCGATGAGCAGACCCAGTTCTATGCCATGTACAACATCTCCAGCGTTCTGTACGTGCCCCTGCCCCAGGAGTTCATCGACCTGGTCACCGTGACCAACATCTTCGGCTTCAATGCCGACGCCACCGAGACCCCCGTGGACAATGCCCTGTCCGTCGGCCCCTACTACCTGAGCCGCTACGACCAGGATCAGCAGATCGTCTACACCAAGAACCCCAACTATGTCTTTGCGGATACCAAGTATTCCATCCCCGGCATCCATGTGAAGATCTTCACCGCGGCGAACGAGGATACCACCGCCGGCTTCAATGAGTTCCTGGCGGGCCACTTCGACGCCTCCGGCATCCCCAAGGATTACCTGGATGAGTACCGGAACGATCCCCGCACCCGGAGCACCACCGGTACCTCCAACTTCAAGCTGAACGTGAACGCCACCGACGCCGAGACCTGGGAATACCTGTTCGGCGAGGAGGGCACCGTCACCCAGACCGCCAAGAGCGATTACTGGGAGCTGAAGCCCTGGTTGGCCAACCACCATTTCGTCCAGGCTCTGAGCTACTCCATCGACCGCCTCACCTTCGCCAACGCCCGGGGCAGCATCCCCTCCGTTGACTACCTGAGCTCCAACTATATGTCCGATCCCGAGAACGGCCTCAGCTACGCCGTCACCGAGCCCCATAAGAAGGCTGTGGAGACCCTGCTTGAGGATACCGACGGCTACGGCTACTCCCTGGAGCTGGCCCGGGATTACTTCCGCCTGGCCCTCACCGAGCTGGAGGCCGAGGGCGCCATCACTCCGGGCACCAAGGAGAATCCCACCGTGCTGCATATCGAGATCGCCTGGATGCGGCCCACCCAGGAGGAGCAGTACCATAACGAGATCAAGACCTTCTTCGAGACCGCCTTCAATGATGAGTCCGTCTGCGGCGGCGTGTATCAGCTGAGCGCCGACTTCTGGTGCGGCAACGTCTGGTCCGACGTGTACTACAACAAGATGATGGTCGGCCAGTTCGACATCGGCTTCGGCTCCATCAGCGGCAACGCGCTGGATCCCATCGGCTTCGTGAACGTGCTTTCCAGCGATCAGGCCATCAGCCACAGCTTCACCCTGAACTGGGGCGTGGACACCAACGATCCTGCGGCTTACCCCATCGTTTACGACGGTCTGGCCTGGTCCTTCGACGCCCTGTACAACGCCGTGAACTCCAAGGCTATCGCCCAGAACGGCCAGAACAAGGCGGTCATGAACATCGACTACCAGGGCATGAGCAAGAACGAGGACGGCAGCTACACCGGTTCCTTCGAGATCACCACCACCCTGCCCGATATCACCACCATCACCATCGACGATGTGGTCTGCTGCAACTACGAGCGGTACTACAACGGCGATATGGAGTATGACGAATCCTCCGTCGAGTTCGAGGTCGCTGAGGGCGCCGGCACCTACACCGTCACCTTCACCGTGCCTGCGGAGCTGGCTGCGGATTACGCCACCGGCAGCGGCACCTCCGAGGAGCCCACCGGCTACACCGGCTTCGACCTGTACTACAGCATGGACTTCGACGGCAGCTTCACCGGCGGCCTCTATGAGAGCGTCGAGGACTACTTCGAAGTCGAAGCGGCTGCGGAGGACGCGGCTGAATAATCATCGGCAAGCCTTTCTCGCAAGTGATGGGGGTCCCTCCGGCATCCCCATCACTTGCCGCATGTGCCATAGCGGAGGGGGTCCCCCGCGGGGGGTCCCTCCGCTATTCCAGGGAGAGAAAGGGGTTAAAGCATGGGAAAGTATGTTCTGAAACGGATCGGGCTTGCCATCATCACCGCCTTCATCATCCTTTCGCTGACCTTTATCCTGGTGAAGCTGCTCCCCTTCGAGCGGCCCATCGGCGACGATACCAAGCAGATCGCCTACTTTGATAAGCAGTACAGTCTGGGCTATGTGTACCGCTTTGACCGGCAGATGCCCCAGTACGGGGAATACCTCTATAAAGCACCGGCAGTCAAGGGCGTTTCCAACTATTATTATCTCGTCCCGGTGATGGAGCAGTATGTCAGCTGGCTCAAAAACATCATCACCAAATGGGACTGGGGCTGCAGCAAGACCTTCCAGCCCAACGTGGCCGCCTCGGTCATCATCATGTCCAGGATCGGCTACTCCATCCGATTGAATATCATCTCGGTCATCTTCTCGGTGCCCATCGGCATCCTTCTGGGGATCTGGGCGGCCCTGAAGAAGAACAGCATGACGGACCATATCATTTCCACCGTGGTCATGGTGTTCATCTCCATACCGAGTTTCGTTTTGATCTCCTTCGTCCTTCGCATCTTCTGCTATAACCTGGGCTGGCTGCCCTCCTCCTGGCCGGCGGATACCGCCGCCCTGGGGGTGAAGGTGAAGGGATATATCATCCCCGTGTTCTGCCTCTCCTTCAGCTCCATCTGCGGCTACTGCCGCTTCACCCGGGCGGAGCTCTGCGAGGTGATGGAGAGCGACTATCTCCTCCTGGCCCGCACCAAGGGGCTCACCCGGCGGCAGGCCATCATTCGCCATGCCCTGAAGAACGCCATGGTCCCCATCTTTCCCTCCATCCTGGCGGAGTTCATCGGCATCCTGGGGGGCTCCATGATCCTGGAATCCCTCTACGGCATCCCGGGCATCGGCAAGCTCTTCATCCTCTCCCTGAGCTATAAGGACTATGATATCCTGTTCGTGGATATGGCCATCTTCACCACCATCAGTCTCCTGGCCGGGGTGGTCCTGGACCTTAGCTACGGCTTCATCGATCCGCGGATCAGAATGGGGGCGAAGAAATGAAGTCCAATTTTGAAGAGAAAAGCATCCGGTTCCGGGACGACGATTTCCTGCTCATCCAGACCGATACCCGCATCATGGATACCAAGCTGGATACCAAGCCCACCACCTTCTTCCGGGACGCCCTGCGCCGCTTCCGCAAGAACAAATCCAGCGTAGCCGGGGCCTTCATCCTGGCGGTCCTTATCCTTCTGGCCATCGTGGTGCCCATCGCGTCCCCGCATAATATCGAGATCGTCAGCTCCTCCGAGGGCTTCCTGGCCCCCAAGCTCTTCGAGGCCGGCACCGGCTTCTGGGACGGCACCCGGAGCAAGAGCCATATCGTGTACGATACGGAGAATCAGGTCCCCGCGCTGTCGGATAAGTACTCTCCCGAGGCGATCCGCCAGTCCCTGGTGTCCCTCACCGTGGAGGCTGAGCCCACCTATATCGATACCGCCAGCACCTACGGCACCGGCGGCGTAGTCGTCTTCGCCACGGATGCGGCGGTGGCGGGGCGGGACGCCTTCCTCCAGTCCAAGAGCGCGGAATTCAGCAACAAGGGAGACTATACCGTTTCCATCCGCTTCTCCGATGAGGAAGGGGTCAGCAGCTCCAAGCTGGGGGAATACGCCGTCTACCTGCGCTACGGGGAAGGGCCGGAGGACCGGATCATGATCCGGGATTTCAGCCGGGATTACAGCCCCATCGATTTCAACATCAGCGCCGCCATGGATGAGCAGAACCTGAAGGTGGTGAACGCCCAGCTGGTCTTCGATCTGCGGGGTGCCTCCGACGCCTTCCGCTATATCCTGCTGGAGAGCGTGGTTTTCTCCGGCGGCGAGCGGGCCAGGAACCTGGAGGAGCTGGGGGAGATCGGCTTCACGGACGCCACGAGCATGGTCAATAACGGGGACAGCGCCAGTCTTGGCTACTGGTCCTGCTCCGGCCGCAAGGGCATCCACAACAGCGAGATCTATTACTGCGACTACGTTATCGACACCTATATGCTGGTTTACGGCAACGCGGACCTGCGCACCTACTCCGCCACGGAGCTGGCCGCCTGGATCGAGAACGGCTGGTGTCAGTACGACTACAAGATCGGGCCCGAGAGCTTCGTCAAGCTCACCGACGCCTGCCCCCTGGACCAGGTGGAGAGCCAGACCGTTCTCAGCGTGACCAAGAAGCTCAGCAGCGTCACCGGCACCAGCTGGAACTACCGGAAGCTGGGGTACGACAAAATGCCCAAGTTCATCCTGGGCACGGATGTTTCCGGCTTCGACCTGTTCAAGCGGGCCTTCGCCGGTCTGCGCACCAGCCTGATCCTGGGCGTCTGCACCGCCGCCTTCTGCTTCTGCTTCGGCCTCATGTGGGGCTCCGTTTCCGGCTATTTCGGCGGCAATGTGGACCTGTTCATGGAGCGCTTCTGCGATATCCTGGGGGGCGTCCCCTGGATCGTGGTCATGACCCTGTGCATCCTGCATCTGGGCAACAATTTCTTCACCTTCTTCCTGGCCCTGTGTCTCACCGGGTGGATGAGCACCGCCGCCCGGACCCGGACCCAGTTCTACCGCTTCAAGGGGCGGGAATATGTGCTGGCCTCCCGGACCCTGGGCGCCTCGGATATGCGCCTGATCACCCGGCATATCCTGCCCAACTCCATGGGCACCATCATCACCAGCAGCGTGCTCATGATCCCCTCCACCATCTTTTCCGAGGCCACCCTGGCCTACCTGAACCTGGGCCTGCAGGGGCTGCAGTCCTTCGGCGTCATGATGTCCTCGAACCAGCAGTACCTGGGCATTTACCCCAACCTGGTCATCTTCCCGGCCATTGTCATGAGCCTGATGATGATCTCCTTCAACCTCTTCGGCAACGGCCTGCGGGACGCCTTCAACCCGTCCCTGAAAGGAAGTGAATGACATGGCGGAGAGAGATACGGTATTATCCGTCAATAACCTGGTCATCAACTTCAAGACGGACAATGGGCTGGTCCAGGCGGTGCGGGATGTTTCCTTCGATCTGAAGCAGGGGGAGACCCTGTGCATCGTGGGGGAATCCGGCTCCGGCAAGAGCGTCACCAGCAAGGCCATCATGGGCATCCTGGCGAACAACGCCATCATCGCAAACGGCAATATCATCTACCGGGGCGAAAACCTGCTGGAGGTCTCCGAGGAGGAATTCTACAAGATCCGGGGGCACAAGATCGGCATGATCTTCCAGGACCCCCTCAGCTCCCTGAATCCCATCGTGAAGATCGGCAAGCAGATCACCGAGGCCACCCTCATCAACTCCGATAAGCTGAAGCTGATGTACAACGATATCATCAGCGACGACCTGATCCGCTACAAGAACACC
Source organism: Oscillospiraceae bacterium (assembly GCA_017545325.1). Next base: position 4,466 of record JAFWOX010000092.1, on the reverse strand, counting down.
CTGGCGAAGATGAACATCCAGATCGACAGCGAGAAAAAGAAGCTGGACAGCTATATCGCCTCCCTGGGGGAGAAGGGCAAGCTCACGGAAGCGGACAAGGCGGAGATCAAGGAAAAGCAGGCCGCCTTCAAGACCTTCGTTCAAAGCACCAGGGCGGAATATATGAACCAGGCCAGGACCCTGAAGGCCGTCCTGGACCAGAAGAGCAGAGAGGCCAAGGCCCAGGTGAAGGAATACAAGGCCAAGGTCACGGCGGAGCACAAGGCGAAGGAGTCCGCCATCCGGGAACGGCTGCGCACCGCCTCCGGCCCGGAAAAGGAAAAGCTGCAGAAGGAGCTGGAGGAAGAGAAGCTGAGCTTCATGAACCGGCTGAGCATCACCAAGGCGGAGGCCAGGCGCCGGGCCCTGGAGATCATGCGGGAGGTGGGCATCCCGGAGCCGGAAAAGCGCTTCGAACAGTACCCCTTCGAGTTCTCCGGCGGCATGCGCCAGCGCATCGTCATCGCCATCGCCCTGACCGTCAGCCCGGAGATCCTCATCTGCGACGAGCCCACCACCGCCCTGGACGTGACCATCCAGGCCCAGATCCTGGAGCTCATCAACCGCATCAAGGCGGAGCGCAACCTCTCCTGCATCTTCATCACCCATGACCTGGGCGTCGTGGCCAACATGGCGGACCGGGTGGCGGTGATGTACGCGGGGAAGATCGTGGAATACGGCACGGCGGACGAGATCTTCTATGACCCCCGCCACCCCTATACCTGGGCGCTCCTCTCCAGCATCCCGGATGTGGACAGCAAGGAGAAGCTGGAGGCCATCCCCGGCACCCCGCCCAATATGATCTACCCGCCCAAGGGGGACGCCTTCGCCAACCGGAGCCGGTATGCCATGAATATCGACTACCGGGAGCAGCCGCCCTTCTATAAGGTGAGCGATACCCACTATGCCGCCACCTGGCTTCTGGATCCCCGGGCGCCCGAGGTGGAGATGCCCAGGATCGTAAAGGAGCGTATCCGCATTTCTTTGGAGGAGGACAGCCATGAGCAGGAGAAATGATCTCGATCTGCCGATCGACGCCTCCGAGGAGAACAACAGCGAGCTCCCCGTCATGAAGGAAGCCAAGGAGGACCGGGAGCGGCAGTACTACCTCCGGGACGACCATGAGGATGTTTCCGCCGATCCGGGGACGGAGGCGGGAGCCGACGCCGAGTTCAACCGGCTGTACAAGGTCAATTCCGGCGTAAAGCAGAAGCCGGAGCTGCGGGAGCAGGGGATCCTCCTGTCCGTGCGGCATTTGAAGCAGTTCTTCTTCTTCGGCAAGGGGGTCAATCGCCAGAAGCTGAAGGCGGTGTCCAACGTCTCCTTCGACCTGCGGGAAGGGGAGTGCCTGGGCATCGTGGGGGAGAGCGGCTGCGGAAAAACCACCACCGGCCGCTGCATCCTGCGCCTGTATGATATTACCAGCGGCGCGATCTATTACCGGGGCGTGCGCATCAGCGCGGGCAGCCGGTGGAACAAGAAGGAGATCAAATGGTCCCGCATCCGGGCAAACGAGCGGATCGAGGAGCTGAAGAAGCAGGGCGGCCATGAGGCGGAGATCCAGGCCCTTCAGGACCGGGTAGCCCGGATCCACGCCCAGCAGAAGGAAAAGATCCGTCAGATCAAGTACGATAACGACCATGTGAGCCAGAAGCTCATGAACGAGATCCAGATGATCTTCCAGGATCCCATCGACTCCCTGGATCCCCGCATGACCGTGGAGGACATCATCCAGGAGGGCCTGAAGATCCAGGGCTTCCGGAACAAGGCGGAAAACCACGAGCGGGTGGTGGAGATGCTGAAGACCGTGGGCCTGGTGGAGGAGCATGCCTCCCGGTACCCCCATGAGTTCTCCGGCGGCCAGCGGCAGCGCATCGGCATTGCCCGGGCCCTGATCATGAATCCCAAGCTCCTGATCTGTGACGAGCCCATCTCCGCCCTGGACGTATCCATCCGGGCACAGATCATCAACCTGCTGAACGACCTGAAGAAGAACCTGAACCTGTCCATCATCTTCATCGCCCATGACCTCTCCGTGGTCAAGTATTTCTGCGATACCATCGTGGTCATGTATTTCGGCAAGGTGGTGGAGAAGGCGAGCTCGGATGAGCTCTTCGCCCATCCCCTGCACCCCTATACCCGGGCCCTGCTCTCCGCCATCCCCAAGCCCAATCCCCGGTCGGAGCGGAAGCGGAAGCGCATCCTCTATGACCCCGCCACGGAGCATGATTACGGCAATGGGGACGAGCCCGCCTTCCATGAGGTGTGCGACGGCCATTTCGTCTACTGCAACGAGGCGGAGCTGCAGAAGTACCGGGCAGAGCTGGAAGGCTGAGCCGATCCCATGAGACGGCTGTTCCTCCATTCGCCTAAGGCTTATGTCCTCGCCCTGGTCCTGGGGGCGGCCCTCGCCGCCCTGAACCTCTGGTCCCGGGGCAGCGGGCTCCTCTTCCGGTGGGCGGACGCCCTGAGCACGGCGGGGGCGGTGCTGGTCCTCCTGGGGCTTCTGGGGCTTGTGGCCCGGCTGGGCGCCTTCGATACCGTGGGCTACGGTATCAGCAAGATCTGGCGGCCCAGGTACAGGGATCTGGTGGAGTACACCCAGGCCAAGGGGGAGAAGCGGAGCCGGGAGCCGCTGGGTTTCATGCCCTTTATCCTCGTGGGCGCTTTGTTCCTTCTCGCCGGGATCCTCCTGCGGAGCCTGATGGGATAAGCATAGGAATTCGGACACGCTGCTTTTTTTGAAGCAGCGTGTCCTTTTTCTTCAGATGTTCCCGGTCACCGTGACCACGGTCTGGCCGGGGGTGATGGTCCAGACGCCGTTCTCGTCCTGGGCGTATTCCGCCGCCGGTACGGTGATGGCCCCCGGCAGGGAGGCAAAGAGGCCGGTGGCCTCATTATAGGTGTAATCCGTCCCCTGGGTCCAGGGCACGCCGTCCCGGGAGGCCCGGAGCCCGGAGAGAGCGGGTCGGAACAGGTCCTCCAGCACCACGGCCTCCGCCGCGGCGGCGGGGACGCTGCCCAGGTTCTCGATGGTGAAGGTGTAGGTGATCTCTCCCGGCAGCCGGGCCTCCTCCATCGCCAGGTCTTTGGTGATCCTCAGGTCGGCCGCCTCCTCCGGGGTGACGGAGGCGGAGGCGGTCACAGGGACGGGGAGGCCCCCGACCTCAGCTGTATTGATGATCTCCCGGCCCTGGGCCAGGGGGGCGAAGTCCGTTGTCCGGGCTTCATAGGCCAGGATGACCGTGCCTCCGGCGGGGACCGTGATCCCGCTGATCACCAGCGGCGGACCGGGGGCAGCCGCAGGCGCCGCCTGGGGCAGTCCGTTCACCAGCATTTGCAGGGAATCCGGCATATAGGCCAGGGGATACAGGGTCTCCTCCCCGAAGACGTAGCCACCCAGATCGTCCGTCAGGGTAAGGCCGGTGAGCTCCGTCTCCCCGGGATTCACCAGGGAAAGCAGGTAGGTCACCGTTCCCCCGGGAACATAAACCCCGTTCACCGGCGTCTTGGTCAGGACCAGGACGTCCGGCAGGGTCCCGGTGACGGTGTTGGAAGTGACGGTGACGCCGCCGTAGCGCAGCGTCGCATAGTTCGTAAAGCTTGCCATTTGGGCAACACACCCTTGCTTGCATACTGGAGCGGAAGCGCTCCGATACAGTGTATGCGCCGCCGGGCGGCGGGGTGCCGGAGGCGGGGGAGGGAGACCGGCGTCCCGGGAGGGGACGGCGCCGATCTCGGGGCGAAAAGCGGACGAAATGGAACGGGGACCTCCGGCATATCCGGAGGTCCCCGCCCGCTGGAAGCAAAGGAGAGAAAGGGGTAAACGGAGGAAAACCGGGGGAGCGGAAGCGGTCAGCGTTCCAGGGAAAGCACCCCGTCCTTCACCCGGTAGACCCTGTCCGCCAGCTCCGCCACCTCCGGATCATGGGTCACCACGATGACGCAGCAGCCCTGCTCATGGGCCAGCTGCCCCAGGAGCTTGATCACGTTCACCGTGTTCCCCGCATCCAGGTTCCCCGTGGGCTCGTCCGCCAGGATCACCTTCGCCCCGGAGCTCAGGGCCCGGGCGATGGCCACCCGCTGCTGTTCTCCGCCGGAGAGGTTGGAGGGGAAGCGGCCGTGCTTCTCCTTCCGGATCCCCACCCCCTCCAGGAGGGGCCGGGCCCGCTCCTTCGCCTCCCTGGGATGCATCCCGCAGAGCTCCATGGGGTAGCAGACGTTTTCCTCCACGGTCATCAGGGGGAAGAGGTGGAAGGCCTGGAAGATCATGGCGATATCCTCCCGGCGGTACCGGTCCAGGTCCATATCCCGGAGCTTTTCCTCTCCGAAATACACGTCCCCCTCCGTGGGGAGGTCCAGCCCCGCCAGCATGCTCAGCAGGGTGCTTTTTCCGCTGCCGCTGGGACCGATGACGGCGTACATCT
>JAFWOX010000091.1 GCA_017545325.1 Oscillospiraceae bacterium | reverse complement strand
CCGCCCCCGGGAGTTTATTCGGTTCAGCCTTCGATCTGGATCGTCTTCCGCTCCGGCAGCTTCTTCTGCTCCGCCTTGGGGAAGCTCAGGGTAAGGACGCCGTTTTCGAATTTGGCCTTGACATCCTCTTCCTCCAGATTCTCGCCCACATAGTAGCTCCGGCTCATACTGCCGGAAAACCGTTCCTGATGCACCAGACGGCCTTTCTTATCCTTTTCTTCCTCTTCGACGCCCTTGGCGGCGCTGACGGTAAGGTAGCCGTTGGAAAGCTGCAGCTGGATCTGGTCCTTCTTGAAGCCCGGCAGATCCACGGACAGCTCATAACCGTCCTCATGCTCCTTCAGGTCGGTCTTCATGACCCGGGCCGCATTCTTGCCGTACAGCTTCTTTTCCACATCGGTCCCAAAGCCTCTGAACGGGAAATCCATCCAGTCATCAAACAAACTCTCTCCAAAAATACTCGGCAACATAAGTCATTCCTCCTCACTTATTTTGTTACCTGAGCAAGGGGAAGGAGGTCATTTATTCGATCTCTGTTCCTTTGTTCGCCTTCATTATAGCACCGCTTTTAGCACTGTCAATAGGTGAGTGCTAATTTCTTTGTAAACAGTTTGTGAACGAATCTCAGATACTTTGTGAACCTCAGAAAACATCAAGCGGAAATCCAGGCTTTTACCGACTCCAGCCGGGCCAGGGCTTCCGTCCGCCCCATGCGGTAGACCCGCTCCAGCTCCCGGGGGTTCTTCTCCGTCCGGACGATGCCCGGATCCGACCGGGGCCGGATCACCAGCAGCTCCCCGGCCTCCTCCCGCCGGTCGATCTCCTCCATAACGGCGTTATACCGCCAGGGACGCAGCTCCAGGGCCTCCGCCACCCTGGGGTACTCCCCCAGGGCCAGGCGCATGGGCAGGAGGAAGGGGCTGGGCTTCTTCCGATACCCCTTCGCCCGGGTGAGGACCAGCACGTTCCGGTCATAGCCCTGCTTCTCCATAAAATGCAGGGGCAGGGGCTCCACGATCCCCCCATCCAGCAGGAGCTTATCCCCCGCCTCCACCGGGCGGGAGACCAGGGGCATGGAGGCGGAGCCCCGGATCCACCGGGTATCCTCCTCGTATCCGTCGGTGCACCGGTGGTACAGGAGCTTCCCGGTGCGCACGTCCGTGGCCCCCACCCAGAATTCCATGGGGTTCTCCTCGAAGGCCGCATGGTCGAAGGGATCCAGCACCTCCGGCAGCTCCCGGTAGCAGAAGTCCGCCCCGTACAGGTCCCCGGTGCGCAGCAGGGACCGGAGACTGCAGTACCGGGGATCCCGGCTGTACCGCAGATTGTAGCGCAGGGCCCGGCCCGCCTGGCGGGACTTATAGTTGATGCCGAAGGTGGCCCCGGCGGAAATGCCCGCCGCCCCGTCGAAGGTCACCCCCGCCTCCAGGAATACGTCGATGACGCCGCAGGTGAACAGGCCCCACATGGCGCCGCCCTCCAGGATGAATCCCGTTTTCATGATACCGCCTCTTTTCCCCCGTATTATATCCGCCCGCGGGCGGATTGACAAGCGCCGGGGATATGGTACAATCTCGTCAGGATAACCAACAAGGAGGATGCATCCATGGCCAGGAAGATCGCCTATTCCTATGTGCCGGACCGGGGCTGGACCGGCAGGGGCTTTTCCATCCCCCATGCCGCCGTTCCCAAAAAGGACGTGCGCCTCACCCTTTCCCCCCGGGGACGGGAGCCCATCGAGGTACCCATCGCCAGGGTGGAAAAGCGGGGAGAAACCCTGAAGATCACACCGGAGGAATTCGACTACCGCTCCAATTGGACCCTGTACATCGGGACGGATGCCTATACCCGGAAGGAGATGGACGAGGAGCGCTGCGAGGGGCTGGAGCATTTCGCCCCCGGGAAGGCGGGGGACGTGCTCTACCGCCTGTATTCCCCCAAGGCCTCGACGCCCCGGCCCATGATCCTCTTCCTCCACGGAGGCGGAAACGGGGGAACGGACAACATCACCCATATCGCGGCGGACTACAGCTGCAACCATTTTGCCAAAAGGTACTCCGATTTCTATATCCTCGCCCCCCAGGCCCGGGAGCCGGATTTCTCCATGATGGTTGGGCGCATCGGGAAGATCGACTTCGCCCACAGCGACCAGGATGGGGACTTCGGCTGGTCCCGCCGGTACCTGGGGGAGGTGTGCGACCTGATCCGGGGCATGATCGCGGACGGCCGGGTGGATCCCCGGCGGATCTACGTCACCGGCATGTCCATGGGCGGCGCCGGCACCCTCCGGGCCATGAGCGTGGGCGCGGGGCTCTTCGCCGCGGCGGTGCCCGTCTGCCCCACCATGACCCCGGAGACCTTCGGCATCCTGAAGGGCCTCATTCACGCGAAGCTGTGGATCGCCACCAGCTATGTGGATCACACCATCTACCGGCATAAGTACATCGTGGACGGGATCCTGGCCCTCAAGGACGCAGGAAATAAGGACGCACATCTGACCCTGTACAGCCCGGAGGAGCTGCAGAAATACGGCATCGCAGTGGACCCGGACCTCTCCTACCCGGAGCTGTTCTCCCAGAACCACATGTCCTGGGTGCCCACCTATCATGATGAGCACGGGATCATGAGCTGGCTCACGGAGCAGGTGCTGGAGGCCTGAACGCCATGTACAAGACCATCGCCCTGATCATTCTGGCCCTGGTATACCTGTATGGGCTCCTGCTGCGGCTCATGGAGTCCCGCTCCGGCCGGAACCCCATTCCGGAGAACGTCAGGGACGTATACGATCCGGAGACCTATGCCAGATGGCGGGAGTACCACCGGGAGACCTGCCGCCTGAGCCTGATCTCCCATACCCTGGGCTTCATCCCGGATTTCCTGCTGATCCTGTTCAACGCCTACGCCGCCTTTGCCCGGCTCTTCCCGGAGGACCTGTTCCTGCAGCTGTTTTCTGTGCTGCTCCTCTCCGCCCTGGCCTCCCTGCTCCAGCTCCCGGCGGAGTACTGCCGGACCATGGTGATCGAGGAGAAATACGGCTTCAACCGCTCCTCCCAAAAGACCTTCTGGGCGGATCAGGCCAAGAGCTTCCTCATCTCCCTGGTGGTGATGACGGGGATCGGCGCCCTGCTCATGGGCGTCCATCAGTCCCTGGGGGACTGGCTCATCCTGGTCTTCGCCGGGGCGATGATGTTGATGATCCTGGGCATCTCCTTCCTCTATCCCCTCCTGAGCCGCGTCTTCAATCGGTTCACCCCCCTGGAGGAGGGGGAGCTGAAGGAGAAGCTCACGGGGCTGCTGGAAAAGCACGGCTACCGGGTCCGGGCCATCCAGGTGATGGACGCCTCCCGCCGCACCGCCAAGACCAACGCCTATTTCACCGGCTTCGGCCGGATGAAGACCATCGTCCTGTACGATACCCTGGTGCAGGCCATGACCCCGGAGGAGATCTGCGCCGTATTCGCCCATGAGCTGGGCCACGGGCTGCATAAGGACACCCTGAAAAACCAGATCCTGAGCTTTCTGCAGATCGCCGTGCTGGCGGTGCTGGCCTGGCTCACCCTGCGGACGGAGGCCCTCTTCCCGGATTTCGGCTTTGCCGGGGTGAACTACGGCTTTGCCCTCCTGCTCATCATGGCGGCCGAATTCGCCCTGGTCTCCCCTCTGTTCAGCCTCCTGGTGAACCATTTCTCCCGCCGGGCGGAATACCGGGCGGACGCCCAGGCGGTGGAGGAGGGGTATGGGGACGCCCTGGTCTCCGCCCTGAAGACTCTGGCCCGGGCCAACTTCGCAGACCTCGCCCCGGATCCCCTTCTGGTGAAGCTGAGCTATTCCCACCCCACCCTGAGCCGGCGGATAGACGCGATACAAAAATAGCGGCAGAGAATATTCAATACGCGATGCGGAATATCCCGCACCGCGTATTCTTTTTCCCTTTACTGATCACGAACCGCTCATTCCGCCAGGGCGCTTTTCCGCCCCTGCGGCGCCTCCGCCCCCAGGGCCTCCAGCACCGTGGCCCCCACATCCCCGAAGGTATCCCGGACGCCCATGCTCCCGGGGACGATCCTCCGGCCCAGCATCAGGAAGGGGATGTATTCCCGGGTGTGGTCCGTGCCCCGGAAGGTGGGGTCACAGCCGTGGTCCGCGGTGACGATGAGCAGGTCCCGGTCCCCCAGCCGGTCCAGGATCCCGGGAAGGGCCTGGTCGAATTCCTTCAGCCCCCTGCCGTAGCCCGCAGCGTCCCGCCGGTGGCCCCAGACCTGGTCGTAATCCAGGAGGTTCACGAAGAGGAGTCCCCGTTTCCCCTCCTCCAGGGCTTCCCGGGCGGCGGCGATCCCCTCGGCGTTCCGCCCGGTGCGCCGGGCGCTGGTGAAGCGCGCCTCCGGGAAGATATCCGCGGGCTTGCCGATGGAATGGATTGGGATTCCCGCCTCCGTCAGCCGGTCCAGGTCCGTAAAGCCCGGAAGGGCGGCGAAATCATGGCGGTTGGCGGTGCGCACGAAGCTTCCCGGCTCCCCCGTGAAGGGGCGGGCGATGACCCGGCCGATCTGGTAGCCCAGCTCCTCGGATACCCGCTTTGCCGCCCGGCACCAGTCATACAGCAGCTCCGGGGGAACGATGGACTCATGGGCAGCGATCTGGAAAACGCTGTCCGCGGAGGTGTACACCATGGGCAGCCCCGTCCGCAGATGCTCCGCCCCCAGCCGGTCCAGCAGCTCCGTACCGGAGGCCTGCTCGTTGCACAGGACCTCCCGTCCGATGGCCCTGGAGAAGGCCGCAATCAGCTCCTCCGGGAAGCCGTTGGGAAAGGTGTCGAAGGCCCGGGCGGTGGGCCAGCCCATGAGCTCCCAGTGGCCCACGATGGAGTCCTTCCCCTTGGAGACCTCCCGGCATTTTCCGTACCGCCCCACGGGGCGGATCCCGGTGGAAAAGCCTTCCAGCCCGGGGAGGGCGAAGAGACCCAGCCGCTCCAGATTGGGGAGGGTCAGCGTCGGATCGTATTCCAGGGTGTGCTGCACCGTGGCGGCGCCGGCGTCGCCGTAGGCCTCCGCATCCGGAAGCCAGCCCACCCCCACGCTGTCCAGCAGGAACAGGAGCACCCGATCAAAGCTTGCCATAATTCACCTCAACCCTTCTATTTGCGGAAACGGGGCTTTCTGGCCTCAAAGGTGACCAGCAGCTCCCGCAGGAGCTCCGGCAGGGGGACATCCGTATGCAGAGGTCGGAGGAAGCGGTATTTTTGCCGCGCTGCCTCTTTCCTCTTCCGGATGCTCTCCTTCACCGCCTCGAAGCGCACCACCACATCATTCTCCTGGGCAAAGCGCCGGAGCTTCGCCGTCAGGTTGGCGGAATTCACCACGTCGATGATAAAGAAGCCGAAAAACAGACCGATGAAGAAGGAGAAGGCCAGGTTCCGGGAAAGCCAGTCCAGCGCATCCAGGATCCGAGGGTGAATCAGGAAATAGTACAGAGCGCCCAGGACGGCCCAGGCCAGGGAAAACTTGGGGCAGATGATCCCCTGGATATTCCCCCACTGATCCGTATAGTCCCACAGGCGCACCTTAGCCACCCGCAGGGCCAGGATACCCGCGATATACTCTATCCCGGTCATAGCCAGGGCCATGACCGCAAAAAGGCCGATCCGGTTCCACACCGGGTCCCGGATCAGGCCCGCGTTCTCCAGAAAAGAGAGCAGATACAGGATGCACAGGCCGCTGCCGTACAGGGGAAGCCAGGGTCCGGTACAGAAGCCGGGGTTGATCCACCGGCGCTCCGGGTTCGCCCGGGAAAAAAAGCGGCGGAAGAAAACCTCCAGCACCCAGCCTGCCGCAGAGCCCAGGAAAAACAAATACGCGAAGACGAGGAAAAGGGGCATAGCCTCACCTCCGGAAAATGCCCGGCAGGAGCCGGAAATACTGCTTCATGAGCAGGGATCCCTCCACGGAATCCGGCGCGAAGATCCGCCCCGTTTTTTCCGACAGCACCGGCAGGAGCTTATAGCACAGGAACAGGAGCAGGCCCGCCAGCAGGATCCCCATCAACGCCCCCAGCACGCCCCCCAGGGCCCGGTTCGTCTCGTTCACCAGGGGGGTATGGTCGATCAGGGGCGCGATCACCCCGTTGAACAGAAGGCGCAGCAGCAGAGCGGCGAGGATAAGCCCCAGGAGAAACAGGAGCCATCCCGCCAGCCGTTGGGCGATGAGCTCCGCCGCATTCGCCACGGCGGAGGCGCCGTTTTCCTGCATCTGCCGTACCTGCTCCGGAATATTCAGCTTCAGGAAGGCGGGGAGCTCCGCATTATCCAGGATCCGCTGCAGGTTCTCCAGCAGGTCGGAAAGGCCCAGATTATCCTTGGCCCGCTCCAATATCCGGCCGATGGCCGGGGAGATCCAGAGCTCCGCCGCCGGCTCCGCCAGGAGGGAACGCAGGAGGCTGCCTGCCCAGATGCCGCCGCCCAGGGATACCAGGCCGCCCAGCATCCGCACCAGTCCGCTGCGGACGCCGGAAATGAGCTTCCAGAGGATAATGGCCAGCAGGACCAGGTCCGCCAGCAGTCCGATGGTCAGATTCACGGAGATCCCTCCTTTCTTCTCCTGCTTCCGCCGGAGCGATTTCAGTCCCATAGAAAAAACCATCTCTTGTCAGTCTATGCGCGGGTCCAGGATTGGTTTCCCGGATGCCTGATTGTAGCATGAACCGGCCCCATTCGCAAGTGGGCCGGTCTGTTCCGCTCCGAAATGACCAGAGAGGGGACTGTGCTGCCCCCTCTCTGAAAAAGCATCCTCTGTTTTCAGCAATCTACCCCGCAGGCGCAGCCCCAAAGCGCTCATGGAGTGATTTGTACGCTCTCCGCCATCCTGATCAGGTCGTCCTCACTGACGAAACCGGAAAGGAGGAATGCTCTTTGATCGGAATCCGTCCAGATCAGCGCGTTTGCCGTATCGACAGACAGGGCGCGAAGCAGCTGCGCCGGTTCGCCCCCCACCCACCGCGTCCTGGGGATTCCGGAGCCGCCGGTCCGCCAGAAAAAGGAGCAGGTCCCGGTACTCCCGGTAAATGGCCTCGAATTTGGAGGAATCCTCCTCCGTCTCGATCATCTGCAGATAGACCAGCACCGCGCTCACCTTCAACACCCTGTCATGTGCTGCGGGGCGGCGGAGGCTGTCCCGTCTCCGCCGCCCGTTATCCTTTATATCAGATTTCCGTACTGGGAGCTGCCTGTTTCCTGGAACAGTTATTGTCACCAGTCCAAATGATGATTTAGTGCACAAATTCGAAATTCTGAAAAACCCACTTTTGGTCTTCGAAAATCAGTTTGAAATGATAAGTTGTTTCCGCTCCTGTCGGCTGCAGATCATCACCTAGGATCTCCACCAATACAGTCAGTTGTAATTCCGTGTCACGCAATCTCTCGATGCTTTTTGAAACCCTGGCTTCTCCTGCAAGAGGATTGCTGCCGCAGCCATTTCCGGCAGCATATAATACCCCATCATTTTCAGCAAATTGTCCAAATTCCTGAAGGAGAGATGCGACATAGCTCTTCGCAAACCAGTTTTGGAGATACTGCCGCAAGCCGACTAAATCGCAGTTTTCGGGCAGCCTCTCGTCAATGCAGCGATAATAGCGGCCTGAATCATTGCTGAATACTTGGGATGTATCAACTTCCATTATTCCAAGATAATACCAGGAAAAGACATCGTCTGCTTGAAAAAACAGATCGCAAGCCGCCGCATAGGACAATTCGGGTACGGTCTGTTGTTGTTTAGCTGATTGTTTTGTTCCTTTGCACGAGCAAAAAAGACAGCATAGGATGCAAACGGAAAGAATCAAATACAGTTTATTCATCATTCCGATTGTCTTCTTCACGAAAAACACCCCCTTTCTTGTCTATCTATACAGATATTGTTTTTGCAAAACAGCTTCAAATCAGGCGTCTTTTCTTCCTTATTCCCGGCAGATGGTGCCGCCGAAGAGGAGGAGGTCCCCCTCATAGCCCACCGCCAGCTGGCCGGGGGCGGGACGGCGCACGGGGGTATCGAAGCGCAGGAGCAGGCTCCCGTCGGCCCGGGGCTCCGCCAGGGCGGCGGTCTTCCGGGGGCCGCTGCGGAGCTTCACCTCCGCCCGGAAGGGATCCATCCGCTCCGGCACGGAGACCCAGTTCAGGTCACGCACCAGCACCTCCCGGGTATCCAGGTCCTCCCGGGACGTCAGGAGGATCTCATTCGTCTCCCGCCGCAGCTCCGCCACGTACAGGCGGCTATCCGCCGATACCCCCAGGCCCCGGCGCTGGCCCACGGTGTACCGGTGCAGGCCCCTGTGCCGCCCCAGCGCCCGTCCTTCGGCATCCACGAAGTCCCCCTCCGGCAGGCGGAGTCCCCGGCTTTCCAGCCAGGCGCCGTAATCCCCGTCGGGGATGAAGCAGATATCCTGGCTCTCCTTCTCCCCGGCGGCTCCCAGGCCGGCGGAGGCGGCGGAGCCCTTCACCTCCCCCTTCTCCAGCCCCGCCAGGGGGAGAAGGAGCCGGCTCAGCTGCGCCTGGGACAGGAGGGCCAGCATGTAGCTCTGGTCCTTCCTTCCCCCGGAGGAAAGGAGAAGCGTCCGGCCCTCCGGACCGATCTCTGTTCGGGCGTAATGCCCCGTGGCGATCTTCTCCGCCCCCCATTCCTCCGCTGCCTTCAGCAGGGAGGGGAGCTTCACCCGGGGATTGCATACGACGCAGGGATTGGGGGTGAGCCCGGCCAGATAGGCCTCCCCGAAGGGACGGCGCACCAGAACCTCATGGGCCTCCGCCGCCGGGAAGACCCGGAAGGGGATCCCCAGCTCCCGGGCGGTGCGCTCCGCCGCCGCCGGGCTGCCGAAGCCCAGATCCAGCCAGACCCCCAGGACTTCAAATCCCGCCTCCCGCAGCCGGCGGGCCGCCTCGCTGCTGTCCACGCCGCCGGAGAGGCCCAGGACAACCTTGCCCATCATCTTCCCTCCTTCTCCAGCCAGATCATCAGGGCAGCCATATCCGCCGGATTCACCCCGGAGATCCGGGAGGCCTGGCCGAAGTTCTCCGGCCGCACCCTGTCCAGCTTCTGCCGGGCCTCCAGCCGGAGGCTGGAGATATGCAGATAATCCAGATCCGGGGGCAGAGGCCGCTGCTCCAGGCGGCGGAATTCCTCCGCCTGCTTCTCCTGCCGCTTGATATAGCCCTCGTACTTGATGCCGATCTCCGTCTCCAGGCCGATGCTCCGGTCCAGCTCCGGCCTTCCGGGATCGAAGGGAAACAGGTCCGCATAGCCGATCCCGGGCCGGCGGATCAGATCCGCCAGGGAGACCCCGGAGGCGGGCACTGCGCTGCCCTTCCCCTCCAGGAAGGCCGTCAGTTCCGGCGAGGGGGCCAGATGGGTATGCTCCAGCCGCTTGCGCTCCGCCGCCACCCGGCGGTATTTCTCACGCACCTGCTCCAGCCGCTCATCGCTCACCAGCCCCAGGGCATGGCCCTTTTCCGTCATGCGCTCGTCCGCGTTGTCCTGCCGGAGGAGGAGGCGGTATTCGCTGCGGGAGGTCATCATGCGATAGGGCTCGTTGGTGCCCTTGGTCACCAGATCATCCAGGAGGACGCCGATATACCCCTCGCTCCGGTCCAGGGTGAAGGGCTCCCGCCCCAGCAGGGCCAGGGCGGCGTTCACCCCCGCCATGAAGCCCTGGACCGCCGCCTCCTCATAGCCGGAGCTGCCGTTGAACTGCCCCGCCCCGTAGAGGCCCGGGACCTGCTTCGTTTCCAGGGTATGCCGCAGGGCCAGGGGATCCACGCAGTCATACTCGATGGCGTAGGCGGGGCGCTGCATCTCCGCATGCTCCAGGCCGATGACGCTGTGGAGCATTCTGAGCTGCACATCCTCCGGCATGGAGGAGGAAAAGCCCTGCACATAGACCTCCTCCGTATCCAGCCCCATGGGCTCCAGGAAGAGCTGATGCCGGGGCTTGTCCGCAAAGCGCACCACCTTGTCCTCGATGGAGGGGCAGTACCGGGGGCCTACACCCTCGATCACCCCGGAGAACAGGGGGCTGCGGTGGAGGTTTTCCCGGATGATCCGGTGGGTCTCCTCCGTGGTGTAGGTGAGCCAGCATACCGCCCGGTTTTCCAAAGGCGTTTCGGTGGTGAAGGAAAAGGGCTCCGGGGCCGGGTCCCCGTACTGGGGCTCCAGCCGGGAATAGTCCACCGTCAGGCCGTTGATGCGGGGCGGGGTCCCGGTCTTGAACCGGCGCAGGGGCAGACCCAGGGCCTTGAGGCTCTCCGTCAGGGCGGAGGCGGCGTGCATCCCATCCGGTCCGCTCTCCCGCATGACCTCCCCCACGATGGTCCTGCCCCGGAGATAGGTGCCGGTGCAGATCACCGCCGCCCGGCAGCGCCAGGTGGCCCCCGTCTCGGTGCGGACCCAGGCCACCCGCCCGGCCTCCGTACCCAGCTCCGTGATCTCCGCCTGCTTCAGCCGCAGCCGGGGCTGCCTTTCCAGGGTGCGCTTCATGATCCGCTGGTACAGCTTCCGGTCCGCCTGGGCCCGGAGGGAGTGGACCGCCGGTCCCTTTCCCAGGTTCAGCATCCGGTACTGGATGCAGGCGGCGTCCGCCGCCCTGCCCATCTCGCCCCCCAGGGCGTCAAGCTCCCGTACCAGGTGGCCCTTCCCGGTGCCGCCGATGGCCGGGTTGCAGGGCATGTTCCCCACCGCGTCCAGGTTGATGGTAAACAGCACCGTATCCAGCCCCATGCGGGCGGCCGCCAGAGCGGCCTCGATCCCCGCATGGCCCGCGCCGATCACGGCGATATCGCAGCTTCCCGCCTCAAAGATCATTTTCCTTCACCTCTGTATCCCCCTGCTGACGGAACAGCAGGTCCATGCGGAGCTTCTTCCATTCCGGGGTGAACCTTCGCTCCAGCGCCGCGGCGGTATCCCCGATCTCCCGGCGGAACAGGCCGGACGCCGCCAGACTGCGGAGGCGCTCCGCCCCCTCCCCGGTGAGGGTCTCCCCCTCTGCCTCCAGCGGGCAGCGGAGGATCAGATACACCCCGTCCTCCAGCCGGAGGGCGGCGCAGCCGCCTATCTCCAGGGAAACGGCGGCGGCATACAGCCCCTCCTCCCCGCAGTCCGGGGCCAGCTGCCTCCCGGCGCTCAGGCGTTCATCCTCCCCATAGGCGTCGCAGAGCTCATCGAAATCCGCTTCCCCCCGGCGGAGCTGCCGGGCGAAGATCTCCGCCTGCTCCAATCGGCCCCGGATCTCCTCCTCGGAATAGATCTCCGGATCCCCGCTGAGCCACAAAGCCCGCAGGCGCAGGACGCCATTCTCCGTCCCCCACTCCACCGCCTCCCGGTCGGACAGGAGGCTCCCCTCCGGCCCGTACCGCCGGAGGTAGATAAGGGAGGAGAGGCTCTCCGCCCGCAGCAGACTCTCCGCCACGGAGGCGGTGACGAAGGTCTCCCGGCACAGGGCTTCCCTTATCTCCGGATCCGGCTCCGGGGCGGTGATCCCCTCCTCCAGGGCCAGGAGTGTGACCGCCCGCCATCGGGCGGCCCGGAGCAGGGCCAGCTCCTTCACCTGCTCCGCCAGGGTCTCGTCATAGAACAGGTCTACCTCCCCGGGATCCCTGCCCAGGTCCCGGGTCAGGGCCTCCCAGGCCTGGTACCGGAATTCCTCCAGGGTCAGCCCAAGGCCCCCCAGCTCCGCCACCACAGCCCGCTCCGGCACATAGTAGACCTTCTCCTCCCGGGCCGCCGGCGTCATGCGGCTGTTTTCGGACAGGGCCAGGAGCCCCGCCGCCGCCAGGCAGAGCAGGACCAGGGGCAGAATGCGCCGCAGCAGCAGCCGCTTCAACTCTTCGTCCCCCGCCAGGCCCGGATGAACTTCACCGCCTGGGCGATCACGTCCCCGGTCAGCAGCTTCAGGCTCACGCAGGGCACGGTCCCCGCCTCCACCTTCAGCCTGCCCCGGAAATCCGGCAGCTGGTAGAGGGCGGAGATCAGCTCCATATCGAAATCCTGCACCTTGAAGAGCATCCGGCCGGATTTCTGGGTGATCTCCGTGATCCCCGCCTCCGCAGCCTCCCCCCGCATGAGGGCCACCTGGATCAGATTGTTCACGCTCCGGGGAGGATCCCCGAAGCGGTCCACCAGCTCGTCCGTCATGTCGTCCGCATCCTCTTCGCTGCGGATGAGGGCGATGCGGCGGTACAGGTCCATGCGCTGCTCCGGGGACTCCACATAGCTTTCCGGGATGCCCGCATCCACGGAGAGGTCCGCGGAGCAGGAGGTCTTCACCGGCTTCTTCTCCCCCTTCTGCTCCAGCACCGCTTCCTCCAGAAGCTTCAGGTACATATCGTAGCCCACGCTCATCATAAAGCCGCTCTGCTCCGCCCCCAGGAGGTTCCCCGCCCCCCGGATCTCCAGATCCCGCATGGCGATGCGGAAGCCGGAGTTGAACTCCGCGTACTCCCGGATGGCGCTGAGGCGCTTGTTCGCCACCTCGCTCAGGACCTTGCCCCGCCGGAAGGTGAGGTAGGCGAAGGCATGGCGGCTGGACCGCCCCACCCGGCCCCGGATCTGGTGGAGCTGGGCCAGGCCCAGCTTATCCGCATCCTCGATGATGAGGGTGTTCACATTGGGGATATCGATGCCCGTCTCGATGATGGTGGTGCACACCAGCACCTGCACCTCCCCGGAGGATACCCGGTCCATGACGGCGTTCAGGGCCGCTTCGTCCATCTGCCCATGGGCGACGGCCACGCTGACCCCCTCCACCAGCTCCCGGATCCGGGCGGCGCAGCGCTCGATGGTCTCCACCCGGTTATGGAGGTAATACACCTGCCCGCCCCGGCTCACCTCCCGGCGGATGGCGTCCGCCAGGACGGAATAATCATGCTCCAGCACATAGGTCTGCACCGGATGCCGCCCCGTAGGGGGCTCCTCCAGGGTGGACATATCCCGCAGGCCGGAGAGGGCCATGTTCAGGGTGCGGGGAATGGGGGTGGCGGAGAGGGTGAGCACGTCCACATTCCGGCTCAGCTCCTTCAGCCGTTCCTTATGGGAGACGCCGAAGCGCTGCTCCTCATCCACCACCAGAAGGCCAAGATCCTGGAAACGCACGTCCTTCTGCAGCAGCCGGTGGGTGCCGATGACGATATCCGCGCTGCCCTCCGCCGTCATCCGCAGGGCCTCCTTCACCTGGCCGGCGGTGCGGAAGCGGCTCAGCACCTCGATATGCAGGGGCAGGCCCGCGAAACGGCGCATGGCGGTGACGTAATGCTGCTGGGCCAGCACCGTGGTGGGCACCAGCACGGCGGCCTGCTTCCCATCCATGACGCATTTCATGATGGCCCGGAAGGCCACCTCCGTCTTGCCGAAGCCCACGTCCCCGCACAGGAGGCGGTCCATGGGGGCGGGCTTCTCCATATCCGCCTTGATCTCCGCCGCCGCCCGGAGCTGGTCCTGGGTCTCGCTGTACTCAAAGCGGTCCTCGAATTCCTGCTGCCAGACGGTATCCGGCCCGAAGGCGTAGCCGGGGCGGCGGCTCCGCTCCGCATAGAGCTTGATGAGCCCTTCCGCCAGGTCCTTGGCCGCCCTTCTGGCCCGGGTCTTGGCCTTGACCCAGTCCGTGCCCCCCAGCTTGGAGAGCTTCGCCGGGGCGTCCTCACCCCCGGTGCCGATATATTTGGACACCATATCCAGCTGGGTTGCGGGCACATAGAGCACGTCCGTCCCCGCATAGGCGATCTTGATATAATCCTTATATACCCCGTCCGTCTGGAGGCGCTCGATGCCCAGGAAGCGGCCGATGCCGTGGGTCTCGTGCACCACCAGGTTCCCCCGGCTCAGATCCGTGTAGCTCTGGAGCTTCTGCCGGTTGGAGCTGCCCTTCCGCCTGGGGGCGCTCTGCCGATAACGCTGGGTGAACTGGCCCTCCGTCATCACCGCCAGGCGGACGGCGGGATACTCCGCCCCCGCGGAAAGCGCCCCCACGGCGATGCGGCACTCCCCGGGCTTCCCCAGGTCCGCCAGGGCCTCGTCCACGGCGGCGGGGATCTGCCGGTCCGCCAGGTAATCCCGCAGGATATCCGCCTTCCGCCGGTCGGCGCAGAGCACCGCCACCCGGTACTTATCTCCCAGGTAATGGCGGATATCCTCCGCCGCGGTGGACAGGCTGCCCCCGTAGCTGGGGAGCTGTTTGGCGGTGAGGTCCAGCAGACCCCGGGGGGCCAGGGGATAGGCGCTGCCCCGGAAGCTGTCCAGGTAGGCCAGGGGATAATCCCGGAGGCCGTCGCAGACCTCCTCCCAGGAGCGGCAGAATTCCGCCAGGCTCCCCTCCAGCTGTCCGCTCTCCAGCAGGGTGGCCGTATCCTCCCCCAGCTGCCAGAGCCAGTTCTTCCCCCGCTCGGCGCAGGCGGCGGGCTCCGCCATCAGGACCACCGCGTCCGCGGGGATATAATCCGCGCCGCAGGTCATGCGGGGAAAGCTCAGGGCCATGTATTTATCCGCGGAATTCAGGGGCAGCCGCTGCCGCAGCCGCTCCAGATCCTCCGTCATCACCCGGATCAGCTCCCGGGAGGGGCTTTTTCGCCGCTGGACCCGCTTCAGCAGGTCCTCCAGCCGGTCCGCCAGGCCTTCCTCTCCCCCCTCCGCCAGGGCGGGAAGGGCTTCGGCGGCGGGGAGCAGAACCGTCTGACGCAGGTTCTCCGTCCGCCGCTGGGTCTCCGGATCGAAATAGCCCATGGCGTCCAGCTCATCCCCGAAAAACTCGCAGCGCACGGGAAGCGAGGCCGCGGGGCTGAAGAAATCCACGATGCCGCCCCGGCGGGCAAACTGCCCCGGGCCCTCCACCGCGTCATACCGCTGATAGCCGCAGAGGAGCAGAGCTTCCGTCAGCCTTTCCGGCCCCTCCTCCCCGCCCTGGCGCACTTCGGCGCAGGCGGAGTCCAGCCGCGCAGGGGGAAGGGTGCGCTGCATGAGCCCATCCGGGGTGGTCACCACCACCCCCGCCCGCTCCCGCAGGAGAGCCAGCAGGGTGCGGAGCCGGGTCTGCTCCCCCTCCCGGGAGACGCTGTCCGCATGAAAGAAGGTGAACTCCCGGCCGTAGAGGGGCCAGACCTCCTCCTGGCACAGGGTCTCCAGGTCCCCCCGCATCCGCTCCGCCTCCAGCTCATCCGGGCAGATGAGCACAAGGGGGCGCCCGCTCTCCCGGCGGAGGGCGGCGGCGACATGGCTTTTGTGGATGGGGCTGAGGCCGCTGTACACGGCGGGACAGCCGCCGTATTCCACCCGCTGCATCAGCTCCTTGAACCCCTTCTCGCCCATGAGGGCGTGGGTCAGACCATACATAAACAGACTCCTTCAGGGCAACGGCATACGGGCACGGCGTGATTCCCCTGGGGGTGTACGCCGCGCCTGCAGGTCCGATTTGAATGAGAAATTATACACCATTCATCTTGCGACTTCAAGCCGGATGTGCTATCTTGTGCCTATGAATTATGCGATTTTATGCGAGGAGATCCTCAGGAGGGAAAAGGAAGCGGGACGAAGACCCAGGATCCTGCTGCAGGCCTGCTGCGCCCCCTGCTCCAGCGTGGTGCTGGAAAGGCTGAGCGAGGTCTGCAGCCTGACCCTGTATTACTATAATCCCAACACCATGCCCCGGGAGGAATACGAAAGGCGGCTGGCGGAATTCGAAAAGCTCCGGCGCTACCCCTTCACCCTGCTGGAGGGCCCCTGGGATAACGTCCTGTTCCAGGAGAAGGTCCGGGGGCTGGAGAAGGAACCGGAGGGGGGATCCCGCTGCGCCGTCTGCATCCGCCTCCGGCTGGAGGAGACCGGCCGCCTCGCCGCCGAGGGTGGCTACGACTATTTCGGCACCACCCTCACCGTGGGGCCCAGAAAGGATCCGACGCTGGTGAACGGCGTGGGGGAGGCCGTATCCAGGGCCTGCGGGGTGCCCTGGTTCTACGCGGATTTCAAGAAAAAGGATGGGTTCCGCCGCTCCGTGGCCCTGTGCCGGGAGCTGGGAATCTACCGTCAGGATTACTGCGGCTGCCGCCTGGGGGCGGAGCCGGAGGGGGAGGGAAACGAAACATGCTGAAGGAAGCGAAAAGCATCGTCTTCAAGGTGGGCACCTCCACCCTCACCCACCGCAGCGGCAAGCTGAACCTGCGGCGGCTGGAGGAGCTGGTGCAGGTGCTGGCGGACCTCATGAACGAGGGCATCCGGGTCGCCCTGGTGACCAGCGGCGCCATCGGTGTGGGGGTTGGCAAGCTGGGCCTCCGGGAGCGTCCGGCGGATACCGCCGGGAAGCAGGCCGCCGCCACGGTGGGCCAATGCGAGCTCATGTATATCTATGATAAGCTCTTCGCCCAATATGGCTATAATGTGGGCCAGCTCCTCATCACCCGGGAGGATGTGGAGGATCCCCGGCGGCACGGGAACCTGGTGCAGACCTTCGACCAGCTCTTCCGCATGGGGGTGCTGCCCATCATCAACGAGAACGACGCCGTGGCGGTGGAGGAGATCGTCTACGGGGATAACGACAGTCTTTCCGCCGTGGTGGCGGTGCTCATCCGGGCAGACGCCCTGGTGATCCTCACGGAGACGGACGGGCTCTATACCGCCAATCCGGAGACGGATCCGAAGGCGGAGCGCATCCCCCTGGTACGGGAGATCACGGAGGAGATCAGAGCCTGCGCCGGCGGAGCGATATCCGGCCAGGGCACCGGCGGCATGGTCACCAAGGTCCATGCGGCGGAGATCGCGGCAGCCGCGGGGATCGACACCTATGTGCTGAACGGAGCGGATCCCAAGGCCATCTACCGTCTGCGGGACGGGGCGGACCTGGGGACCCGGTTCCTGGGAAAGGAGTAATCACATGCTGGAAGAATTGGGACGCAGAGCGCAGGGCGCCGCCGTCATCCTGGCGGGCACCTCGGAAAAGGCGCGGAACGACGCGCTGGAGGCCATCGCCTCCGCGCTGGAAGAGAATACCGCCGCCATTCTGGCGGCCAATGAGAAGGATATGGCCCTGGGCAGGGAGGCGGGCCTGAGGCAGGCCCTGCTGGATCGGCTCCTGCTGACTCCGGAGCGGATCCGGGGCTGCGCCGACGGGGTCCGGGCCGCCGCCGCCCTGCCGGATCCCCTGGGCCGGCTCCTGGAGGAGACCACGCGGCCCAATGGGCTGCTCATCCGGAAGATCAGCGTGCCCATGGGGGTCATCGCCGTGATCTACGAAGCCCGGCCCAACGTGACCGTGGACTCCGCCGCCCTCTGCCTGAAAAGCGGCAACGCCGTCCTCCTCCGGGGCGGCAAGGAGGCGAAGTTCTCCAACATTGCCCTGGCGGAGATCATGCGCGCCGCCCTCGCCCGGGCGGGCCTGCCCGCCGACTGCGTCCAGCTGGTGGACTGCGAGAGCCGGGAGAGCGCCAGGGCCCTCATGGAGCTGAAGGGCTATGTGGACCTGCTCATCCCCCGGGGCGGGGCAGGCCTCATCCGGGCGGTGGTGGAAAACGCCAAGGTCCCGGTGATCGAGACCGGAGCGGGCACCTGCCACGTGTACGTGGACAAGGCCGCCGATTTGGACATGGCGGCGGAGATCCTGTACAACGCCAAGACCTCCCGCCCCTCCGTATGCAACGCGGCGGAATGCGTGCTGATCCACCGGGAAATCGCCCCGGCCTTCATCCCGAAGATGGCCGCCTCCCTGGCCCGGAAAAACGTGGAGATCCGGGGGGACGAGGCCGTTTGCGCCATGCTGCCCTCCGCCGTCCCGGCAACCGAGGAGGACTGGGGCCGGGAGTACGGGGATTATATCCTGGCCGCCCGGGTGGTGGACAGCCTGGAGGAGGCAATGCGCCATATCCGGAGATACGGCACCAAGCACAGCGAATGCATCGTCACGGCGGACGAGGCCGCGGCGGAGCGCTTCCTCCGGGGGGTGGACGCGGCGGCGGTATACCACAATGCCTCCACCCGCTTCACGGACGGGGGCGAATTCGGTCTGGGGGCGGAGATCGGCATCTCCACCCAGAAGCTCCATGCCCGGGGACCCCTGGGCCTGCGGGAGCTCACCAGCACCAAGTATATGATCTTCGGCTCCGGCCAGGTCCGGGTGTGACGGATCGGGTCGGTATTCGGCAAGGCGGGAGCGCAGACAGCGGTTCGCCCGCAAGGAGGCCCCATGATCACCATCAGACCCGTGGATGAAAACAGCGTGGAAGCCTGCGCTTCCCTGCAGTGTACGCCCGAGCAGCGGCAGTTCACCAATTCTCCCATCTGGTCCTTATTGGAGACCGCCTATACTCCCCTGCGGCAGCACTGCGGACTCTATGCCATTTACAGCGGCGAAACGGTCGTGGGCATGGTCCGCCTGGATTTCACCCTGCATGAGGGGTATTACGAATTCACCAATCTGCTGATCGATCGGGAGCATCAGCGGAAGCGCTGCGCCGCGGAAGCGATCCGGCAGATCATCGAGGTATTCCGCCGGGATGGCCGGTTCCCGCTTCTTCGGATCCATGTGGCGCCGGAGAATGCCGCGGCCATCCGGCTGTATGAGAAGCTGGGATTCACGTACGCCCATAACACGGAGGATCAGGTATTCCGCGTATATGAGTATCCGCTTTAGACGCTGACTTTTTAATGGATCGTTTTCCGTAAGACGGGGAAACGGATTGCCGCAGCCCCTTTCGGGGCTCCGCAACGACAACTGCTGCAAATCATAGCCCGCAATCAACGGACTTGCGGGATTCGTGGCTGAAACAGCGCCTGACTGCCATCGCCAGGTATTACCTCTCCACCGCTTCGCGGCCCCCCTCCCCTTTCAGGGGAGGCAGAGTTCCCTCCCGCCGCAGCGACAGGCTCTCCTGAAAGGGGAGCTGGCAGACGCCGTCTCCCGCGGAGTTGGAGCGGAAGTGGGAGAGCGGAACGTAGTGCAGGACCTCTCCACCGCTTCCCGGTCCCCCCTCCCCTTTCAGGGGAGGCAGAGTCCCCTCCCGCCGCAGCGACAGGCTCCCCTGAAAGGGGAGCTGGCAGACGCCGTCTCCCGCAAGGCGGCTGACTGAGAGGTATCCCCAACGCATATACCGGGTTGAAGGAACTTTTTGAGGAGAACACCATGCCGGATCGTCATTACACCGGTTACAATCCCGGGAATCTGAACAAGGCCAAAGCCTTGCGCCGGGAGATGACAAAACAGGAAAAACACCTGTGGTACGATTTCCTCAAAACCTATCCGGTCCACTTTTACCGACAAAGGCCGATCGATCGGTATATTGTCGATTTCTATTGCTCAGAGGCAGGGATCGTGATCGAACTGGACGGCGATCAGCACGGCGAGGAAGCGGCTGTAAAGTATGATACGCTGCGCTCCGAGATCCTGCAGAAGCACGGTCTGGAAATTCTGCGGTACGCAAATCACGATGTTGCCGCATCTTTTGAGGGTGTATGCATGTCCATTCACCGAGCGGTAAAAGAACGCCTGACGCGGCGGGGAAACGAAGACAAGCTTGCCGCATTGCTGGAGTTGGAGCGGAAGTGGGAGAGCGGAACGTAGTGCAGGACCTCTCCACCGCTTCCCGGTCCCCCCTCCCCTTTCAGGGGAGGCAGAGTTCCCTCCCGCCGCTCCTGAGGAATTGCCAAAGCCATACGGATTCGCTATAATATCGCCATGAAATGTGATTTATGTCCCAGAAGCTGCGGGGCCGACCGGGAGGCGGGGAATCTTGGCTGGTGCCGCTGTCCCGCCCTTCCCCATGTGGCGAGGGCCGCCCGGCACGATTGGGAGGAGCCCTGCATCAGCGGGACCCGGGGCTCCGGGGCGGTGTTCTTCTCCGGCTGCAATCTGGGCTGCGTCTACTGCCAGAACCGGGAGATCAGCCGGGAGATCCGGGGAAAGCCCCTGGACGCCAACCGGCTCCGGGCCGTATTCCTCCGCCTGCGGGACACGGGGGTGCACAACCTGAACCTGGTGACCCCAACCCCTTATGCCCGGGTGATCGCGGAGGCGCTGGAGCAGCCCATCGGCATCCCCGTGGTATGGAACTGCGGCGGGTACGAATCCCCGGATACCCTCCGGATGCTGGAGGGAAAGGTAGACGTCTGGCTGCCGGATATGAAGTACGCGGAGGAAGAGCCCGCCCGGGTCCTTTCCGCCGCGCCGGATTATTTTGCTCGGGCGGACGAGGCCATCCGGGAGATGTACCGGCAGACAGGGCCTTACGTCCTGGACGAAAACGGCCTCCTGACCCGGGGGGTGCTGGTACGCCATCTGGTGCTGCCGGGGTACCTCTCCAATGCCAAGGGCGTGCTGGAATGGTTTTCCGATACCTTCGGCCGGGGAAAGGCTCTGCTGAGCCTCATGGCCCAGTATACCCCCAATGGGCTGGGGGGGCCGGGCCGGACCCTCACCCAGGAGGAATACGGCGAAATACGGGATTATCTCTATATGCTGGGCATCCGGGACGGCTACCTCCAGGAGCCCGGCGCGGCGGAGGGGACCTATGTCCCCGCCTTTGACGGGACGGGTGTGGAATGACCAGAGACGAGCTTCGGGAAAAGGCGCTGGCGCTGCCGCTGCAGCCCGGAGTCTATATCATGATGGACAAACGGGGCGAGGTCATTTACGTGGGAAAGGCCAAGGCCCTGAAGAACCGGGTGGTGAGCTACTTCCGGGAGGGCTCCCACAGCCCCAAGACCGAGGTGATGGTCTCCCACGTGGACCACTTCGACGTGATCATGGTGCGCAGCGAGTTCGAGGCCCTGATCACGGAAAACCAGCTCATCAAGCTCCATAAGCCCCGGTACAACATCCTGCTGAAGGACGACAAGGGCTACCCCTATCTGCGCTACGACCCACGGGAGGAGTATCCCGTCTTCCGGGTGGCGGGCAGGCCGGAGAAGGACGGCGCCCGGTACCTGGGCCCCTTCGGCAGCCGGACGACGCTGTTTTCCGCCATCAGCGCCGTGAGCCGGGCCCTGCTGCTCCCCTCCTGCTCCCGCCGCTTCCCGGCGGACCTGGGGAAGGGCCGCCCATGCCTGAACAAGGACATGGGCCTCTGCCAGGGCTGGTGCACCGGTCAGCCGGGGAGCGAGGAATACCGCCGGCGGATGAACGCCGCCGTTCTGGTATTCGAGGGGCGCACCGGGGAGCTGGAGGCCGAGCTGCAGGAGGAGATGGAGGCCGCGGCGGAGGAGCTGCGCTTCGAGCAGGCGGCTATGCTCCGGGACCGGCTGAAGGCTGTGCGCAGCCTGGGGGAAAAGCAGCTGGCCGTCTCCGGCGCCATGGCGGATACGGACGCCGTGGGCTTCCACCGGGGCGCCGCCAAATGCTGCTTCACCGTGCTCCATTATATCGGCGGCAAGCTGCTGGACAAGGACCTGTCCCTGCTGGAGATCCCCATGGAGGAGAGCGACGGCGAGGTCCTCAGCGCCCTTCTGCGGCAGTATTACGCCGTCCGGGGCTGCTGCCCTCCCCGCATCCTTCTGCCCGTTGAGCCGGAGGACGGGGAGGAGCTGGCCCGGCTCTTCACCGAGACCTACGGCCGGAGGGTGACCCTGACCGTGCCGAAGCGGGGGGACATGCGCCTCCGGGCCGAGACCGCCCAGCTGAACGCCCGGCAGGAGGTGGAGCGGGAGACGGACCGGGAGGAGCGGATCTCCGCCATCCTGAAATGGCTGCAGAATGCCGCCGCCCTGCCCCGACTCCCCCGGCGGGTGGAGGCCTACGATATCTCCAACCTGGGGAACGACGACATCGTCGCCTCCATGACCGTATTCACGGATACCCGCCCCCTGAAGCGGGATTACCGCCGGTTCAAAATGAAGACCGTCACCGGGGCGGACGACTATGCCAGCATGCGGGAGACCCTGACCCGCCGCCTGACGGAGTATCGGGAGGGGAACGAGAAGTTCGCCCTCCTGCCGGATCTGTTCCTCATCGACGGGGGCAGCGTTCACGCCCGCACCGCCCTGGAGGTGCTCCGGGCGTTCGACCTGGATATCCCGGTGCTGGGCATGGTGAAGGACGATAAGCACCGCACCCGGGCCCTGGCGGAGCCCGGAGGCGGGGAGATCGGCCTGGAGGGGAACCCCGCCGCCTTTGCCTGGATCGGCCGGGTGCAGGAGGAGACCCACCGCTTCGCCATCACCTACCAGCGCAGCCTCCGGTCCAAGCGGATCGGCTCCAGGCTGGACGGCATCCCCGGCGTGGGGGAGAAGCGGCGGAATGATCTGCTGAAGGAATTCAGATCCATCAAGGCCATTGCCGCCGCCTCGGAGGAGGAGCTGGCGAAGATCGTGCCCAGGAATGCGGCGGCAGCGGTCTACCGGCATTTTCATGAGGAGACCGGCGCAGCCGGGGAGGAGGAAAAAGCATGAGAGTCATCACCGGCACGGCCCGGGGACGGAAGCTCCTGGAGCCCGCGGGCATGGATATCCGCCCCACCACGGACCAGGTGAAGGAAGCCATATTCAACATCCTTCAGGGGGATGTGGAGGGCAGGACCGTCCTGGATCTGTTCGCCGGAACGGGGCAGCTGGGGATCGAGGCCCTGTCCCGGGGGGCGGAGAAATGCACCTTTGTGGACGAGAGCCGGGAGGCGGTCCGCCTGGTGAAGGCCAACCTGGAGAAATGCGGCTTTTCCGGCACGGTGATCCAGGGGGACGCCCTGCGCTTTCTGGAGGGCCGGGAAACCTACGGCCTCATCTTCATCGACCCCCCCTACCGCAGCGGACTGTACGGGGAGATCCTGCAGGGGATAAAACATTTTGACAAACTCCAGACCGGTGGTATAATGGTGGTTGAAACTCCGGCGGAGCTGGAGCCGGACTCTCCGGGGCTTCCCTACAGGAAGCTCAGGAGTTATCGTTATGGAAAGGTCCGGATCACCACCTTTACAAGAAATGAGGATAGGGAAGATTGATCACTGCGATCTACACCGGCAGCTTTGACCCCATCACTCTGGGGCACCTGAATATGATCAAGAGGGCCTCCCGGGTCTTCGACAAGCTCATTGTCTGCATCATGTTCAACAAAGACAAAAAACCCCTGTTTACCCCCGAGGAACGGCTGAGGCAGGTGCGCCTGGTCACCCAGCGCTTTCCCAACGTGGAGGTGGACCAGTCCAACCTTCTGGTGGCGGAGTATGCCAGGAGCGTCGGGGCCAGCGTCATCGTCCGGGGCCTCCGGGCGGTATCCGACTACGAAAAGGAATGCCAGATGGCCCTGATGAACAAGCGGCTGTACCCGGAGCTGGAGACCTTCTTTCTGGCCGCCAGCGAAAAGTACATGTACCTGAGCTCCAGCGCGGTGAAGGAACTGGCCATGTTCGGCGCAGACCTGTCCGCCTTTGCCCCCCGGGAGATCATCGGGGAGATCGAAGCGAAATATAAGGAAGAAAGGACGGATTCTGACCATGGCAAGCGGGATCAATGAACTCATCGACCAGCTGGACACCCTGATCAAGGACGCCTGGTCCCTGCCCCTGAGCACGGAAAAATGCATTCTGGACCGGAATAACGCTCTGGCCCTTCTGGAGGAGATCAAGAATCAGCTCCCCGCGGAGGTGACGGAGGCGAAGCGCCTCATCAGCGGCAAGGCGGAATTCATCCGCCAGACCCGGGAAGAGGTGGAGCAAATGCGCCAGGAGGCCGGCGACGAATGCCGGCGCATGGTGGAGAAGGAAAACGTGGTGCAGGAGGCCCGGAAGCGGGCCCGGGAGATCATCACCGCAGCGGAGAGCAAGGCCAACGACCTGCGGGACGCCTCCAGCAGCTATGCGGATGATCTGCTGCGGCGTACGGAGGAGAGCATCGTCGAGTCCCTCACCGCCATCCGCCAGTCCCGCTCCAGCTTCCGGGACGCCTCCAATCGGGAGAATAAATAAGCAAAGAAGAGAACGGTTCAATGAAAAAGTGTATTCTGACTATCGCCGCCGTCGTTCTGATCATCGCCATTCTGGCCTTCGCCGTGTTCTTCGGCCTGGACCTGGGCCCTCTGGATATCGATCCCCTGAAGGACGGCATCACCCTGGGCCTGGACCTGGTGGGCGGCTCCGAGATCACCTATGAGGCCGTGGTACCCGAAGGCATGACCGACGAGGATCTGTCCAAGTCCATGGACGCCGTTCAGGCCATGCTCCGGGAGCGGCTGAATTCCCTGGGCTATACCGAGGCCAGCGTCTACCTCAACGGCAGACGGGGCGTCACCGTGGAGATCCCCAATGTGACCAACCCGGAGCAGGCGGTCCAGATGCTGGGCGCCACTGCCGTGATCCAGTTCGTGGACTACGAGGACAATGTGATCATCGACGGGCGGGATATCGAATCCGCCACCGCCGCCTATCTCCCCTCCGGCACCGGCGGCATCTATGAGTACTGCGTCACCCTGAAGCTCACGCCGGAGGGTCACGCCAAGTTCAGGGACGGCACCAAGGCGGTGGCCAACCTGATCAACGAGGATATGCGCTATGTGGCCATCGTCCTGGACGACAAGATCATCAGCGCCCCCTCCGTGAAGGCGGAATACGCCGAGAGCGGCATCGATACGGATGAACCGCTGATCCAGCTGGGCAGCGACGCCAACATGGAATACGCCAAGTACCTGGCCAGCATCATCAACTCCGGCTCCCTCCCCTTTGAGCTGAAGGATACGAAGCTCCAGGCCGTGGGCGCCTCCCTGGGCGAGCGGAGTCTGGAGACCGCCGTCATCGCCGGCCTCATCGGCGTCGCCATCGTCATGGTCTTCATGCTGGTGGTCTACCGCATCCCCGGCATCGTGGCGGACCTCTCCCTTATCCTGTATATCGCCCTGTTCTGCGTGGTCATGTCCGCCCTCCACCTGAACCTGAGCCTGCCCGGCATCGCGGGCATCATCCTTACCATCGGCATGGCGGTAGACGCGAACGTGGTCATTTATGAGCGCATACGGGAGGAGCTGATCGCGGGCAAGACCCTGCGCAGCGCCATCGACGCGGGCTACAAGCGGGCCTTTACCGCCATTCTGGACTCCAACATCACCACCATGATCGCGGGCTTCGTCCTGCTGTGGAAGGGCACCGGCACCATCCTGGGCTTCGCCAAGACCCTGCTCATCGGCGTGGTGCTCAGCATGATCTGCATGCTGGTGGTCACCCGGGTCATCCTGAAGGCCTTCTCCGCCCTGCGGAAATACGATCCCTGGCAGTACGGCCTTTCCCGGAAGTACGACCCCAAGGATCCGGAGCCCAGCTACGGGAAGCTCAGGCGCTTCGTCAGCAAGGGGAAGCTCTTCACCCTCATCTCCATCGTCCTGTGCGCCACCGCCATCGTGGCCCTGGTGCTCCTTCCCTTCGGGGTGAGCCTCTTCAACCTGGATATCGACTTCGTGGGCGGCGTCACCATCCAGTACAGCATCGGCCGGGAAGTGGACGCCCAGGTCTCCGCCGAGGTGGCAAGCATGGTGGCGGACGCCACCGGGGTGCGTCCCAGCTCCGTGGTCCGAACGGGCAACGACGGCAGAAGCGTCACCATCAAGATCCAGGAGCTCAACACCCAGCAGCGGGACGCCATCGGCGCCGGCCTGGCGGAGCTCTACGGCGCGGATAATGTGGTTCTGGAGAGCTCGGACTTCGTCTCCGCCTCCGTGGGACGGGATATCACCGAAGCGGCCTTCGTGGCCTCCCTTCTGGCGGCGGCACTGATCCTGATCTATATCAGCGTCCGCTTCGAGATCCGCTCCGGTCTGGCGGCGGTGATCTGCCTTATCCATGACCTGCTGGTGATGCTGAGCTGCTACGTGATCTTCCGCATCTCCCTGAACATGAACTTCATCGCCGCGGCTCTCACCATCATCGGCTATTCCATCAACGCCACCATCGTCATCTTCGACCGCATCCGGGAGGAGGTCAAGCGTACCGGCGGCCATGAGGACTTCGCCCAGGTGGTGGACCGGAGCATCAGCCGTACTCTGCGGCGCAGCCTGGGCACCACCGTCACCACCCTTCTCCCCATCGTGCTGCTGCTGATCCTGGGGGTCAGCTCCATCCGGAATTTCGCCTTCCCCATTATGGTGGGCGTCATTTCCGGCTGCTACAGCTCCACCTGCGTGGCAGGCCCCCTGTGGAACCTGCTCCGGGGCAAGAAGCCGGTCAAGGTAAAATAAGGCTTTGCCATGTTGTTCACAGCCGGACGGTCCGTGGACCGTCCGGCTGTATCTTTCGGAAAGGAATCAAAATGCTGAACATTCTTTTTTCTTCGGAGAATATTGACTTTGCTCAGGTATCGGAGGAGCTTCTGGAGGATTATCTGGCCCTGGTGAACGACTATGAGCGGGTGGGCCGGTTCATCGGCAGGCCGGACAAGCTCACACCCCCGGAAAAGGAACTGGCCTGGGTCCGGGGAAAGCGGGAGGAAAAGGCGCTTCTCTTTTCCATGGTCGATCGGAGGACCGGAGAGTTCATCGGGAACATCGAGCTCATGGACCCGACCGGCGACGAGGCGGAGCTGGGGATCGCCATCACGGCGGCCAAGCAGGATATGGGCTACGGCACCGAGGCCGTCAGACGAGTCGCGGAATATGCCGTGCAGGAGCTGGGTCTCCGGCGGATCTTTCTGAAAGCCTATCCTTACAACACCCGGGCGATCCATGTGTACGAGAAATGCGGCTTCCGGGAGGTTGAACGGACAGAGGCGGGCGTGTATATGGAGCTGGACCGACGGAAAAACGCAGGCATACACATGCGGGAGCTCACCGCAGAGGATATCCCCGCCCTGCTGCCGCTGTACCTGGACTGGTACAACGGTCATGAGGGAGGCTGCTGGACGGAGGAAACGGCGGAAAAGCGCATCTGCCAGGTTCTGACCATCCGGGACGCCTACGGTCTGCTCCTGGAGGAGGACGGTCAGCCCATCGGCTTCGCCATAGGGTATTTCAAACCGTATGACGACCTTACCGGCTATACTTTAGAGGAGATCGTCATTGCCGGAGACCGGCAGGGAGCGGGTCTGGGCAGTCGGCTTCTGGGAGAGCTGGAGGCGCGGGTCAAAGCCCGGGGCGCGGCCTGCGTGGAGCTCCAGGCTGTGGCAGATGAAATGCATGAGCATTACTACGGCAAGGCCGGATATCAAAACGCGAAGAACTTTGTCATGAAGGTAAAGTGGCTGACGTGATCTCTTGTGTCCGGCGCAGAATTGACTGATCAGGAAACAGGAAGGAGAAAGACCATGGAAAACAAGACCGGGTATGCAGCCCGGGAGCTGCTGGAAGCCCTGGTGAAGGGGCAGCGCAAAGCCCTGCGCCATTCCCGCTTCGTCGCCCTCGTCTGCCTGCTGGTCGCGGCGCTGGCGATCCTGGCGGCCTTGCTGGTCCTGCCCCGGACCGCGGCTGCCCTGGGCAGGCTGGACGCCGCCTTCACGGAGCTGGAAAACGCCGCGGGAATGCTGGACCGCCTGGATACCGCCCTCTCCGCCGCGGAAGGCGCCATGGGGCAGCTGGACAGCCTTACCGATGCCCTCTCCGGCTTCGACAGGACCATGGGGCAGCTGGACAGCCTGGTGGAAAACGCCGAAGCCCTGGGCGACGCGGCGGCGCGCCTCGGGGAGATGGACATCGAATCCCTGAACAACGGCATCCGGGATATCAGTCAGATCGACTTTGAGAAGCTGAATCAGGCCATCAGCGACCTGGCCGACGTGGTCCAGCCCCTGGCGGAATTCGCCAACTTGTTCGGCTGAACCGAAGAAAAATGATCCGGGGCGAAGGGATAGGATCCCCTTCGCCCCGTACCGGTTTTGAAGATGAGGTTTACGCCCGGATCTGCTTCAGTCTGGTGAACCGGGGCAGGCCGTCCACGGTCTCCCGGCCAGAGTCCCCCTGGATCAGGGGCAGGACGTAATCCACGAATTCCCGGGTCACCCCGGCGCCCTCCGGCAGGATCCACTCCACCGGCACCTTCTTTTCAAAGTTGGCCGCCTCGGTGAGGGGCACCAGGGCATAGCCGGTGACGACTTCGCCGTTCACGAGCTCCCGGGTATAGGCCGCCATCTTGCCGTTTTCCCCGTTGAGGGCGGCTTCCACCGCCCGCTTCCCGGCCTCCATGGCCTCTTCGATATCCCGGCGGGAGGCCAGGTGGGCCCCGCAGCGCTGCAGGAGGCTCAGCTCCACCCCCCGGGTCTTGATCCCGAAGGTCTGCTTCAGCTCACCCGCCAGCCAAACCGCCAGTCCGCCCAGCTGCACATGGCCGAAGGCGTCCTTCCCTTCCGCCCCTTTGGCGGCATAATCGGTAATGAACACCCCGTTCTTGTCCCGGATGCCCTCGCTCACCGCCACGAACAGATTTCCCTTCTGCTCCAGCACCTCCCCGGCCCGCCTGATGAAGGCCTGTAGGTCGAAGGGCAGCTCCGGCAAATAGACCAGATCCGGCCCGTCCCCGTACAGGGAGGCCAGGGCGGCGGAGCCCGCCAGCCAGCCGGCATTCCGGCCCATGATCTCCACCACCGTGGCGGTGGGATAGTCGTACACCCCGGCATCCCGGCTCATCTCCATGCAGGAGGTGGCGATGAACTTCGCCGCGCTGGCGAAGCCCGGGCAGTGGTCCGTGCCGTTCAGGTCATTGTCGATGGTCTTGGGGATACCCATGACCCGGCAATCCCAGCCGGAGGAGGCCATGAAGCGGCTGACCTTATCGCAGGTATCCATGCTGTCGTTCCCGCCGATATAGAAGAAATAGCGCACATCGTACTTTTTGAAGATCTCCAGGATGCGGCGGTAATCCTTATCGTCCTTCGCCGGGTCCGCCAGCTTATACCGGCAGGAGCCCAGGATGGAGGAGGGGGTATTGGGGAGATAGCTCAGCTCCTTGGGATCCTCCTGCCCCAGGTCCCAGAGCACGTCGTCCAGGATCCCCTTTACCCCGTGGGCCGCTCCCAGGACGCGGGTGATCCGTCCGTCCGCCAGGGCGGCCTTCAGGGCGCCGTACAGGCTGGCATTGATGACGCTGGTGGGCCCGCCGGACTGGGCCAGAAGGCAGGCGCCTTTCAGTTCGTTCATAGAAATATCCTCCAATGCATATCTTGGCGTTTTTCTCAGTATACCACGCCCGGACGGCAAAACAAACCGGTATTTTGCTTCTTTCCCGGGGAAGGGCTTTTATTTTGCCCTCCGGCGTGGTATGATTCGAGAGAAAGGAAGTGCGGAAAATGCCTATCGTCACCTCGACCGAAATGTTCAAAAAAGCGTATGCCGGGGGCTACGCCATCGGCGCTTTCAACGTAAATAACATGGAGATCGTCCAGGGGATCACCGAAGCCGCCAAGGAGGTGGAGTCCCCCCTGATCCTTCAGGTCTCCGCCGGCGCCCGGAAGTATGCCAAGCATGTATACCTCATGAAGCTCATCGAAGCCGCCGTGGAGGATACGGGCCTGCCCATCTGTGTCCACCTGGACCACGGGGCGGACTTCGATATCTGCAAATCCTGCATGGACGGGGGCTTTTCCTCCGTCATGATCGACGGCTCCAGCCGGAGCTTTGAGGAGAATATCGCCGTCACCCGCCGGGTGGTGGAATACGCCCATGACCACGGCGTGGTGGTGGAGGGCGAGCTGGGAAGGCTGGAGGGCGTGGAGGACGACGTGAAGGTCTCCGCCGCCGACTCCAGCTATACGGACCCCGCCCAGGTGGAGGAATTCGTCCAGCGGACCGGGGTGGATTCCCTGGCCATCGCCATCGGCACCAGCCACGGGGCCTACAAGTTCAAGCCCGGTCAGAAGCCCCAGCTCCGCTTCGATATCCTGGAGGAGGTCTCCCGCCGTCTCCCCGGCTTCCCCATCGTGCTCCACGGGTCCAGCTCCGTGCTGCCGGAGTACGTGGAGACGGTCAACCGCTTCGGCGGCAGCATGCCGGACGCCGTGGGCATCCCGGAGGATATGCTGCGTCAGGCCGCCAAGATGGCGGTCTGCAAGATCAATATCGATTCCGATCTGCGCCTGGGCTTCACCGCAGCCGTGCGTCAGCACCTGGCGGAGAATCCCTCCCACTTCGATCCCCGGCAGTACCTCACCCCGGCGAGGGACAACATCCGGGAGATCGTCAAGCGGAAGATCGTCAAGGTCTTGGGCAGCGACCACAAGATCTGAAACGCGGAAGACGCTGCGGCGCGGACGGCCATTCCGCCGTCCGCGCCGCGTTTTGTCTATTCTTCCGCCTGGGCGTCCATCTGCCGGGATCGGACGACGTATTCCCGGGACTCCAGAAGTGCGCCGTCGGCGTTGTACAGCCGGATGACCGCGGGGTACTCTCCCGCCGCTGTGGCGTAAAATGCATTGGACTCCCAAAGTGAGTACAACAGATCAAATTTCTCCGACCATCGGTTTTCCGGCATGGGAATGTTGAACCAGAAGTACCGATCCCGGGTGTTGGCGTCCCGCTCCTCCGGCGGCGCGTCCAGACCACGGACCTGGCCCAGCTTGACTTCAACGGTATCGGAGAGATACAGGGTCACCTCTGCCTTCACCGCCGCCGGATCATCCACGAACAGGAACAGGGGCAGGACCGTTCCGCCTGACCCGCCGATCATATTCGTGGGTGCAGGTACCAGCAGAACACCCTGGTTCTTTTCCCGGCGATATACGCTGCCATACCCATGATCGAAAAACGGATAGAACAGGATCTCCTCTCCGGCGTCTGCGATAAGCAGCCGGTCATATCCCACACCGCTCCATCCCCCCGGAACGGAGAACAGATCCAGGATCTCCGAGGGACCTGCCAGACTTGCCTTCTCCACCCGCCGGAAACGGACTTCATCCCCAACAGCGGGGATCCCCACCACTGCGGCGATCGCCAGCAGGAGGAGCAGAGTGAGGGCTAAATCCAGGAAGAAACGGTGTTTCCTGGGGATCCGCTGAAAGAGCTGCTTCATCCTTCTTCTCCCTCCCGCAGATCGAGATACAGCCGCACGTCCCGGCCGCACTGGTCATAGCGCAGCTCCAGCCACTCTGCCTCCCAGGAGCAGAAGCCATTCAGGCGAAGCTCCCAGGTCCATGCAAAAAAGCCTGTTTTGGTTACGCTTCCCATCACGCAGGGCAGGCGGTGGTTGCGGGTCCGGTTATCCGCTGTGTACACATTGCCCAGGGAATCCACCGCATAGAATTCCTGATGGACTCCGTAGAGCATTGCCCAGGGCCGGATATTGAACACCTCCACCCGCAGGAGGAGATAATCCCGGTCAAAGCTGCTGTCTACAAAGTTGGAATAGCTGCGCAGCGCTGCATCGGTCAGGGTGAAGGTATATCCGTCGGACCTGTCCCGGCTCATTGGTTGACAGTGCCACACCAGGCGGTCCAGGCTGTCCGCCATCCTCGCATCCTCCAGATACTTCTTCTCCTCATCCGCTGACTGCTCTTTGAGATAAGTCACACACCGGGGAACAAACGTGATGAGGGCCAGGATCGCGGAGAGGATCAGGCATACCCGGGCGGCCCGCAGGGCATACCCCCAGAAGGGGCGGTGAATGCGCGCCAGCTGCCGGGAGGTCTCCGCCGGGTCCCCCATGGCGGCGGCCACCTCCTCCTCTGCCTCTTTCTCGGAGAAACCGGCGGCGGTCAATTCCTCGTACTGGTCCTCCATGTGGGCGTAGAGCTCCTCATATATCTCCTTCCGGTCCGGTTTGAACCGGATCCCGCTCACCGCCAGGCTGCACCAGCGGTCAAAACGCAGGACGCCCATTCCTCAGGCCAGGCCCGGGACGGCGTTCAGCACCGTATCCACGCCCTGGGAGAAAAGCCGCCATTCCCGCACCTTCTCCCGCAGGCGGGCCTCCCCCTTTTCCGTGAGGCTGTAATACCGGCGCTCCCGCCCCGTGGGTGCGGTCTGGGAATAGGCCGTCACCTCCCCGGCATTCTCCAGGGCGTGAAGCAGGGGGTACAGGGTCCCCTCCTTCAGGGCGAAAACGTTCTTCGAACGGCGCTTCAGCTCCTGCACCATCTCATAGCCGTACTTATCCCCATCCTTCAGGAGACTCAGCACCAGCATGGCGTTGGAGCCGCTGATGAGGGATTTATCGAATTCCATGCTATGACCTCCTATGCATCGATGTTCTAAGTATACTTTACCTCGATGTTCGATGCTTGTCAAGCAGAAAAATCTCCCCCCGGCATGACCAGAGGGAGATTCAGACTTCAGACGAACTCCCAGAGCCTCGCAGAATTCGCGCCGCAGGCACGAATAAATCCGGAACATTTTCGGCAGAATTCATTTCTGCCGAAAATACTACTCGCGGAGCGGACTGTGCGAGCAAAGCGAGAGCGGGGAGCGAAGCGCAATGAAATCGACCCGGAGCCCAGCGAAGCGGGTCCGGGTCGAAGCGCGAAGCGCATATTAGTCGCTCACATAGGGCAGCAGGGCGATCTGACGGGCCCGCTTGATGGCGGTGGTCAGCTCGCGCTGATGCATGGCGCAGGTGCCGGTGGTCCGGCGGGGCAGGATCTTGCTCCGCTCGGAGATGAAGCGGCGAAGCTTCGCCACGTCCTTGTAGTCGATGAAAGCAGCCTTATCCGCGCAGAACTGGCATACCTTCCTGCGCTTGCGCGGCCTGGCCGTCTTGTCGTTCCGGTCGCCGCCGTTCATGTTCGCCATGATTACTCCTCCTTATTCTCGATCAAAAGGGCAGGTCGCCGTCGTCCTCGACCTCTTCGAAATCGGTCTTGATGGCGGGAGCGTCATAGTCGGTATACCCGCCGCTCCTGCCGCCGGAAGGCTGCCCGCCCTCCCGGCTCTTCTTGCTGTCCCCGAAATAGACGTTGTCCGCCACGACTTCCGCGCTGCGGCGCTTTCCGCCCTCCCGATCGGTCCAGTCCCGGATCTGGAGACGGCCGGAGACTACAGCCATCTGGCCCTTGGTGAACCACTTGGAGACGAACTCCGCGGTGTTCCGCCAGGCGACGATGTCGATGAAATCCGTCTGCTTTTCGCCGCCGTCACGGCTCTGAAAATCCCGGTCCACCGCCAGGGTAAAGCTCGCCACGCTGACGCCGGACTGGGTCTGCCGCAGCTCCGGATCCCGGGTGAGTCTGCCCATGAGTACGATGTGGTTCAGCATTTTCAGCCCTCCGCTTTGACGACGAGGGAGCGCAGGATGCCATCGGTAATGCCGAGGATACGCTTCAGCTCGGCGGGGAACTCGGGACCGCAGGTGAACTTGATCAGCTCATAGCAGCCTTCCGTCCGGTCCTCGATCTCGTAGGCCAGACGGCGCTTGCCCCAGTCCTCGAATTCATCGATGGTCCCGTTGGCTTCCACCAGCGCCTTGAACTTTTCGGTCAGGGCGGCGATTTCTTCCTCGGTCTTGTTGGGATCGATGATGAAGAGAAGCTCGTACTTGTCCTGAATCTTTGCCATTATTGCACCTCCTTATGGTCTTCCGGCCTGCGTTGAGCGCAGGCAAGGATAAAGGCTGGTACAGCGTACCAGCCTTTCTATTATACACAGATATTCGGGCTTGTCAATGCGGAATTTCCCCGCTTCCGACTTTTTCAGAAGCGCATGACCTTCAGCTCCCGGGCGAGCTTCGGCCGGAAGGGCAGCTGGTCCAGGATATCCTTCTGCAGGTCGACGCCGGGAGCCACCTCCCGCAGCTCCAGCCCCTCCTCCGTCAGGCCGAAGACGCAGCGCTCCGTGACGTACAGCACCTCCTGGTTGATGGCCCGGGCGTTCTCCACCGCGAAGCTCCGGGTGGGGATGGTCTCCAGGAACTTCCGGTTCCGCCCCTCCTTGGTGATATGGACGCTCGTCCCAT
Source organism: Oscillospiraceae bacterium (assembly GCA_017545325.1). The sequence continues at coordinate 50,961 of JAFWOX010000091.1, read as the reverse complement.
CGAAGGTACCCTCCAGCCCCCCGGCGGTGAAGGTCATGCAGAACACCACCTTTTTGGTGGTCTGGCTGATGTTGGCGAAGCCGCCGATGCCGCTGAGCTTCCCGGGCGCCTGGTGGCCGTTCACATTGCCTCTGGCGTCCACCTGCAGGGTGCCGATGAAGCAGATATCCAGGCCGCCTCCCTCGTAAAAATCGAACTGCCGGGCCATGTCCATCATAGTGTCCGGCCCGATGGAGACGCCGAAGCCCATGCCGCTGAGGGGGTAGCCCCCGGTATGGCCGGATTCCACCGACAGATGGACCTTCTCCAGCAGGCCCCGCTCCAGCACCTCCTCCGCGATGAGCTCCGGGATGCCGATGCCGATGTTCACGATCTGCCCCTCCTGCAGTTCCTGCACGGCCCGCTTGGCGATGGCGTGGTGCAGGGCGGTGCGGTGGCTGGTCTCCCCGATGCGGGAGCTGATCTCATCCCGGCAGGCCTTGAGGATGTTCCCCGTGGGCACATACTTGCCGCAGATATACTCATAAAACCCGCTGACGTTGGTGAGCTGCTTCTGGTCCGGCACCACCACCACCGCGTCCACCAGGGCGGCGGGCACGTTCACGGTGCGGGGCAGCATGTGGTTGTTCACGATGCGGCTCACCTGTACGATGACCTTGCCCCCATTCCGGTGGGTGGCCTGGGCCACGGCCAGGCAGTCGATGCTGGCGGCCTCGTTCTCAAAGGTGATGTTCCCCCGCTCGTCCGCGTAGGTGGCCTTCAGCAGGGCAACGTTCACCGTGGGGATATCGTAAAGGAGCCCCTGCTCCCCGTTTTCCTCCGCCAGGTGCACCAGGGTGCGCTTGCTGCGCTCGTTCAGCCGGTACTGGGCGTTCCGGGGATCCACGAAGAGATTCAGCCCGATCTTGGTGAACAGGGATTTCTGTCCGCAGGCGGCGGCCCGGATCATATGGCTCATCACGCCGCCGGGGAGATTGTATCCCTCGATCCGGTTCTCCTGGATCGCCTTCACGGTGCTGTACAGGCTGCCGAAGAAGCCGATCACGACGCAGTCCACGCCGCCCTCGCAGATATAGCCCTCCACCTCGCTGCCCTCCTTCCACTCCGCGAAGCTGAAGGCGCTGTACACCGTCAGGTGCCGGGGGTGGCCGGTAGCCCGGAAGCGGCGGGTGATGGCCTTGTTCAGGTCAACGGGGGATGCGCAGGCGGCAAAGGCGTTCACCCAGATGGTATCCCCGTCGTGGATGAGGTCCATGGCTTCCTCCATGGTGTAGATTTTCTTCATCGGGCTTCCTCCTCAGCTGGTTTCCTTCTGCTCATCATAGGGTGAGGACGAGGTTTTGTCAAGTTTATGTTGCAAAGTATATGTTACGGTGATATAATCTACTCTCAGCGAAATCCACATGAGCGAAGGGGGGACACAGGCCCATGGAAGACCGCAGCAGCCCCATGCTGACCCTGCTGAGGCGCAAAGACTGGGGAGATGAACAGCCCCGGGTGGACGCTCTTCTGGCCTCGCCCTACGGATCCGCCCTGCTGAAAGCCTTGAAGGCCTTAAAGCGAGACGTGCTGTACCAAAGCCATGTCCATGGCCTGGGCCATATCGAGCGCACCATGGTCCACGGGGCCATGTGCGCCATGGCGGAGGAGCTGGACGAGGCGGATACCGCCCTGCTCATGGATATGTGCTCTTACCACGACACCGGTCGGGAAAGCGACTGGCTGGACAACGCCCACGGCTACCGCTCCTCCCTGAAGCTGGCGGAGCTCACGGGCCGGGACGGCGAGGACCTGAAGCTCATGATGGCGGGCGTGGAGGCCCACTCCATCGGGGACAAATATATGGGCGACGTGATCCGGAAGCACGCCCCGGCCGACCCGGAGCGGGGGCTGCGCCTGGCCCGCATGCTGAAGGACGCCGACGCGCTGGACCGGGTGCGGATCCGGGATCTCAATCCCAAGTATCTCCGGTTCGGGAGCAGCCGGGGGCGGGTGCGCTTCGCCCAGCTCCTTTTCGACCGTTACCGCGCCATCCAGGGGGAATGGGGCGTCCGGCAGGAGGAGGACGGCTTTGATCTGGGCGTCATCCAGGCCCTGAAGCAATTTGTCGGCGACTGCTTCGCGCAGCAGAAGCCCTGCGGGGAGACGGCCCTCCTGGCCCTGGATAAGCTCATCCGGGAGGAGCATGCCCGGGACCTGATTCCGCCGGCTGCCGAAGGACAGCCCCAACTGCGGCCTGTTGGAGGCGGCCCTCCTGTACTTCGGGGAGGTCTTCCCCAAGGAGGAGGAAGAGGCCCTGCGCAGCGCCTTCATGATCCGGTTCAGGAGCCAGTACGGCTCCTTGAAATGCGCCGAGATGAAGCCGGAGGAGGGCTGCGGCGGCTTCGCCGTGGACGGCATCCTTTTCGCCCTCCAGTTCTACCTGGATCAGCTGAAGGACCGCGTGAAAGATGATTAAGAAAATGAAGATAAACGGAGTGAGAAGAATTTGAAGCAGTACAAGTGGGCATTTGGGTGGATGGGCAAGTATAAGTACCGACTGATCCTTGCCATCTTCTTCAACATTGCCGGCGTCGGCCTCATGACCTGGGAGCCCTACATCTTCAAGGACATCGTGGACGACATCCTCATGCCTCAGCAGTTCGAGCGCCTCTTCCCCATGCTGGGGCTGAGCGTCCTGGTGGGGCTGGCCTTTTCCGCCTGCCGATACCTCACCAGCATCCTGGCGGAGCAGGCGGCGGAATCCGCGGTGGTGAACCTGAAGGGGGCTCTCTTCCGCAAGCTCATGGCCCTGGGTCCGGATTATTACCGGGAGAACAAGGCCGGCGACATCATCAACAAGTGCTCCGGCGACGTGGAGGTCATCAGCCGGAGCCTGAGCTTCGTCATCCCCCGGGTGGTGGAGTTCATCCTGATGCTCATCGTGGCCCTGGCGGTATTCATGAGCATCAACTGGAAATACACCCTGATCCTCCTGGCGGTCTCCCCCTTCACCGCCATCGCCGCCAACAAGATGGGGCAGAAGCTGCACCCCGCCTTCAAGAAGGCCCGTAAACAGCTCAGCAACCTGAACGCCGTGGTGGCGGAGAACATTGCGGGCAACCGGGTGGTGAAGGCCTTCGTGCGGGAGGATTTCGAGCTGGAGAAGTTCCAGACCGAGAACCAGGCCTATAAGGCCCGGAATATCGAGGCCGTGTCCATCTGGCTGAAATACGGCCCCATCATCGACTCCCTGGCCTCCGTCATCACCGTGATCAACCTGGTGGTGGGCTCCATTCTTGTGATCATCGGGAAGGAGAACGGCGGCATCTCCTACGGCGATCTCACCCTCTTCCTCACCTTTGCCTGGACCCTGAACGAGCCCCTGCTGATGCTGGGCATGCTGGTGAACGATATCCAGCGCTTCCGCGCCTCCACGGAAAAGGTGCAGGAGCTGTACTACATGGATATCGCCATCCAGGATCCGGAGAAGGATGAGAGCCCGGAGAAAGTGGAGGGACGGCTGGATCTGAACCACGTCACCCTGGACTACGGCAGCACCCGGGTGCTGGACGACGTGAGCATGCACATCGCCCCGGGCCAGGTCATCGGCGTCATGGGCTCCACGGGCAGCGGCAAGACCACCCTGGTGAACGTCATCGACCGCTTCGTGGACGTGACCCAGGGCAGCGTGGAGATAGACGGCGTGGACGTGCGGAAGTGGTCCCTGACGAAGCTCCGCAGCAGCATCGGCCTCACGATGCAGGACGTATTCCTCTTCTCCGATACCGTGGAGAGCAATATCGCCTACGGCGTTCCGGATACGGAGATGGAAAACATCTATTCCTCCGCCGTCATCGCGGATGCGGATGAATTCGTCTCCCAGATGCCGGAGAAATACGATACCATCGTGGGCGAGCGGGGCACCGGCCTTTCCGGCGGGCAGAAGCAGCGGGTCTCCCTGGCCCGGGCCATTGCCAAGCACGCCCCCATCCTGATTTTGGACGACACCACCTCCGCCGTGGATATGGAGACGGAGGAGTACATCCAGAAGCATCTGGCGGACATGCCGGACCAATGCACCACCATCATCATCGCCCAGCGCATCTCCTCCGTGAAGCAGGCGGACTACATCTACATTCTGGATAAGGGCCGCATCCTGGAGGAGGGCACCCACCGGCAGCTGATGCAGAAGAAGGGCTATTACTACAAGACCTGCATCATGCAGCACGGTCTGGAAGAGGCGGAGGCGGACGGCACGCTTCTTGCCGCGCTGGCGGAAGGAGGTGCCGACTGATGGCAAGAAACAAGTATAACATCGACGAAGAGCTGGATGCGCCGTTCAATTGGCCCCAGTTCAAGCGCAGTCTGGTTTACGTCAAGAAATACAAAAAATCCATCGCCGCCATGTTCATCCTGTCGGTCGTCGCCAGCATCCTGGGCCTGGTGGTGCCGCGGATCCAGGCCTACATCATCGACACCATGATCCCCCAGGGCCATAAGGCCATCGCCACCATCGTGATCCTGGGCGTTGGATACTTCATCATCAACGTCGGCGTCATCACATCAACAAGCGGAAGGGCCTTATCGGCGCCCGGACCAGCCAGAGCATGACCACGGACATGCGCACCGACGTATACGAGCATCTGCAGAAGCTGGGCTTCGATTATTACGACAGCCGCCCCCATGGGAAGATCCTCACCCGGGTCATCAACTATGTGAACAACGTGTCGGACTTCCTGACGAACGGCCTCATCAACGCCGTTCTAGCCATCATCAACCTGGTCATCACCCTCTTCTTCATGCTCTCTCTGAGTCCCAAGATGACCCTGGTGGTGCTGGCGGGCCTGCCGGTGTTCATCGTCTACGTGGCCCTCACCAAGCCCATGCAGCGGCGCTTCCGGCAGAAGGCCGCCAACAAGCAGTCCAACGTTACCGCCTACCTCTCGGAGAACATCAACGGCGCCAAGGTCACCCAGGCCTTCGCCCGGGAGGAGATGAACAGCGGCATCTTCGACGGCCTGCTGAAGGAAAACCGGATGTATAAGCTGCGCGCCGCCTACGTGGCCCACGGCATGTATCCCATTGCCGCCATGATCATGCGGATCGTGAAATGCGCCATCTATATCGCGGCGGTGTACTGGTTCCGGAAGGACTTCATTCTGGAAGGCGTGGTGCAGATCGGCGCCATCTACGCCATGGTGAGCTACTCCAACCGCTTCTGGCAGCCCATCATGCAGATCGGCAACATCTACAACCAGCTGATGGACGCCATGAGCTACCTGGAGCGGATCTTCCAGGTGCTGGATGAGCCGGTGAGCGTGGAGGATAATCCGGGAGCCGGGGAGCTGCCCCAGATCGCCGGCCATGTGGAATTCCGCAACGTGCTCTTCGAGTACGAGAAGGATATCCCCGTCATCAAGCACGTTTCCTTCGATGTGAAGGCGGGGGAATCCATCGCCCTGGTGGGACCCACCGGCGCGGGCAAGAGCACCATCGTGAACCTGCTCTCCCGCTTCTACAACGTCACCGAGGGCAGCGTCTGCATCGACGGGCACGACCTGCAGAGCGTCACCCTTCGGTCCCTGCGGCGGCAGATGGGCGTCATGCAGCAGGATACCTTCATCTTCTCCGGCACCATCATGGACAATATCCGCTATGGCCGCCTGAACGCCACGGACGAGGAATGCATCGCCGCGGCCAAGGCCGTCCATGCGGACGACTTCATCCGGGATATGGAGGACGGGTACAACACCGAGACCAAGGAACGGGGCGAGGGCCTCAGCGCCGGGCAGAAGCAGCTGATCTCCTTTGCCCGCACCCTGCTCAGCGACCCCCGTATCCTGATCCTGGACGAGGCCACCAGCTGCGTGGATACCAACACCGAGCGGCTGGTGCAGAACGGCATCGCCGCCCTGCTGAAGGGGCGCACCTCCTTCATCGTGGCCCACCGCCTCAGCACCATCCGCAACTGCGACCGAATCTTCTACATCCAGGACGGCGTCATTGCGGAGGAAGGCAATCACGATACCCTCATGGCAGAAAAGGGGCTGTATTACGAGCTGTATACCAGCCAGCTCCAGGAAGTGCTGCAGGCATAAACGCGTGAATCGCCCTGCGGGGCGGTATGGAACAGGAACAGCGGCTCCGGCTTTCGCCGGGGCCGCTGCGTTGTTTGGACAGAGTTCAACGGCACAGATATCCTCCAGGGGCAGGCAGGGCAGCTCCCTGAACCGGCGGGGGCGTTTGTCCTGGAAGAGGAACAGATCGCACCCGCAGACCAGAGCCGCCGCAAGCTGCAGCGCGTCCATGGTTTTGAAATCGGGATACTCCCCCCGCTCCCGCGCAAGCAAGGGCGGCGCCTTTCTTCTGTTTACACCTCTCCCCTTCCCATGGTATACTGAGGCCAAGACAAATTAAACGCCCTCCCGGGAGGGCAAGAGGGAGGAATCACCATGCATTTCATCGAGCGGGAAGACTACACCGATCCCCAGGTGCGGGCGGCCCGGTATCCCTGGGGCACGCCGCCCCCGAAGATCGACGAAAGCCTCATTCAGGAGACTGTCACGGCGGACGTAGCCATCATCGGCGGCGGCATCGCCGGTCTCGCCACCGGGGCGAGGTGCGTCCAGCTGGGCCTCACCGTCGCCCTCATCGATAAGTACAAGGGCCTGGTGGCCCATGGGGCGCATATCGCCTCCGTGGGCAGCCATATCCAGCGGGAGAACGGCGTCTTCATCGATAAGAAGCAGTTCGCCCGGGACTGGATGCGCATCTGCGGCAGCCGGGTGAACGAGGACCTGCTCTGGCTCTATGTGAACAAGAGCGAGGAGGCCTTCGAATGGCTGCTGGAGACCGGGGGCGAAGCCATCGAGGGCCATCTCTTCGGCGGCTACTACAAGGGACCGGACTTCACCGAGTACCCCGGCACTCACTACATCGTGCAGAAGCCGGGCTACCATGTGTACAAAAACAACAAGACCGCCTTCCTCATGTGCGAGATCATGGAGAAGGTGATCCTGGACGCCGGGCAGCGGCTGGACCGGAACAACCGGGCCCTGTATCTGGAGAAGGACGAGACGGGCCGGGTGGTCTCCTTCATCGCGAAGGACAACGACGGGGTATACCGCCGCTACGTGGGCAAGAAGGCCGTGGTCCTGGCCACCGGGGACATCGCCGGGAACCGGGAGATGCTGAAATACTTCGCCCCCCTGGGCCTTCGCGCCGCCCATAACGGGTACTTCCCCGAGGGGGTCAACACCGGGGACGGGCACCAGATGGCCTACTGGGCGGGGGCGGAATACGAGGCCCACGACTGGGCCATTTCCCTCCACCTGATCGCCTACTCCATGTTCGCCTTCTTCTTCCTCCATGTGAACCAGCAGGGCAGACGGTACATGAACGAGGACACCTGGGTCCAGGCCAAGGCCATCCGCACCCTGGAGCAGCCTGGGGGCCAATGGGCCTTCAGCGTGTTCGACGACCGCTGGCTGGACCAGGTACGGTTTCTCTCCCCCATCAGCGGCGGTCAGTTCGTGGAGCCGCTGATGGCGGAGTACGGCCATGGCTGGAGCGACGACAACGGCACCAAGGAGTCCATCGACCGGTATGTGCAGAACGGCACCTGCTGCAAGGCGGATACCCTGGAGGAGCTGGCGGAGCAGATGGGCGTGCCCAAGGATACCTTCCTGGCCACCGTCGCCCGGTACAACGAGCTGTATCAGAAGCAGAACGACGAGGATTACGGCAAGCGCACCGCCCTCCTCACCCCCATCGACAAGCCCCCCTTCTACGCCCTGAAATTCGGTCCCTCCCTGCTGGACGTGTTCGGCGGGGTGAACACGGATGTGAAGCTCCGGGTCCTGGACGCCAGGGACGAGCCCATCCCCGGCCTGCTGGCCGTGGGCATGGTGGCGGGCGGCCTCTACGGAGTGGACTACCCCCTGCTGTTCAACGGCAACAGCCACGGGCGCTGCCTCACCTGGGCCCGCCAGGCGGCGGAGACCATTGTGAACGGAGAAGCCTGAGCTCCGATTCGCGCCTGTTGGCGCGAACTCTGCGAGCCCTTTAGCAGGAATGCCCCGAAGCGTCGCCGCTTCGGGGCTTTTTCGGATGTAAACCGGCGGATTCTACCGTTGGTCGGTTGCGCCGGAGAATCGGCAAAGCTAAACTGAGCCCGAGGTGATTGAAATGGAAAAAGCGGAATTCGGCAGTTTTGTCGCCCTGAACCGTCGGGAGCTTGGCCTGACCCAGAAAACCTTGGCGGAGCGGCTCCATGTGACGGACAAGGCCGTGAGCAAATGGGAGCGGGGACTCAGCTACCCGGATGTGACCCTGCTGGAACCTCTGGCCGCCGTCTTCGGCCTGGGCGTTTCAGAGCTGGTATCCTGCCGGCGAAAAGAGGACGAAGCAGCCGGTGAGGAATCCGTAACCCCGGCAGAAACGCCGCTGGTCCAGGGCCTGCTTGCCATTTCCTGGGACAGCATTCGGAAGGAGCGGACCAGTCGGCGGCGGTGGATCGCCGTTTTGGCCCTGCTGCTCCTGGCGGCCCTGGCGGTCGTGGGGGTACTGCTGACCAGGCCCGAAGTGTCGGAGAGCGGCACGCTGATCGTCCTCCACACGGAGGAGCGTGGCGGAAACCTGCTGCTTTTCACGGAGAGGGACGGCCATCTGCTGCAGCTCGCCTATGCCGGAAACGAAGGGGAAAAGCAGGAGCTGGCCGGGCAGATCGCCGACGGATATTCCCTGGAGGCGGAATACCGCTGGAGCCGTCGGACCTGGACGGGAAAGCTGCTGAACTGGCATACCGGCGGTATCGCCATAGGCACCCCCATGGACGAGGTGGGGTCCTCCTTCGTTTACTATGATGGCGACGGGGACCTTTTCGGTTACCCCCGCATCTGCGTGAAGATCCTCTCCCGGCAGCCAAATCCCCGGGGATCCGGTTATCTCTCCACCTACGTCTTCACCCGGGGAGGCGACGGCGACGGCTGGCTGCAACAGCCCATGACGGATCTGCTCACGGCGGCGAACTGCCTGGGCTATGGTGCTTATGAGGACGGCGGTTATCGGATCGTGGACATGGACGGGGACGGGATCCATGAGCTCCTGACCCGCACCCCCTGGCCGGAGAAGCCCTGCATCCTCTATGAAATGACGGAAACGGGAATCAAGTCCACCTGGCTGGATGAGCTGCCGGAGGAGATGACCGGAATGCCGGGCTGATCTACGCCTGGAGCAGCACGACGCCGCGGAAGACCACGATCACGGCCGGGAAGGCAAGGGCGGTCAGGACCCACAGGGCCCGGCCCAGAGCAGTCCGCACCGGCCGCTTTGTTTCCTTCTCCAGGAGACGGAGCCGGAAGCCCGCGCCGCTGCCGGTGAACATGCCGCTGTGCAGGGTCGGGCAGTAGTGCCTGGCGCACTCCTCCGCCACGGAGAGGATGGCTTCCATATACCCCCGGCGCTCCCGCCGGGTGGCGGTCTCCCCCAGGACCTGAGCATCCCGCAGGTATTCCAGATCCTGCCGACAGGCCCGCAGGGCGATGCGGATCGGCGGGGCGAACCAGAAGACGCTGTGGAAGGCCAGCAGGATCAGGTTGCGCAGATTATCCCGCCTCCGGATATGCATCAGCTCATGGGCGACTACGGCCTCCTTCCCCTCCGGATGCAGTCGGCCCCACAGCTCCCCCGGGAGCAGGAGAACGGGGTCCCGAAAGCCCATGACGCAGGGGGAGAATATCCCCTTTCCCGTCCCGGAGGCCGGCAGAAGAAACGCATCGACCGATCCCCGGATCCCCAGCCAGAGGCACTCCTGCCGCAGCAGTTCCCGGATCTCCGGGTCCTCCGTGGGAGGGAGATGACGGAGAGCCCGCTTCGCCTGCCTGTACCGGTACACGACCAGGAGCCAGAACAGCAGGAGGCCCAGAAGCCAGACGGCAAAGCAGACCAGGATGACTGTCGTTGCCTCCCCTTTCGCCGCCCAGTTCTGGGGTATCGGGCGCAACCATAACCGGGCCCAGACACTGCCGTCGGAGATACCGTCTACCAGCCGCCTATCATAAAAATCCAAATGCAGCAGCCCATGGACCAAGAACGCCAAATCATGCCGAAACAGAAAATCATTGAAGCGCATACGACCCCGGCCGGAAAGCAGCAGGATCACCCCCATCCAGAACAACAGCATCGTCCAGAGGGCTGCGGTATATCGCGGCCCTGCCCGGACCGTCACGAATCGCCGGACCAGGAGGAGCAGCACAGCCCCCAGGCTGCCGAACAGGGCGGCATAGGTCAGATGGACCAGCCATTCCGCCAATCGGATCATCACGGCGCATCCTCCTCTCCGAAGCTCTCGTCGATCACCCGCCGCAGCTCCGCCAGGTCTTCCCGGCTCAGGGGCTCCAGCTGCATGAAGGAGGAGACCATGCGCAGGCCGGAACCCCGGAACACCCGTTTCTTCAGGTCCTCCAGCAGTTCCCGCTCATAGTGCTCCCTGGGCTGCGCCGCCCCATACCGATAGGGCAGCCCGCTCCGGGAAACTGTGACGGCCCCCTTTTTCTCCAGCCGGGCCAAAAAGGTCTGCACCGTGTTCCCGGCCCAGCGGTTTCCCGCCGCCCGAAGCCGCTCCCGGATCTCCGCCAGGGTCAGGTCCCCCCCAGTCCACAGGACGTTCATGACCTCCCATTCCGCATCGCTCAGACCGGCCATTTCCTTCCCTCCTTTCGTTATTCTAACCTACATCTGTAGGTTACCCTACATTTGTAGGTTTGTCAAGGGAAATTTCCCGGGAAAAAACATCCCCGGGACGGCCTGGATAAAACCGTTCCGGGGATGCGGCGCCTTATTCGGCGGGATTATTTGGTGAAGCGGAAGGCGAAGAGCTTCTTGATGGCATAGTCCTCCTTGGCTCCCTCGATCAGACCGGTGTACTGTTCCTCAGCCATGAGGTTCTCCGCAATGCGCAGATTGTACTGATCGCCGTAGCCCACGAAGTAAGCGATATAGAAGCTCTTATCGCTGTAGAAGCTGTAGATATCCCCGGGCTGCCGGGCGGACTCATCGAAGAGATACTGCTCCAGGTCATGGTTCGCCAGGGTACCCATGACCACATTTTCCTGCAGGCCGCCGTTGGTGCTGGAGCCGTTATACTCGTTGGCCAGCTTGGCGAAGGTCTCCTCCGTGGGATCGGCGTTGAACTCCTCCATGATGGTGTCCACAGTTTCCTGGGCCTGCTTCATGGAATCGTCCGTCACCCGGCCTTCTTCATCCGTGGCGACGGAGATCACGATGCCCCGGTAATTCACCAGCTTGAAGCGGTTGTCGTTGGCTTCCAGGAACATGATCACATCGTATCCGTTGGTCCCCTGGACAACGGTGGTCTCCCCGAACTGTCTGGCGGTATCCGTCAGCCAGGACCGGTAATTGGCGTCGATGGCTGTGGGGGAGGCGTTGCGGGTCAGGCAGGCGTCGTCGGACTCATAATTCGCTCTCTCCGCCTCGGGCGCATGCCGGCGCACCGCATCCGCAAAGGTGATCTGGTCCACCGCGGAGGCGATCTCGTCCGCAGTGTTCTTCGCAGCCAGCATGGCGGTCTCGGAGTCGATGCCCTCCTCGTCATTGGGGGAGCCGTCCACGTGGTACATCATGAAGGTGATGAGGTTGTAGCTGCTCTGCACATCGTCGTAGTAGGCCTGCTTCTCCTCATCCGTGGCGGCGGCCTTCCACCGATCCACCAGGTCCTGGCTGTAGTAGGTGGCGGTGAAGGATTTCTGCAGGAGCTCCCGCAGAAGCTTCTCCGTCATGCCCTTGCCGTACAGCGCCTGGAGATAAGCCTTATAATCGGTGTACCCCTGGCTGACGGCGTCGGTCTTCACCTGATTGATGTTGGCCTCGATGTCCGCGGACCGCTCGGCGCTGAGGGTCCATCCCTCCTTCTTGGCCATATCGTTCAGGATGCTCATCTGCTGCAGCTGGGTCAGGGCGTTGCCCTCGAAATAATCCGCCCAGGTCTCGGTCTCGCTGTAATACTGCTTATTCAGCGGCTTCGACGTATCCAGCAGCATGGAGGCATAATCCCCATAGGTGCTGGCAATGTTGCTGTAGGTCTGGTAGTAACTGGTGAAATACTCATAGTTGAAGTCCGCGGCGGTATACCGCGAATCTCCGATCCGAAGGGCGGGGACGCCCGTATAGAACAGGGTGGAATTCACCACCACCAGAAGCACCAGCACGATCACGATCACCGCAACGGCTGCAGTGGTGATGAGCTTTTTGCGCCGGGCGACCTTCCGGTTGTCCTTCGCCCGGATCTGGCGTTTTTCCTTGCCTTCCGCCCGTTCCTCGAAGCGGATCCTCTTCTCTCTGGATGCACTCATATTCTCTTCCGTCCTTGTCTGCAAGATGTATACTGCGGCATTGGTATAGTATATGCGTTTTTTCCCCCGATTGCAAGCAAATTCTGCTATGGCGCGCAGAAGCGGCGCGCAGGAGCCGCCGCCCTTGTGCACAATGGCTGGATTTAACAGGTTTCGACCATCCCCACCTATTGATATTTCCCGGTCTCTGTGGTATATTAAATGCGTGGCGGGGCTCCGCTTCGCTGCAAGGAACGCCCTGCCGTGTGCGTGATGGGCCTATTTAGAACCCACATCAATGATAAGGGACGCTTTTCTCCCGCGGTGAATTGCAGGCCTCCCGCCCTCCGGGCGGACGTTGGAAGCAGAGAAGCCCCGGGGCGGCGACCCACCTGCAATTCGTGCAGGTGATAAACGGGTCCACACGGCACAGGCGGGGAACCGGAAAGGGAAGACTGCCGGATCAGTCCTTTGGCTGACCCGGCAGTTTTTATGCTTTGCCCTCCCCCCGGAGCCGCCGGACGCCGGGGAGAAGCCGGCAAAAACCCGCCTGCCGCAAGCCTGGCAGGCGGGTCGGCGTTCCTCCCGGTTATTCTTCGTCTTCCTCCTGGAAGAGGCGGTCCATAAAGATCTCGTAGACCTTCTGCATCTCCTCCTCGTCCTCGATGACCTCCAGGAGCTCTTCCCCATCCTCTTCCACCACCCGGAAGAGGATCATTTCATAATAATCGTCCTCGGTCTCCCCTACGGGCAGGAAAGCCCGGTATACCCGGTCCCCCAGCTCGATATCCTCCTCGCTGACCCGCTCCAGCTCATAGGAATTGCCCTCTTCATCGGTAATGGTGACGAAATCGTCTCCGTACCCCTTTTGTTCGTCCATAACGCTCTCCTTCTCCGGTCCTGTACAGGAAACGGTATTCTGTAGCAAATCATACACGCATAGGCCCCGGAAAGCAAGGGAAAAAACAGGACTTCCGTCGGCCGCCGGCATGGCCGGGGCCGCTTCCCCGCCCTTCGGGGCGGAGCAGCCTTCCATCGGCTTTTTTGCTTTTTTCAAATCGGCTGCGATAAATCGGGCCGCTCCCGCATTATCCGGGTGAAAGGGCGGACCGGTGAAATCTAGGATAGCGGTCAGGAGAGAACCGGCCGCAGAAAGAACAATCCATTCAAATTGAAGGAGGAAAGGATCGATGAAGAGACGTTTTGCAGCAGCGATGCTCGCTCTGGTGATCATGGTCTGCATGGCGGTTCCCGCCATGGCTGCCGCGCCGGAGATGCAGAAGGCCGAATATGAAGGCCGCGGTTATGTTGAAGTGGATTTCAAAACGAAGGTCCAGTACAGAAACGTTTCCGTGGTGGTGGAGGACCCGGCGGGAGAAGCGCTCCCGGTCAGGATCACGGATAAGGACGACGACGATATCACCTTTCATGTGGAAGGCCTGAAGCCGAGCACCCAGTATACCTTCACCATTTCCGGCGTCCGGAGGGGATACGCCGGCGCCTACGGCGCCGTGACGGGAACCTTCAAAACGCCCAAGAGCGAGCTTTCCGTCAGGAAGGCCAAGTATGACCCCAGGGACGGGGAGCTGGAGCTGGATTTCTACGGACTGGTCCAGTACAAGAACCCCAGGGTCGTGATCAGGGATGCTGCCGGCAAGGTTTATACATGCCGGATCAGCGAGCTGGACAGGGATGAAATGGAGATCGCCGTCGAGGGTCTCGAGAGCGGAAAGTATACGGTGAAGATCATCGGCATCCGGCTCAAGGGAGATACGGCCTATACGTCGATCACCGCCTCCTTCCGGGTAAAGTAGCGCGATCTGACCGGGAAAGGGAGAAGAGCGGGTCCTCCGCCTTTCTCCCTTTTTTCGGCGCGGTCCATCCGATTTGCTTTCTTCTGCTTCAAATGTCTCCCGATTTCCGGTATAATGGGATGACCGATTCAATTGCGCTGCACAAACGGACAAAAAGAGGTGGCAGACGTGCTGGTATTCGAAGCAGTAGTCTATGAGGCACCGGCTCAGCAAGCTGAGATTCAGCTTGATGAGTCTCTGTTCTCACGCATTGCCGCCGAGGATAAAGAGGCATTCCTCACCCTGTATGAAAAATGCTCCTCAGCAGTCTTCGCCTATGCCTTAAGCATCCTCCGCAACCGCACCGAGGCCGAGGACGCCATGCAGGATACGTTCCTGAAGATAAGAAGCGCGGCGCACCTGTATCAGCCCCAGGGAAAACCGCTGGCCTGGATCTTTACGATCACCCGAAATATCTGCCTGATGACGTACAGGCAGCGCGCCCGCATCGTACCGCTTCCGGAGGAGGACAGGGCGCAGGATCTGGGACTCGATCAGATCGAAAACGCCGACGACAGGCTGACGCTGGAGAAAGCCTTTACGGTCCTTCCGGAGGATACCTGCAGGATCATCATGCTCCATGCGGTAAGCGGGATGAAGCACAGAGAAATCGCCGGCCTGATGGATATGCCTTTATCGACCGTTTTATCTAAGTATAACCGCGGGATCAAAAGACTGCGGTCAGCATTGGAGGGGGTACTGTGAAAAGTCTGAATGAACGGCAGGTGAACGACCAGATCCGCCGGGCAGCAGCGGCCATGACTCCGAACCATGCTGAGGAGCTTTGGGAAAAGCCGGTGGAAAAAGCCTCCGGGGACGTCTGGTATCTGGAGGAAGCGGGGCATAAGAAGACAAAAGCATCCCGGAATTACCGGGGATGGGCCGGTCTCGCCGCAGCCTGCTTTGCGCTTGTCTTCATCGGATGGTTCCAGCTTTTCCGCACCCCCGACGCCACAATCTGTCTGGATGTGAATCCCAGCGTCTCGGTGGAGGTAAACCGCCTTGGGCGGGTGGTTCGCGCCGAGGCGGACAACGAAGACGGCCGGATCATCCTGGATAACATGAAGCTCAGAAACACCCATATCGACACGGCCATGAACGCCCTGCTCGGCTCGATGGTCAGGCACGGATATCTGTCTCCGGCGCAGAATACGCTGCTGATCTCCGTAAACGGAAGAAACGAAAGCAGGACGGAGTCCTTGAGGCAGAGAGTTTCCGAGGATGCTGAACAGACGCTGAGGAATCTTCTCGGAAACAGCATTATCCTTGGGCAGACGATAAAGCCGGACGCCGCTGCAGAAGAGCTTGCCGGGAAATACGGGATCACCCCCGGCAAGGCGACCCTGATCCTTCGGCTCCTGCAGGATCACCCCGCCTGGGATATGGAGCTTCTTACCGGAATGCCCATGACAGGTCTGATCAAATACTGTCGGGCTGCGGGTATCGATATTTCCGGATATCTGGGAGACGGAGGAGAAGTCCTCGGCGATTGGGAATCCCTGCTTGACCCGGAGGATCCCGATGACAACGATGACCGGGAGGACAACGACCACGAGGATCCCTACGATGACGACGACCCGGAGGACGACGACCACGAGGATCCCTGCGACGACGACCCGGCGGACGATAACCACGAGGATCCCCACGACGACGACCCGGAGGACGACGAGCATGAGGATCCCCACGACGACGACCCGGAGGAGGACGATCACGAGGATCCCTGCGATGACGACCCGGAGGACGACGAGCACGAGGATCCCTGCGATGACGACGACCTGGGGGACAACGAGCACGAGGATCCCTGCGATGACGACGACCCGGAGGACGACGATCCGGTGGATCCCTACGACGAGGATGACAACCGGGAGGAGGATTAAGGATCCTCATTTGGGAAAGGCTCCCCTCGCGGAGCCGGCCCCAGGCCGACTCCGCCTTTCAGGCAATTTCAAAAAACCGTCCCGGAATGGGAGAACCCGGTCCAACCGGCGTATCTGCCCATGCTCCGGGACGGATATTTATGGGGGTCAGCTTCCCTCCCCCGTTTCCCCTTTGTACTTTCTTCTGGTGGCCGCTCCTCCCCGAAGGTGACGCTCCGCCTTGTTGCGGTCCAGGATCTCCTTCACCCGGCGGTAGAGGGCCGGATCGATCTCCGGCAGACGCCGGGTCAGGTCCTTGTGTACCGTGGACTTTGAGACCCCGTATCGCGCTGCGGCAGCCCGGACGGTTCCTCCGTTTTCGATCATGTAGATCGCGAGCCGGAATGCTCTGTCCTCGATCTCCGTGCGAATAGGCACCACTCCCCGTACTTCCTGATCCCGGAGGGATCATTGGGAGTATATGCGCCCAAGGAGAGGGAAATGAGCCGGGCGGAAAGGCGCACGGGCAAAAAAAGAAGGGCGCGCAGCTTGCGCGCCCTTCTTCGGTAAGGCTCAGTTGAGAGAGGGCAGGTAGTAGTCCGCAGGACGGGACTTGATCTCCTGCACCGCAAAGACAATGCTGATCACGGTAATGATAAACATGACGATGAACAAGGCTCCGCTGATGTACTGGAAGCCGGTATTCGCCCACCTCGGCATCAGGTTGCCCGCGAACCAGCCCTTGATGCCCACGATGGACATGATCAACGGGATCAAATTCGTCATAATGCCCTTTTTGCCCATGGTCGCCAGAATGATGATGCCGCAGACCATGCAGATCACCGGGGCGCCGAGCTGACGCAGGCTGACAAACTTGAAGGGAGTCTCCTCCGAATAGGGAGCGGAGGTCTTATAGGTGGCGTCTTCCTTCATGTAATCTTCAAGCTGCATGAAGTTGTAATTGAAGAAAATCTCGCCCCACATGCTGTTCTGGGTCTTCAGGTCCTTATCATCCCAGGGATCATACTTGAAATAAGGGAAAAACCAGCTCAGGAAAATGAGGGCAACGCAAATGACGATGGCCAGATGGGCGATCTTGCAGCGCTGCAGGATTCCAGCTCTTTTCGGATCGAATTCCATTTGATCTTCCTCCAGACTTACCAGGTAAAATCAAAGCTACTGCTCTTGTAAATGCAGTTTAGCACAAGACTGACAAAATTACAAGACTGAATTCGATAATTTGCATAAAAAAACACGGAGCGCACCTTCCGGCGGGAGCCGGTCGGCCCGGGCGAAACCGCCCGGGCGCGGAAAACTCACTCCTCAAAAAACTTCCGGTGCACCGCGCGCATGGCTGCCTCCGCCTTGCTGGCGTCGATCAGCACGGAAATCTTGATCTCGCTGGTGGAGATCATGTGGATATTCACCTGGGCCGCGGCCAGGGCTTCAAAGAGCATCACGGCGATGCCGGATTTATTGATCATCCCGGCGCCCACCACGCTGAGCTTGCTCACCTGGTCCTTCACGGTCAGCTTCTCGTAGCCGATGGAGTCCTGTTCCTTTTCCAGGGCGGCCTTCGCCCGGCTCAGATCGTCCCGGGCCAGGGTAAAGCTGATATCCTTGGTATTGTCCCGGCCGATGGACTGGAGGATCAGATCCACGTTGATCTTCTCCTTGGCCAGGACCCGGAAAACGCGAAAGGCGATGCCGGGCTCATCCTTCAGGCCCACCAGGGCCAGCCGGGCGATCTTATCGTCCTTGGCAATGCCGCTGATCTTGGTCTCCTCCATGGTTTTCACGACCTCCTTAACTTTAGTACCGGGCTTGCGGACATAGCTGGAGAGGACCTCCAGCTCCACCCCGTAGCGCTTGGCCAGCTCCACGGAGCGGTTATGCAGCACCTGCGCGCCCATGGAGGCCAGCTCCAGCATCTCGGCGTAGGTGATCTCATCCAGCTTCTTCGCATTGGGAATGATCCTGGGGTCGGCGGTGTACACGCCCTCCACATCCGTATAGATCTGGCACAGATCCGCATGCATCTTCGCTGCGATGGCCACGGCGGTGGTATCGCTGCCGCCCCGGCCCAGGGTAGTCATATCCCCCCTGCGGTTGACGCCCTGGAAGCCTGCCACCAGAACCACCTTGCCCTGGTCCAGCTCCTGCTGGATGCGCTCGGTATCCAAGCTGCGGATCCGGGCGCTGCCGTATTCCGAGCTGGTGCGCAGGCGCACCTGCCACCCCAGCAGAGAAATGGCCGGAATCCCCAGCTCCTGCAGCGCCATGGCGCAGAGGGAGATGGAGATCTGCTCCCCGGTGACCATGAGCATATCCAGCTCCCGGCGGTTGGGCTCCGGGCTGATCTCATGCGCCTTGGCGATCAGGTCGTCGGTGGTGTCCCCCTGGGCGGAGAGGACGACGATGACGTCGTTCCCGGCCTTCTTTGCGTCCGCAATGATGCCGGCCACCCGCCGAAGCTTGGCAGCATCCGCAACGGAGGAGCCGCCGAATTTCTGTACGATTAGCATTGTTCCGATCCCACCTTATTTCAACCGTATACCACGGTTCCTCTTCTCATTTTTCCAGGACCCGATAGCAGGCGGCGTCCTCCCCCGCCGGTCCGGCGGGATGCGCCTCTGCGATAACGGCGACGTCGCCCCGCCGCACATACCAGCGCCCGCTCACCGCCATGGGATCGCTGAGCACCGCCGGGTCCCCGGACCAGCCTATGTCCCTGCGCTTGTCCCTGTGCCGGACGGCGTCCAGCACATCCCCCAGCACGGCGCTGGCGGTGGGCTCGCTTCCCGCGCCGGTGCCGTAGAACATCACGTCCCCCACGGCGTTGCCGGTGATCAGCACGGCGTTGAAGGCTTCGTCCACGGCATAGAGCATGCTGCCGGGCATTACGACCTGGGGGGCGACAAAGGCCGTCAGCCCGCCCTCCGGCAGGAGCTTTGCCTCGCAGATCAGCTTCAGCTTGCCTCCCAGCCGGGCGGCGCACTCCACATCCTTCAGGCTGACATTCTGGATCCCCTCCCGGGCGATCTCCTCTGCCCGGACCTCCCGGCCCCAGGCCAGGTCGGAGAGGATGGCCAGCTTCCGGGCGGCGTCCATGCCGTTCAGGTCGTCCGTGGGATTCGCCTCAGCATAGCCGCGGGCCTGGGCGCTGCGCAGGGCCTCCTCCAGGCTCAGCTTCTCCTCCCGCATGGCGGTGAGGATATAGTTCGTCGTGCCGTTGAGAACGCCCCGTATGCGGGTGATCCGGTTGCCCGCCAGGTCGAACTTCAGGGGCCGGAGCACGGGGATCCCGCCGCCCACACTGGCCTCGAAGAAATAATTGACATTGTGCAGCTTCGCCAGCTCCAGCAGCTCGCGCCCGTGGGCGGCCACCAGGGCCTTGTTGGAGGTCACCACATGCTTACCGGCCAGGATGGCCCGGCGGGTGAACTCCAGGGCGACGCCGCAGCCGCCGATGGTCTCCACCACCACCCGAACATCGGGATCCCGCTCCACGGCGGAAAAATCCTTGGTGAGCAGAGGGGCAAAGGGACTATCGGGAAAATCCCGCACGTCCACGATATACTTCAGCCGTACCGCTTCCCCGGCTGCAGCGTCGATCTGCTCCCGGTTCTTTTCCAGTACGCCGGCTACGCCGGAACCCACGATCCCGAAGCCGAGAATTGCGATTGATACCATGCTCGTCACCTGTGCTTTCCTGTATATCTCTTAACCTAGCCGTTAGGATTTGATGATAGTATCATAGATGGAGGAAACTTGCAATACATCCCGGGGGAATTCTTCTCCCATTCAGCGAAATAAATCACTTTCCCGCTCCGGGGAAGTACCGGGCGACCGCCTCCCGGAGGCAGGCGCAGGCCTCCCGGACCTCCTCCGCCGTATTCTCCGGGCCGAAGGAGAGGCGGAGCGCCCCGTCGATCACCTTCGCCGGAAGGCCCATGGCCTCCAGCACATGACTCCGGCGGCCCCTGGCGCAGGCGGAACCCCGGGAGACGCAGATCCCCCTTCTGTCCAGCTCGTTCATCAGCGGCTCCGCCTTTGCTCCGGGAAAGGAGAGGCTGCAGATATGGGGGGCGCAGCATTCCGGATCCCCCAGGAAGAGAGCGCCGGGGAGCTCCTCCATGAGGATCCGCCGCAGCTCGGCATAGCGGGCGGCGCGGTCCTTCCCGGCGGAGAGCGCCTCCGCAGCCGCCCCAAAGCCCAGAATGGCGGGCATTGGCTCCGTGCCGGAGCGCAGCCCCCCCTCCTGACCGCCGCCCCGAAGCAGCGGAGGAAGGCGCAGGCCGCTTCTGCACCACAGGGCCCCCGCCCCTTTGGGCCCGCAAATCTTATGGGCGCTGAGGGTGATGAGATCCGCCCCCAGGGAGGCCGGGCTGAAGGGCACCTTCAGGAAGGCCTGCACCGCGTCCGTATGGAGCAGGGCTCGGGAGCCCCGCTCCTTCAGCAGCTCCGCGATGCGGGGGATCTCCGTTACGCCTCCGGTCTCATTGTTCACCAGCATGAGGCTCACCAGAACCGTATCCGGCCTCAGGGCCTCCTCCACCGCCCGGACGGGGATCCGGCCGGAGGCGTCCGGATCCAGCAGGGTGACCTCCCACCCCTCCGCCTTCAGCTCCTCCAGGCATTTCAGCACCGCCTCATGCTCGACCTTCGAGCTGAGGATATGCCTGCCCCGGTGGATCTGCTTTTTCGCTCCGCCGAAAAGGGCCAGGTTATCCGCCTCCGTACCCCCGGAGGTGAAGGTCAGGCTCCCCTGCTCCCCGCCGGGTCCCAGGGCCCTCAGCACCTGCTCCCTGGCCTTGTCCAGCGCCGCCCGGGCCTCCCGCCCCGGGGCATGACCCGCAGAGGGGTTCCCCCATAGCCCGGTCATGGCCCATGCGACCGCCTCCGCCGCCTCCCGGCAGGGCTTCGTGGTGGCTGCGTTATCCAAATAGATCATATCCGTTTCATTCCTTGTTTCAAATTGACTTGCCCAAGGCAAAAGCAGTATAATCAAACCGAAAACGAATTGCAAGGAGGGATCCCCATGGAACCGATCAGGATCCGCATGAGCACCATAGACGACGTGAAGCACTTTGTTACCCAGGCCAACGCCCAGGTGAGCGATATCGATGTGGTCTCCGGCCGCTACCTGGTGGACGCCAAGAGTCTGCTGGGCTTGTTCAGCCTGGATCTGGCGAAGCCCGTGGATGTGGTGGTCCACGGCACTCCCGGAGACCGGGAGCGGTTCGCGGAGGCCATCAGCCGCCTCATCGTAAAGGACTGACCGTGCGCTTCCTGTTTGAGACCCTGGGCTGCCGCTGCAACCAGTCCGAAACCGCCGCCATGGAAGCCCTGCTCCGGGCCAGGGGCCACAGCATCGTCACGGAGAACGCGGACGTCGTGGTGCTCAACGGCTGCGCCGTCACGGCGGAGAGCGCCCGCAAATCCCGCCAGGCCGCCAGAAGGCTCATGAAGCAGAACCCCGGGGCAAGGCTGGCCGTCTGCGGCTGCTGGCCCCAGGCGGAGCCCGGGGAGGCGGAGGACTGCCGTCCCGCCGTCATGGGGGGCAGCGGAAGCCGTCTGGCCTTCGTGGACGCCCTGTGCGCCCTGGAGGGAGATCCCCCGCCGGTGAATCTGCTGGACCGTGCCCTGGAGCGCCGGACCTTCGAGGCGCTGCCCCCGGACCGTTCCCTGGGGCGGACCCGGGCCTATCTGAAGGTGGAGGACGGATGCGTGAACTTCTGCGCCTACTGCATCATCCCCTTCCTTCGGGGACCGGTGCGGAGCCTGCCTCCGGAGCAGGCGGTGAGGGAAGCCCTGCGCCTTTGGGATTCCGGAGTCAAGGAGCTGATCCTCACGGGGATCGAGCTGGCCTCCTATCAATATGGACTGGGGGACCTGGCCGCCGCCCTGGGCAGAGCCGCGCCCCAGCTGCGCCTGCGCATGGGATCCCTGGAGCCCAGGGTGATCGACGAGGATTTCTGCGCAAGGCTCCGGGAGATCCCGAAGCTCTGTCCCCATTTCCACCTCTCCCTGCAGTCCGGCTGCGACGACACCCTCCGGCGCATGGGCAGGAAATACGACACCTCCCGCTTCCGCCGGAGCGTGGAGCTCCTGCGCGCCGCCTTCCCCGGCTGCGCCGTCACGGCGGACCTGATCACCGGTTTCCCCGGGGAGACGGAGGAGGAGTTTTCCCGCACCCTGGATTTCCTCAGGGAATGCGATTTCGCCCATGTCCACGTCTTCCCGTATTCCGAACGGAAGGGGACCCGGGCCGCCCTGATGCCCGATCCCGTCCCCAAGGGAGAGCGGGAGGAACGGGCCCGCCGGGCCATCGCCCTGGCAGCGGAGACCCGGGCCGCTTTCCTGGCCGCCCAGGTCGGCACGGTGCAGGAGGTGCTGTTCGAGAGCCGCCTTGGCCGAACCCCCAACGACTGCGAAACCGAGCTGCTGCCCGGATGCGAGGGGCAGATCGTTTCCGCGGAGATCAAGGGGGTGCGGGACGGCCGGCTCACCTTGGATCCGCTCCTCTGAGGGAAGAAAGAAAAATGTGCAGTCCCGGATTCCCGGGACTGCCCTGCTTTTCCTAATGGATCGAAGCCTAAAAGACGCCGCCGTTATACTTCCTCTGCACCCTGGACAGCAGGACGACGGCGAGGATCAGCCCCGCGAAGAGAACGGCCAGGGAAGCCGCGACGACCCCCTTGCTCTCCCCCAACAGGGCGATGAGCCCGCTGAGCAGGAACGTTCCGCAGAGGACGAACAGCACCCTGCCGAAGGCTTTGGCGTAGGCCGGACGGTCCGATTCCCGGATCCGCCTCCGGTGATAGTCATGGATGAGCTTGGTATTGCCCCGGCAGATCGAGATTCCGACTCCCAGAAACAGGAGCCCCATGACCACCATGATGACAAAATAGACGATCATTCCGTTTCCTCCCTTCCCTGACGCTGCCGGAGCCTGTCCTTATCCGGATCATACCCGATTTCGAAGCCTTATTCAAGGACGCCGCGCAGGGGAGGATGGCGGAAAAGGGCCGGCGGCGGCTTGACTTTCTCCCCTGACCTTGCTATAATATCGGATAATTCAATCATTTAATGTATTATTCAGATACCGATCATCCATCATCAAATATCATTAATTTGGAAAGAAGGTCTTACTATGCCTAAGGATCGCGTTTTCAACTTTGCGGCCGGCCCCTCCACCATGCCTCTGGAAGTCCTCCGGGAAGCTCAGTCCGAGCTTGTGAATTACGGGGGTACGGGCATGTCCGTCATGGAGATGAGTCACCGAAGTAAGGCTTTCCAGGCGATCCACGAGGATACCAAGGCCCGGCTCCGGGCTCTGCTGAAGGTGCCGGAGGATTTCGAGATCCTCTTCCTTCAGGGCGGCGCTACCCTCCAGTTCGCCATGGTCCCCCTGAACCTCATTGGCCGCACGGGAAAGGCGGATTACGCAGTCACCGGCTCCTTCGCCGGGAAAGCCGCCGACGAGGCGAAAAAGTACGGCGAGGTCCGCATCGCCGCCTCCAGCAAGGAGAAGAATCACACCTTCATCCCCGCCCAGGAGCAGCTGGACCTGCATGAGGACGCCTCCTACTTCTATTACTGCGCCAACAACACCATTTACGGCACCGAGTGGCAGTATACCCCCCAGGCTCCCGCCGGGGTGCCCCTGGTGGCGGATATGAGTTCGGATATCCTCACCCGGTATATCGACTGGGATAAGTACGCCGTCGTCTTCGCCGGAGCCCAGAAGAACATGGCTCCCGCCGGCGTCACCGCGGTCTTCGTGAACAAAGCCTATGCGGGCGGCGCCCTGCCCATCTCCCCGGTGATGCTGGACTATGCCGCCATGATCAAGGGGGACAGCATGCACAACACCCCGCCCTGCTGGTGCATCTACATGATGGATCTGATGCTGAAGTGGGTGGACGCCCAGGGCGGCATCCCCGCCATGGAGGAGCGCAAGCGCGCCCGGTCCAAGCTGCTGTATGACGTGCTGGATTCCAGCAGCCTCTTCAAGGGCTGCGCGGAGAAGGATTCCCGCAGCTTCATGAATGTGACCTTCGTCACCGGGGATCCCGAGATCGACAAGCGCTTCATCGCCGGTGCCAAGGAACGGGGCATCGAGAACATCGGCGGCCACCGGAGCGTAGGCGGCATGCGGGCCTCCATCTACAACGCCATGCCCATCGAGGGCGTACAGGCGCTGGCGGACTACATGCGGGAATTCGAGAAGCAGGGCTGAGGAGGATCGGAGAACATGTTTACGGTAAAAACGCTCAATGCCATTGACCAGGCAGGCCTGCAGCGCCTGCCCAAGACGGATTTCACCCTGGACGACAATGCCCAGGATCCCTCCGCCATCATCGTCCGCAGCGCGAAAATGCTGGATTACGAGCCCGGTCCCGGCCTCCTGTGCGTGGCCCGGGCGGGGGCGGGCTACAACAATATCCCCACGGACCGCTTCGCGGAAGCCGGCATCATGGTCTGCAACTCCCCCGGCGCCAATTCCAACGCCGTGAAGGAGCTGGCCATCTGCGCCCTCATTCTGGCCTCCCGGGATATCGTCGGCGGTATCCGCTGGTGCCAGACCCTGGCGGGCAAGGGGGACGAGGTCGCCCCCCTGGTGGAGAAGGGCAAGAGCCAGTTCACCGGACCCGAGCTCATGGGCAAGACCCTGGGCCTTCTGGGCCTGGGAGCCGTCGGCGCCAAGGTGGCCAAGGCGGCCCATGCCCTGGGCATGACCGTGCTGGGCTGCGACCCCTTCCTCTCCGACGCCCTGAAGCAGGAGCTGACCGGCATCGTGGAGATGGTTCCGGATCAGGCGGCTCTCTTCGCGCACAGCGAGTATCTCTCCCTCCATCTCCCCCTGAACGCCGATACCAAAAACACCGTCCGGGCGGAGACCATCGCCCTCATGCCCGACGGGGTGCGGATCATCAATATCGCCCGGGGCGAGCTGGTGTGCGACGGGGATATGGCCGCCGCCCTGAAGAGCGGCAAGGTCGCCCGGTATGTGACGGACTTCCCCAATGGCGACACGGTCTCCATGGAGGGCTGCGTCTCCATCCCCCATCTGGGGGCCAGCACGCCGGAGAGCGAAACCAACTGCGCCATCATGGCGGCGGACCAGGTGACGGAATACCTGCTCCGGGGGAATATCGTCAACAGCGTGAACCTGCCCAACGTGCGCATGGACCGCTCCGGCAAATACCGGGCGGTGATCCTGGCGAAGAAGGACGCCCAGGTGTGCGTGGACGCCGCGGCGAAGGCCGAGGCCGTTCGGGGCGGGATCAAGGCCATCCTGGCGGACCGGGACGAGCCCTTCGACCAGGCGGCTCTGGCCGCCCAGCCCGGAGTGATCCGGGTCCGGGTCCTGTAAGCCCGGAAAAGCGCAGAAGCAAAGCGCTGCCGCGGGGCCGGTTCGGTCCCGCGGCAGTTTATTTCGTTTTCCGATCCGGGTCGGGGCTCAGTCTTCTCCGCCGCCCTCATCCCCGGGATTCTCCGCCGGTTCGGGGGTGGCCTCCGGCAGCTCCGCCCCGGGCTCTTCCCCCGGCTCCTCTCCGGGTTCTCCTCCGGGCTCCGGCGTTTCGCCGCCGGGCTCCGGGGACTCCGTCGGCGGCTCCGCAGGCTCATCCGTGGGCTGCGGTTCCTCCGTGGGCGTTGGCGGAATGATGGGCTCCTCATGGCCGTAGCCGGGAGGCCGATGGTACTTGTAGCGGGTGTAGGCAGCCAGATCCTCCTCCGAGAGGAAAACATCCTGCCCCGTATGGGGATCCACATAGTTGCCGGTATCCGGATCGATCAGGTAGCCCGTGAGCCAGTCCACCTGCCACATGGAGTACTGGTCGATAAGGATATCCTTCTCAATATCGTAGTACATGCCGGTGTTGGGATTGATGAGGTAGCCATGCTTCGCCTCGATGATCCAGCCGGAAATGGGATCCAGGTTATGGTACCGGCAGTGAAGCATTTCGCTCAGCACATAGCGGGTGCGGTTTTCATCCCGCCATTCCTGATACGCCGCGTCGGAGCCGAAGCTCCGCTTCTTGGGATACCTGCCGCTCTTATAATAATCCGGCAGGGTCAGGGTGCCGCCGTACCGGCTGGGATCCAGCACCGACAATCGCACCCGACAGCTTTCCGGGCAGTCGGACCCGACCAGGTCCAGGCTCTCGGAGCAGATATCCTGGTACACATGGGCCTGGCAGACGCTGGTGGGCATTTCGCTGGGGTACATATACAGGGTCATGGTGCGGCTGCCCCGGATCTCATGGTCGCAGGCCTCGGAGGCCAGGAGCCCCGTATCCACGCAGACCGTGACCCGCCGCATCCCCTCGGGGGTCTCAAACTGCTTATCCTCATACCCGAGGTACTTGTGCACCCGCTCCATAACCTGCTTCCACATGCCGGTGGCCGGGTTGGAGGAGCCCATATTCTCTCCGATATCGTAGCCGGTCCAGCAGGCCGCCAGGAGATAGGGGGTATAGGCGATATACCAGCGGTCATGCCAGCTGCTGCTGCCGCCGGACTTGCCCGCGATGCCCATATTGCCGAACTTGGAGAGCCAGCCGGTGCCCCGGTTCGCGGCGTTGTTCAGCATCTCGGTCATGTAGTAGGCCGTGGTCTCCTTCAGGGCGACATGGCTCTCCGGCACGTTCTCGTACACCAGCTTGCCGGAGGCGTCCAGGATCTTGGAATAGGTGCGGCCCTCGGTATAGACGCCGTTGTTGCACAGGGGCGTATAGGCCTGGCACATCTCCCGCACGCTTTCGCCGTAGGAGAGCTGGCCCAGGGCCATGCCCGCATAGCTCACATCGGAGAAGCCGTTATAGTCCTTCACCAGGTTGGTGAGGCCCAGCTTGTTCACCAGCTGGTCATAGGAGACCTCCGGGGTGAGCATATCCACCATCTGGGCCGCCACGGTATTGATGGAGACCTGGAGGGCGTAGCGCAGGGTAACGCCGCCGTCATTCTGGCTGTCGTCATTATTGGGGTACCAGGAGGTGCCCTTCAGCTGGACAAAATCACTGTCGTCAAAAATCGTCCAGGGATGGACCAGGCCCTTATCCAGGCAGAGGGAATAGCTGGCGATGGGCTTGATGGTGCTGCCGGGGCTCCGGAGCATATCCGTCGCCCGGTTGAAGATGCGGCTGCCGTCCTTCTCCCCCAGGCCGCCGCTCAGACCCAGGATATCCCCGGTGAAGGGGTCCATGACCACGATGGAGCTCTGCAGATCCTGGGTGGAGCTCTTCCGGTATCCCGCAGGGAGGTGCTCCCCGGTGGAATACACGTCGTCGATGATCTCCTGAACGCCCATATCGATGGTGGAGTAGATCTGATAGCCGCCGTTGAAGAGCATGGTCTCGGCAGTATCATAGTCCACGCCCTTGAGCTTCATCAGGTCCCGGATCACATCCTCAATGATCACGTCCACATACCAGCTGGTGCTCCGGGTGACGCCGGTGACCTCGTCGCTCTTGCTGCTTCGGAAAACCAGCTCCTGGTTCAGGGCCTTGCGGTATTCCGCCTCGCTGGAAATGAAGCCCTGGCTGTACATCTCGGAAAGGATGTATTCCTGTCTGGTCTTGTTGGCGACGGGATGGAGGTAGGGATCGTACATGCTGGGGTTATTGGTGATGCCGATGATGCAGGCGCACTCCGCCATGGTGAGCTCGCTCTGGTCCTTGCCGAAGTAATTGTGGGCGGCGGCCTGGACCCCGTTGCTCCGTTCGCCGAAGAAGACGACGTTCAGGTACCACTCGATGATCTCTTCCTTGGTATAAGTCTTTTCGCACTGCAGGGCCCGGAAGATCTCCACGATCTTCCGGCGGACGGTATCTTCTTTATATTCGGTCACATTCCGGATGAGCTGCTGGGTGATGGTGGAGCCGCCGAAGACCTCCCCGGAATCCCCCAGGAAGACCTCGTAGAAGGCGCCGAAGGTGCGGAACCAGTCGACGCCGTAATGATCATAGAAATTGTGGTCCTCGATGGCCACAGCGGCCTTCTCCAGCCAGGGGTTCAGATCCTCATAATTCACCCATATCCGGTCGCCCCCCAGGCCGGAGAGCTGATCCAGGAGCTCATATTGCTGGGAATCCTTGTCCCAATAATAGATGATGCTGGACTGGCTGAGGTTGAAATCGGAAAGCTTCACCGGCAGGTCCTCCGCCAGGGTGTTCTTCACATAGGTGGAGAAGATCACCAGGAACAGGAAGCCGGTGCATATGGCAATGAGCAGGACCGTGAGCAGGACCTTCAGGGCGAGGCCGATCACACGGCCCGCGATCCGCAGGACGCCCAGGACAAACTCCTTCAGCACGTTGAGCCAACTGATGTTTTCAAACCATTCTTTGAGCAAATGCCTCACCTCCGCTTCTCAACGGTAAGGATTAATATATACCATTGTACCCGTTTCTGTCAATCCAAACCGGTTTGCTGTGGCGAAAGCAGGGGAACTGTGCTACAATACGAAAAGCGCCCCGGCTGCGGAGCGCAATTCCCTTCCGGATAGGTATGACGATGAAACGACCTGATCTTTCCCGCACCGGCACCGTGTTCCGTCTGGCCGGCCCCACCATGCTGGAGCAGCTGATGCACACCGCCGTACAGTATATCGATACCGCCATGGTGGGCGCGCTGGGCACCGCCGCCACCGCCGCCGTGGGCTCCACCACCACCGTAAACTGGCTCATCAGCTCCACCATCGGCTCCATGGGGGTGGGCTTCCTGGCCTATATCTCCCAGGCCAGGGGCGCGCAGGACTACGACCGGGCACGCAGGGCCTCCGCCCAGGCGGTGCTGATGATGCTGATCATCGGCCTGGTGTTCACCGTTCTCCCCCTGGCCCTGGCCGGAGTCATCCCCGTCTGGATGCAGGTGGAGGAGCCCATCCGCCCCCTGGCCTCCCGGTATTTCTTCATCATCTATGTCCCCACCCTGTTCCGGGCTGCCAGCATGCTGGCGGGCACCCTGCTCCGGGCGGCCGGGGACACCCGCTCCCCCATGCTGGCGGGCATCCTCATGAACATCGTGAACGTGATCCTGAACGCCCTGCTCATCTTCCCCGCCAGGACCCTGACCCTCTTCGGCGCCGCCTTCCGGATCTGGGGCGCGGGCTGGGGGGTGGTGGGCGCCGCCGTGGCCAGCGCCATCAGCTTCGTGCTGGGAGGCGTGGTGCTGATGCTGGTCCTCTGGCGGCATAAGGAGATCTCCCCTGCCGGATACTCCCTGAAGCCGGACCGGGCGGTGCTCCTCCCCTGCCTTCGGGTGGCCGTCCCCGCGGTGCTCCAGCGCTTCGCCACCAGCCTGGGCTACGTGGTCTTTGCCAGCATGATCAACTCCCTGGGGGAGATCTCCACCGCCGCGCACACCGTGGCCAATACGGTGGAATCCGCCTTCTATGTGCCGGGCTACGGGATGCAGACCGCCGCCGCCACCCTCACCGGGGAATGCATCGGCGCCCGGGACCGGGAAAGGCTGCGGAGCATCACCTCCGCCATTCTGGTGCTGGAAACGGGGCTCATGCTGCTTTCCGGCGCCCTGCTCTTCGCCTTCGCCCCGGTGATGGCCGGTCTCTTCTCCCGGGACGCCCGCGTCATTGCCCTCAGCGCCCGGGTGCTGCGGATGGTGGCCCTTTCCGAACCCTTCTACGGGGTATACATCGTGCTGGAGGGCTGCCTCCAGGGGGCGGGGAACACCAGGGTCCCCTTCCTGTTCAACGTCTTGGGCATGTGGGGGGTGCGGATCGTGGGCACCTTCATCCTGGTCTCCCTGCTGCACCACGGCCTCACCGCCGCCTGGGGCGCCATGATCTGCCACAATCTGCTGCTCTTCGTGATCTTCGTCCTGTACTACCGCTCCGGGCGCTGGACGGAGCTGACCCGAAAAAAAGCAGTGTAAAATACGCGAAAAAGGCGTTGTCCCGGTCCGCTCAGCGCGGGGGACAGCGCCTTTTTTGTTCGCTCCGATCAGCCCTGGCTCAGCTTCTGCCGGGTCTGGTCGATCTTCTGCCGGTCCGCCTGCTCCACCTGATACCAGCCCTTGGCGGTCATATCGCCGAACAGGTCCGCCTGGATCCGATGCTCCTCATCCAGGATGTTCAGGAAGGTGCTGCGGAGCTGGGGGTTCACACACTCCCCCGCGAAGGTGTTGTAGGATGCCGCGATCTGCTTCTGGCTCGCCAGGAAATCATTGAGGATCTCCTTGTCCCCCAGGGTCGCCGCGCAGCGGTTGGGATCCGTCATGCCGCGCCTCCTTACTGCAGGAAGGTCATCAGCGTGTTGCAGTGCTGCTGATGCTTATCCGCCATGCCGTTCAGGTCTCCCTGGATCTTGGCGTCGCTGCAGAGGCACGCCATGGCCTTGTACTTCTTGACCAGGACCTGCTCGGTCTTGATCTGGTCGTCAAGAGCCGTGAGTTCTTTGGTAGTCAGATTCGTCATTGCTCTCTCCGGTATATCAGATTTGGGCCACCGGCCTTAGTCTGCCCCTCCTGCGGGGCAATTAACCGTGGGCGAGCCTTCCATGATCCGGAAGACGATCCAATTCCTCCCATTAATTGTCTCCGGGGAGCCGAAGCAGAAGATCGGCATGGCGGCAAAGGGGCGGCCAGGATCCAGGGGCACCGCCAGGAGGGTGACCTCCCCTTCCTGCCTGGTCAGGACCCCCTCCCGGGCCAGCACCCGGCCCAGCTCCTGCAGGGCCGGGTCCCGGAACAGCCGCTCCGGGCTGCGCTCCTCCTGCCAGCCGGCCTCCCAATCCTGGGTCAGACGGCAGCGGTCGATCCGCTCCAGCCCCATGCTCCGCAGCGCCGCCGGGGAAAAGCGCCGCTCCAGACCGAAGCCGCTGCCGGAGGGGGCCATCACCCCCAGGGGCAGGAGCCGCCCCCCGCTCTCCGCCACCAGGCGGAACACGCCCCTGCGCCGGCTCCGGCACAGGGCCCGGAACCGCAGGTAACCGCCCCAGGGGGAGACCTCCAGCTCTCCCGCCTGCTCTTCTCCGTCGTAGATGGGATACTTGCCGATGAGATTCATGGTGCAAAAATCCGGGGACCGGCGGCAGCCGGTCCCCGGTCCTTTCCCGAAAAAAGTCAGCTGATCACATACTCCCCGCGGACCATGAGCACCGCATGACCGGACGCCCGGACGCCGTTTTCCGGGATGGTGATCATATACAGATGGTTCTTTTCCAGGCTCTGCCCGTCCTCCAGGCTCCCGGCGGTGGTGGCGTCCACCAGGCCGGGGCTGTTCCGGGCGGCGACGGACGCCTCTCCGATCCGCAGGATGAGCTCGATGCCCCGGTCCCCGGAAAGGGTCTGTCCCTCCTCCAGAGTAACCAGCTGATAGGTGCTGGCGCTGACGGCCCGGGCTTCCCGGCTGGCCTCCTCCAGGGCGGCGATCCGCTGCTCCAGGTTCGCCTCTATGGCCTGCGCCCGTGTCTCCACATCCTGAAGGAGCTGGTCGGAGATATAGCCCGTGTACACCTGCTCCAGGTAGCTCAGGGTGACCAGGGGGTCCCCCTGTCCCCCCGGGGCGGGATCGTCCCCGGCGGCCAGGGCCGCAGCGGCAAACAGAAGGATGGCCGCAGCGGCGGCGATCATGGTAAAGCGCAGGAGTTTTTTCATCTTTCTCTACCTCATTTCGGCGGGAGGAATCACATGGCGGCTCCCGCCCTGGTCTCCCGGGGGCCCAGGCCGAAGCTCACGGCAATGGCGCTGTCCACCCGGCTCATCATGTTCTCGTCCAGCTTGCCCATGCGCTCCCGCAGGCGCTGTTTATCGATGGTGCGTATCTGCTCCAGCAGGATGATGGAATCCTTGGTCAGGCCGCAGCTCTGACCCCCCAGGGCAATATGGGTGGGCAGCTTGGCCTTCCCGGTCTGAGAGGTGATGGCGGCGGCGATGACGGTGGGGCTGTACCGGTTGCCGATATCGTTCTGCACGATAAGTACCGGCCGCATCCCGCCCTGCTCGCTCCCCACCACGGGGCTCAGGTCCGCGTAATAGATGTCTCCTCTTCTGACGCTCTGCAGCATAATTCTTCACGCTCCGCTGAATGGATTGCCGGTACATCCTATGTCCGACGGTCTCATTCTTCCACAAAGCGGAAGACATTATACTTTCGGCGTCTCTTCGGCGCGGGGAAGGCAGCGGCAGGCGAGGCGGACGCTCCCCTCCGATTCCAGCTCGGCATACACCGGCTCCCGGTCGGATCGGCGGAACCAGACCCGGCAAACCAGGCTCGTCTCCGCTCCGGCGCCGCCCAGGTGGATCTCCGCCGCGACGCAGTCCTCCCCGTACAGCCGCTCATGCCAGCATTCCGCCACGCTGCCCCGGAGCCAGGCCCGGATCATCAGCGGAAAGGCCTGCACCGGGCTCTCCTCCCCCGCCAGGGCGCCGGTATCCAGCATCACGTCCCCGCAGCGGAGGAGGGTATGCCCCTCCTCCAGCTCCACCCGGATATCCTTCAGCTCCAGGGGTTCCTCGATCTGCAGGACGCCCTTTTCGGCGTTCCCGGCGTAAGCCAGGCGATAATCGTACACCCGATCCCCGTAATCCGCCCGCAGATCTGCCCGGAGGCTGAACTCCTCCCGCTCCAGCAGGGAGGCGCGGATCTCCAGGAAATCCTCCCGCTCCCGGTCCCCCAGGGCGCCGCCGCAGGCGGCGAGCAGCAGGGGCAGGAGCAGCATGACGAACAGGGCTGCGGAACGGACCATTCTCACGCAGAGCCTCCTTCTCCGGCTCCCGGGAGCCGGTCTACTCTGCTTTCAGCTTATGCCCGCTCTGGGGGGTATAGTCCATCTTTCTGCCCAGGTAGCCGGAAAAGGCGTCCAGAAGCCGCTCATTGGGGGTCAGATAGACCAGCTCCCGGCTCCCGTCCTCCCGCCGGCAGATAAAAAACCATCTGCCCTCTCCCCCGGCGCGCTCGGAGGCGTCCGTGGTCCGGGTGAAGGATTCGGCCAGGGCCTCCTCATGGGTGCCGCAGGGCGCCATCAGAGCGATATCCCGGCAGCTGCAGCTGAAGATGGTGCTGCGCTTCCGCTTGCCCCGGATCATGTCGATATCCACATCCCCGCTGATGAAGGAGTATTCAAACTCCTTGACGGTATACACAAAGGCGAAGAACTCCAGGATCACCACCAGGGCGAAAAGGACGGGGAAGAAATTCCGTGCCAGAACGAAGGCCAGGGTGATGAGGATCAGCCCCAACAGGACCGCGCCCAGGCGGAAGACCGCCTCCCCTCCGGGACGGCGGCGGCGGACCAGCTGCTCCACAAACACGTCATGATAGGTTTTCATTTCCTCACCCCCAACGGTAAATCATCCTCAGTATACGCATTTCTCCCCGGTTTGTCCACCGGAAAAAGCTCCGGTCCCCGGCTCAGCTCCCGGCGCCGGCCAACCCGTTTTTCAGGCTGTCCAGCAAATCATCCAGGCTGTTGATCTCCTCTCCCTCAAAGATCTCCGAGAAGGAATCGGAAACCCGGTCCCAGTTGGCCTCGATGCCGTTCCAGAGCCGGATGCTCCCGAAAATCAGGAATCCCAGGATAATGATCCGCCAGATGAGAGTGGCCAGGGCATGGTGCTTCAGGCTCTTGTTCTCCGGCGCGATGGACAGGACCAGGGAGGCGAAGAACCCCACCACGGGGATGGCATACAGGAGCTTCAGCGCCCAGAAGCCGAGGGTGCTGACCGGCTTCCCGCTCCGGTCCGGCCTTGACGGCCCGGCTGAGGGCCGGGGCGGGTAAGCTGCCTGCTGCGGCTCCTCGTATCCATTCTGCTCGGGAACGGGCTGAGGCTGGGGAACGGCGGGATAAGGCTCCGGGCTCGCCGGCACAGCCGGCTGGGCCGGGTTCGTTTCGGCCTCCGGGGCTTTCGCGCCGCATTCGATGCAGAAGCCAGCGCCCTCCGGGATCGCGGTCCCGCATTCGGTACAGAATCTGGCCATAAGATAAACCTCCCTTTTGCCGACGTACGTCGTCTCTCTATTCCTGTAAAGCATACCACGATTTCCCCTCCGGCGCAACGGCATCGCGCCTGCCCCGAGGCAGGAGGCGGAAAAGCCTTGCAATCCGGGAGACAAAGTGGTATACTCGCCCAAAATGGCGTTGAACGGGAAAATAGCGGAGGCCGGGATCTCAGAGAAGGGCGCGTTTGCTGCGAGCGCCCCGGTCCAAGGACCGCTTGGTTCGCCCGGGAGCTGCGGCGTAACGGCCGACGGTCTGACCCCGTCATCGGTCAAGGGGAGAGTCCTTTTCCCCGCAGAGTGCGTCTTCCGGCCCGGCCGGAGGCGAATATGGGTGGTAACGCGGAGCCTTCCGTCCCATAGTTTCGGGACGGAGGGCCCTTTGTTTGACGAATACGCCGCTCCTCGGGGCGGCTCACAGGAGGCAGAAAATGAAAAACAAGCTGGAGGAGATCCGGGCCAAATCTCTGGCGGCCATTGAGGCAGCCCTGGATCCGAGCGCCCTGGATGCGGTTCGGGTACAGTATCTGGGGAAGAAGGGCTCGCTCAGCGCCGTGCTGAAGCAGCTGGGCAGCGTCAGTCCGGAGGAGCGCCCCGCCATGGGCCAGCTGGCCAACGAGGTCCGGGCAAAGATCGAAGCCGCCCTCAGCGAGCGGGGCAAGGCGCTGCAGAACGCCCTGCTGGAGCGGAAGCTCCGGGAGGAGACCCTGGATGTGACCATTCCCGGCAAGGCTGTGGAAACCGGCGCTAAGCACCCCCTGCAGATCGTGTGGGACGAATGCGTGGATATTTTCGTGGGCATGGGCTTCCAGGTGGCCGAGGGGCCGGAGGTGGAGCTCAGCACCTATGACTTTGATAAGCTGAACATTCCCGAGGGCCATACCGTGCGGGAATGGACCGACACCTTCTACATCACGGAGGATGAGAAGGTCCACCTCCGCTGTCAGACCAGCCCGGTGCAGGTGCGGGTCATGGAGCGGCAGAAGCCCCCCATCCGGATCATCTCTCCCGGCCGGGTCTACCGGAAGGACGAGATCGACGCCACCCACTCCCCCATGTTCCATCA
Source organism: Oscillospiraceae bacterium (assembly GCA_017545325.1). Next base: position 15,886 of record JAFWOX010000091.1, on the reverse strand, counting down.
GCTGGAGGGGCTGGTGGTGGACAAGGGCATCACCATGGGGGACCTGAAGGGCTGTCTGGACGTGATGCTGAAGCGGCTTTACGGCCCCGAGACCGTCACCCGCTTCCGTCCCCACCACTTCCCCTTCACGGAGCCAAGCTGCGAGGTGGATATCCAGTGCTTTGAATGCCACGGCGAGGGCTGCCGGGTCTGCAAGGGCGAGGGCTGGATCGAGGTCCTGGGCGCCGGAATGGTCCACCCCAAGGTCCTCTCCGGCTGCGGCATCGACCCGGAGGAATACAGCGGCTTCGCCTTCGGCGCGGGACTGGAGCGCCTGGTGATGCGCCGGTTCAGCATCAGCGACCTGCGGCTCCTGTTCGACAACGATGTGCGCTTCCTGCGCCAGTTCAGCTGACGGGACCGGATAGGAAAGGAGGAGCAGCAATGAAATTATCCAGAAACTGGCTCGACGAATTCACCCGGGTGGGTGTTTCCGATAAGGAATTCTGCGACCGCATGACCATGTCCGGCTCCAAGGTGGAGACCCTGGACGTGCTGGGCGAGGATATCGCCAACGTGGTGGTGGGCAAGGTGGCGGAGATCGTCCGCCATCCCGACAGCGATCATCTCTGGGTCTGCCAGGTGGAGGTGGGCCGGGCTGAGCCCGTGCAGATCATCACCGGCGCCCAGAACGTACAGAAGGGGGACCTTGTCCCCGTCGCCCTGGACGGCTCCGCCCTGCCCGGGGGCAAGCGCATCGAAAAGGGCACCCTCCGGGGCCTGCCCTCCGAGGGGATGCTCTGCTCCCTGGGCGAGCTGGGCCTGACGGTGAACGACTATCCCTATGCCATTGCGGACGGGATCTTCATCCTGCAGGAGCCCTGCGCTGTAGGCCAGGATATCCGGGAGGTGGTGGGCCTGCGGGACAGCGTGGTGGATTTCGAGATCACCAACAACCGGCCGGACTGCCTGAGCGTCCGGGGCCTCGCCCGGGAAGCCGCCGCCACCTTCGATACGCCCCTGAGCCTGCCGGAGCCCAGGGTGAAGGGCAGCGGAGACAATATCCTGAACTATCTGGATGTGGATATCCTGGAGCCGGACCTGTGCCCCCGGTATACCGCCCGGGTGGTGAAGAACGTCCGCATCGCCCCCTCTCCGGAGTGGCTTCGCCGCAGGCTTCGGGCCAGCGGCATCCGGCCCATCAACAATATCGTGGATATCACCAACTATGTGATGGTGGAATACGGCCAGCCCATGCATTCCTTCGACTACCGGTGCATCACCGGCAGCCATATCCTGGTGCGCCGGGCGAAGGAGGGGGAACAGATGGCCACCCTGGACGGAAGTCCCCGGGCCCTGACGCCGGATATGCTGGTGATCGCGGACGAGAACAAGGCCATCGGCCTGGCCGGGGTCATGGGCGGCGAAAACAGTGAGATCACCGAAGCCACCACCTCGGTGGTCTTCGAGTCCGCCAACTTCAACGGCACCTCCATCCGCCGCACCGCCATCGCCCTGGGCATGCGCACGGACGCCTCCTCCCGTTTCGAGAAGGGGCTGGATCCCCTGGGCACCCTCCCCGCGGTGGAGCGGGCCTGCGAGCTGGTGGAGCTGCTGGACGCGGGCGACGTGGTGGACGGGGTCATCGACGTGGTGGCCAGGGACAGCGCCCCCACCCGCCTGAAGCTGGAGCCGGAGAAGGTCAACCGCCTCCTGGGCATCGAGGTTAGCGCGGACTATATGCGTCAGGTGCTGGAGAAGCTGGGCTTCACCTTCGACGGGGATACGATGACCGTACCCTCCTGGCGGGGGGACGTGGAGCACTACAGCGATATCGCCGAAGAGGTGGCCCGGTTCTATGGCTACGACCGCATCCCCGCCACCGCCTTCCGGGGCGTCATCACCCAGGGCGGCCTTACGGAGAAGCAGACGCTGGAGCAGGCATGCCGGCGTCTCTGCCGGGACCTGGGCTACCACGAAATCCTGACCTATTCCTTCCTGGGCCAGTCGGATAACGACCTGAGCGGCATGCCCGCGGATCACCCTCTCCGGGATTCCTTCCGCATCCTCAACCCCCTGGGAGAGGACAGCGCCATCATGCGCACCACCCTCCTGAGCACCATGCTGAAAAGCCTCGCCCTGAACAACAACCGCCGCAATAAGGACGTGAAGCTCTTCGACCTGGGCAAGGTCTATCTGAAGGACGCCTCCTCCCCCCTGGCCCGGGAGACGCGGCACCTGGCCCTGGGGGCCTACGGCGAGGGCGGCGAGTTCTACGCCATGAAGGGCGCCCTGGAGGCCCTCCTGCGCCTCATGCGCATCCGGGAGCCGGAGTTCCGGGCCTGCACGGATCACTATGCCTACCACCCCGGCCGCTGCGCCAGGATCTATGGGGCGGAGGGACAGGAGCTGGGCATATTCGGGGAGATCCACCCCAATGTGCGGAGCAATTACGGAATCTCCGATCCCCTCTGCGCGGCGGAGCTGGATTTCGACGCCCTCTGCGCCTGCCGCGGGGAGGATCCCCAGTATGTTCCCCTGCCCCGCTTCCCCGCCGTGCTCCGGGATCTGGCGGTGGTCTGCGATGAGGAGATCACCGTATACCGGCTGGAAAAATGCATCCGCGAGGCCGGAGGCGATCTGCTGAAGGCGGTGGACTTCTTCGATGTGTACCGGGGCCTGCCCATCGCCCCGGGGAAGAAGAGCGTAGCCTTCTCCCTGAGCTTCCGGGGGGAGGACGGGAGCCTGAAGGACGGGGATATCGAGCCCCATATGAACGCCATCCTGGAAGCGCTGGAATCCCGGCTGGGGGCGAAACTGCGCTGATCCCCGCTCCGACAGGGCGAAAAAACTTTACAGGAGGGAACAAAGCGGGTATAATAGGGTAATCGGAGGAGGGATACCATGGATCAGTTCACGCGGAAGTTCGGGATCGTAGACAAACGGACGGAAACGAAGGAGATCATCACCGCGGTGTACAACGCCCTGCTGGTCAAGGGATATAATCCCATCAACCAGATCGTGGGCTATATCATCACCGAGGACCCCACCTATATCACCAATTACAAGAATGCCCGCGCCCTCATCAGCCGGCTGGACCGGGACGAGCTCCTGCAGGAGCTTGTGCGGAGCTATCTGGAGGGCTGATTTCCCGCGTTGATCGGACGCCTTGCGGCCTTCCCCGGAAGGCCGCAGGGGTCTTTTGCCTTGACAGGGCGGCGGATAGCGTATAGAATAACAGTCACCTCAGTCACCTCGTTCCGTCGGGCAGGCGGACGTCTCCACAGGGAGGGAATCATGGCAGCTGCGAAAAAACTCATGTATAAGGGCCTGCCTCTGCGCAGGAAGGACAATCTCATCTACTATGGGAACATGTCCGACAAATACATCGTCATGTTACAGATCCTGGACACCGAGCCGGTGGAGGATCTTACCCTGGCGAAGCGGGTCTCCGTTCAGCTCCAGCTCACCGATCCCGATATCCGTTCCCGGGACCGGGTGGTGAAGAAGGGCGAGAAGGAAGGGCTGTATACCGCCCTGGACCTGGGCGCCGTTTGGCTGGAAAGAGCCCGGACCAACGGCTGAGCCCACCGACACAAAAGTATTTGAGGAAGCCGAAGGACGGCTGACCGGGAGGCTCCGGCTGCCGGATTCCCCTTCGGCTTCAGCAGGAGAAAGCTTATGCGGAAACAATCATTGCGTGTTCTGGCCATGGGGCTGGCTCTGACCCTGCTCCTGGCCCTCCCCGTCCTGGGCGTCAGCGTTGGGGAGGCGGAAGTCACTGCCACCGTCCTGAATTTCCGGGATGGTCCCAGCACCGATGCGGAAATCATCGGTCAGGCGCCCAAGGGGGCGACGGTCACGGTCCTGGAAGTGCTGGACGGCTGGTGCAAGGTCGAGTACCAGGGCAAGACCGGGTATATGAGCTCCGATTATCTGGAGTCCCCGGAGGCAGCCCCCCAGGAGGAAGCCGATCCGGAACCGACAGCTGAACCTACAGAAGAGCTGACGGCGGAACCCGCGGAGGAGCCTGCGGAGCCCGCGCCTGAGCCTGCGGAAGCCCCGGAGGAACCCGCCGCCGAACAGGAGACGGAGGAACCCACCGCCGGGCCCGAGGCGCAGGAGCCCGAAGCCGAACAGCCGGAAACGACCGGCGAAGAAACGGGCATGGGCACCCTCACCGGAGACTGCGTCCGGCTCCGCACCGGCCCCTCCTGGACGATTCCGTCACCCGCTACCTTTACCGGGGCAACCGGGTACAGGTGCTGAGCCGGGAGGGAGATTGGTACAAGGTGCTCCTGGACGGCAAAACCGGCTATGTATACAGCACCTACGTCGCGCTGGATACGGACAAGCCGGAGGCCTCCGAGGCCGTCTCCTCCATCCTGGATCTGGCCCGGGAACAGCTGGGCATCTCCTATGTCTACGGCGGCGCAAGCCCCTCCACCGGTTTTGACTGTTCCGGTCTCGTGTACTACTGCTTCACCACGAACGGATACAGCATGAACCGCACCGCCTCCGGCCAATACCGCCAGGGCGTCAGCGTGAGCAAGGAGGAGCTGGAGCCCGGGGATCTGGTGTTCTTCGCCAGCACCGGCGGCTGGTACATCGGCCATGTGGGCATCTACCTGGGGGACGGGGAGTTCATCCATGCCTCCTCCGGCGGACGGCGCATCATGGTAAACAAGCTCAGCGAAACCTACTGGACCAAGTATTATTACGGCGCCCGCCGTCTCATCGACGGGGAATAAGGATACGGAAGCAGGCTTTCATAATCCGGAATCTGAGTTAAATGAATCATCGGACCAGGGGGGTATGGCGTTAGCCGTACCCCCCTGCGCATATCGGATCACATTTCCGGTTCTCCTGCGCATATCCAGGCCTCTTCTGCCGCCTGCTGCGCCTTGACCAGGATTTCCTCCGCCATACCGTAATTCTTCTTTTCCAGCGCCGCCAGCGCCTCAGTTATACCCGCCCAAAGGCAGAGATACGGCTGCTTGTATTCTTCCATCTGCTTTACCTCCATCGGTATTGTTCTGAACACTATAGCCCGTTTATGGGCAATTGTCAATAATCGGTTCTGCTCTTACCCTCGAAGTATCCATACGGGGGGTGGCGGCGGAATGATCGTATTTGACCGACTTTGGAATACTATGGCAAGCAAGGGCATCAGCCAATACCGGCTGATTCATGAATTCCATGTCAGCACAGGACAATTAGACCGATTGCGGAAGGGCAATCATGTAAGCACGTATACCCTCAACCAGTTATGCAGGATACTGGACTGCAGACTGGAGGACATCGCAGAGTATCGGCGGGATCCGGAACCGGATGCGGAATCCAAATAAGCGGATCAAACAGAGACCAGACGGGAGACAGAGCCAAAAAGGATAACGATATCGGGAGTGGAATTCCAATCCACTCCCGTTCCTTATTCCCGTATGTGATTCTGTTGAATTGGGTATTCTGCGGCAGCCCTGAGCTTCATTTCGCCTATTCTGAAAAGGTATCGTCGTTTTCGATCCAATCCTGCACCGGCGTATCCGTATACTCGGTCTCCGAGGTGCGGCAGACCACATTTCTGATCCCCGCGTTGATGATGAGCCTGCGGCACATGGAGCAGGGCGTGGTGCCGGTGAGGTAGGCGCCCGTGGCGGCGTCCCGCCCCGTCAGATACAGGGTGCTGCCGATGGTTTCCTTCCGGGAGGCCGAGATGATGGCGTTGGCCTCCGCATGTACGCTGCGGCACAGCTCATACCGCTCCCCGGAGGGGATATTCAGCTCCTGCCGCACACATTGGCCCAGCTCATCGCAGTTCTTCCGGCCCCTGGGCGCGCCGTTATAGCCCGTGGCCACGATCTCATCGCTGGCCACGATGATGGCCCCATACTGCCGTCTCATGCAGGTCGAGCGGCTGCGGACGCTGTCCGCGATATCCAGATAATAGTTTACCTTGTCCTTGCGCATGGGGCGTTCCTCCTTCTCTTATTCCCAGGTCTCCCAAATCTCCGGGGCGCAGCCCACGGTGGCCTTCTTCCCGTTTCGGACGATGGGGGTGCGCAGAAGCTCAGGCTGCTCCAGCAGCTTTTCCAGCCGGTCCTCGGGCCGGGCCAGGTACTTCACCAGCTCGGCGCCCTTCGCCTTTTCATCCAGCAGGTTCTCCGCGCCCACGGCGGCCCGGACGCTCTCCAGCTCCCGGCGTCCCATGCCATACCGGGGCAGGTCGATATACTGGTATTTGATCCGCCGCTCCTTGAACCACCGCTCCGCCTTCTTTGTATCGAAGCACTTGCTCTTTCCGTAGATCTGAATGTTCATTCCGTTCCCTCAGTTCTCCATGATCACCGGAAGGATCATGGGGCTGCGCTTGGTCTTCTTCTGCAGGTAGGAGGACAGGGAGGTCTTGATGGAGGACTTGATGGCGGTCCAGTTCGTAATGTTGTTGTTCTGGCAGGCGTCCAGGGTATCCACCACCTGCATCCGCATCTCGTCGATCAGGGCTTCGGATTCCTTCACGTACACAAAGCCCCGGGTGATCACGTCCGGGCCGGAGATGAGGCTGTTGTCCTCCCGGCTCAGGCTCATGGCCACCACGATCATCCCGTCCTCGGCCAGATGCTGCCGGTCCCTGAGCACCACGCTGCCCACGTCCCCGATGCCGGCGCCGTCCACCAGGACCCGTCCCGCCTGGACGGCGCCGCCCAGACGGGCGGACTTCTTCCCCAGCTCGATGACCCGGCCGATATCCGAGATCAGGATATTCTTGCTCTCCATCCCCACATCCAGGGCCAGCTGGGCATGGCAGCGGAGATGCTTCTGCTCCCCATGCACGGGGATGAAGTACCGCGGCTTTACCAGCGCCAGGATCATCTTCTGCTCCTCCTGGCAGGCATGGCCGGAGACATGGAGGCCGGAGCATACGTCCCAGTACATCACCTCCGCTCCCTTCCGGAAGAGCTCGTTGACGATGGCGCTGACGCTCTTCTCGTTCCCGGGAACGGTGGAGGAGGAGAGGATCACCCGGTCTCCGTAACCGATCTCCACCTGCTTATGGCCGCCGAAGGCCATGCGGTACAGGGCGGACATGCTCTCCCCCTGGCTTCCGGTGGTGAGGATGAGCTGCTGCTGCTTGGGGTAGTTCTTGATCCTGCCGATCTCCACCAGGGTATCCGGGGGCAGCTTGATATACCCCAGCTCCACGGAGGCTGCCACCATGTTTTCCATGCTGCGGCCTGTGATGGCCACCTTCCTCCCGTGCTTCGCCGCCAGGGTGATGATCTGCTGCACCCGGTACACATTGGAGGCGAAGGTGGTGACGATCATGCGCTTGGGACAACCGTCGAAGAGTCCGTCCAGCGCGTCGCCCACGGTGCGCTCCGAGGGGGAAAAGCCCTTTCGCTCCGCATTGGTGGAGTCGCTGAGCAGGGCCAGGACCCCTTCCCTTCCCAGTTCCCCGAAGCGGGTCAGATCCGTCATGGGGCAGCCCACCGGGGTGGTGTCGATCTTGAAATCCCCGGTGTGGACCACCATGCCCACGGGGGTGCGGATGGCAAGGGCGACGGCGCAGGCGATGGAGTGGTTCACATGCACCGCCTCCACCTCGAAGCAGCCTACGGAGAAGCGGTCTCCCGCCTTGAACTCCCGCAGATCCGCGAAATCCGAGAGGCGGTGCTCCTCCAGCTTCATCTTCACCAGCGCCAGGGTCAGGGGGGTGGCGTAGATGGGGGCGGAAATATCCTTCAGCACATAGGGCAGAGCGCCGATATGGTCCTCGTGTCCATGGGTGAGGACGATGCCCCGGACCTTGTCCGCGTTTTTCGCCAGATAGGTCACATCCGGGATGACCACGTCGACCCCGTACATATCCCCATCCGGGAAGCCCAGGCCGCAGTCCACCACCAGGATATCGTTTCCGTATTCGTACACAGTCAGATTCTTGCCGACCTCGTTCAGGCCGCCAAGGGAAATGATTTTCAGTTTTTCCGTTTTCGGTTCCTCCTTGAATTAATACACATGTATCCCGGGGCAGGCGAAAAGCCTGTCCCTCAGGTTATGTGATCCGGCCGGGCCTTCCGCCCGCCGGTGCAGTCCATACTCAGTTTTGCCGGTCTTCCCCGGTCTTAAACGGTCAGATTTCCCGCCGCCCCTCCAGGGCGCGGAAAAGGGTGGCGTCGTCCGCGAATTCCAGATTGCTCCCCACGGGGATGCCGTAGGCGATGCGGGTGACTTTGATCCCCAGGGGCTTGATGAGACGGGAGAGATACATGGCCGTGGCCTCCCCCTCCGTATCCGGATTGGTGGCCATGATGACTTCCTCCACGGTGCCGTCCAGCCGGGCCAGCAGCTCCCGGGCGGTGATGTCCTCAGGCCCCATATGCCGCAGGGGGGAGATGACCCCATGGAGCACATGGTACAGGCCGTTATACTCCCGGCTCCGCTCCAGGGCGATCACATCCCTGGGCTCAGAGACCACGCAGATGATGCGCTTATCCCGCTTGGGGGAAGCGCAGATGGGACAGACCTCCTGATCGGTCAGATTCTGGCATTTTTCGCAGCGGCGCACCCGGCGCTTGGCCTCGGTAATGGCCGCCGCGAAGGCCTCCGCCTCCTGATCGGACAGGCGGAGAAAATAGAAAGCCATCCGCTGGGCCGATTTGCTCCCCACGCCGGGGAGCTTGCTCAGCTGATCCACAAGGCGCTCGAAGGGCGCAGGGTAAAGACTCATGCCGGTTCTCCCCGCAGCGCCCGGATCCGGGCCGCGCGATCCGGCGCGCCGAAAACGTCGCTCCCGGCGACCAGCACATCCGCCCCTGCGGCGGCGGCCAGGGCGGCGGTCATGGGGTTGATCCCTCCGTCCACCTCCATGAGGCAGGAGAGGCCGAAGCCCTCCGCGCAGTCCCGAAGCTTGCTGAGCTTGGGCAGCATATCCGCCATGAATTTCTGCCCGCCGAAGCCGGGCTCCACGGTCATCACCAGGATCAGATCCGCCTCCTCCAGGAAGGGCAGGGCGGCGTCCCAGGGGGTAGCGGGCTTCAGCGCCAGTCCCGACTTCTTCCCCAGACGGCGGATATCCCGAAGGGCGGCGCGGATATTCTCCTCCGTATCCGCCTCCAGATGGATGCAGATCAGGTCCGCCCCCGCCTCGCCGAAGGCGGAGACATACCGGCCGGGCCGGTCGATCATCAGGTGCACATCCAGGAACATATCCGTATACTTCCGCAGGGACTTCAGCACCGGCACGCCCACCGAGAGATTGGGCACGAAAAGCCCGTCCATCACATCGAAATGGAGCCAGTCCGCCCCGCCGGCGCGGACGCTGTCCACCTCCGCCCCCAGGCAGGCAAAATCAGCGGAAAGAAGGGAAGGCGCGATCTTTACCATGGCATAACTCCCCGATCTCCCGGGCCGGAACGGCGCTCCGGCGGCGGGCATAGGTATGGAACGGGCGGGGCTTCGCGGGCTCCGCCGTTCAGATAGGGGCTATGCCAGCCAGTCATAGCCCCAGCTATCTGTTCCGGACAGATAGAGTATTGTACACCGGTTTGAACCGCTTTGCAAGCAAAACCGGGTCACACCTCCGCCCAGGCCGCCCGGAAGCCGATATCCGGGTAGAGAAAAGCCCGGGTCTCCCGCAGGTACAGCTCCCAGATGCCGCCGAAGGCGCCGTCGAACCAGCTGCCGCCCCGGGCAGCCGTCCGCTCCCCGTAGTTCCGCAGGAAGAAAACGCTGGAATCCTGGTACCCGTCGGGCATGGGCATGGCGCCCAGGCGATAGAGCAGAGGCGGGACCTCCACCCCCTCCGCCGGGGCGAGCGCTTTGAAGAAGCACCAGCCGTAAGCCCGGTGGGCGGTATCCGCCTCCTTCCCCGTATAGTTGGGGAATTCCACCCGGGTGTTCAGCCGATAGCCTCCCCGGATCCCCACGTCCTCCGGGGAGTCGGTACCCGGAACGGTCCCGTCGTATTTCAGGGCGCCGGGGGTGCCGGGGGGCACGAAGCTCCCATCCTGGAGCACAGCCCGCCAGAGGGGACTGTCCGGTCCCTCGTCCACGTTCATGGCGCTGTCGTTATCCGGGATGAACTGCAGCTCCCCGTCCAGGGTCCGGAAGCCCGCCACCCAATCCCAGGCGTTCCCCGCCAGGTCGGATACGCCCCAGGGGCCGCCGTCGTGGTTCCACCGGTCCGGTCCGGTTCCGGTGAGGGTACGCATTTCCTCCTCCAGTCCCCGTCCCCGGCGCTGAATGGACAGGACGCCCCGATCCCAGGGCCGGTCCGGATCCCCGCCGAAGGAGGCGTTGCCCCGGGGCACGGTGCCGTTCTTCACGCTCCAGTGCATCAGGGCGCACCATTCCGCGTTGGTGAGAAGATGCCACCCCTTCCCCTTGGCGGCGCAGGCCGCCCGGGCTTCGTCGATGGTCAGGGTGTGGGCCGGGTCCCGCCCGGGGAGGCTGTATCCCCGGCCGTATTCGATGACGTTCATGTACTTGCTGACATAGATGCAGTCCAGCACCTTTCCGCCCACAATGAAGGCGGAGCAGGGCTCCTTCGGCGCGCCCTCCAGCACATCCGACCACAGGAACATGGGGATGCGCACCATGACGGAGGGGCGGCCCAGGTCGTCAAACAGGAGGGTGTTCTTTCCCCCCGAGGCGGCCTCCAGGGCGAAGCGCGCGGGCTCGTACCGTTCCCGGACCGCCGCCGGATCCTCGTCGGGCAGGGTCACCGGTTCCGGCTCCCCCACCTTCTTCAGCACAGGAAAGCCGATATCGTCCTTCACGCCGGTCTTGATGATCTCCATATCTCTCCCCTTTTCCCTCGGCGCCCGGCAAAGCGGGGCCGGGTCGAAGCTAAAATTCCGTCCTGCCGATCAGGTCGTTCTGCAGCGCTTCGCTCAGCTCCACAAAATAGGCGCTGTATCCGGCGATGCGCACCAGCAGGCCCTGGTATTCCTCCGGCTTCCTCTGGGCGGCTTGGAGGGTCTCCTTCCCCACGATGGAAAACTGGCTCTGCATGCCGCCGTTTTCAAAATAGATCTTCATCAGGTCCATGAGCTTTTCCCGGCCTTCGTCCCCCGCCACGGTGCCGGGGGAGAATTTCCAGTTGAGGATGATCCCGTTGCCGATGCGGCTCTGGTCCATCTTCGCCACGCTGTTGGCCACCGCCGTCGGCCCGCTGAGGTCGTGGCTGCCGAAGCGGGTATGCACCGGACCCATGCAGTCCGACACCGGCTCATAGGCCCGGCGTCCGTCCGGCGTGGCGGCGTCCACGCTGCCGTGCATCACGTTGTTGGTCACGCTGAACACCCCGGGCATGTACTCCCCGCCATGGGGCGTAGGCCGATGCTCCACATTCGCGCAGTATTCGCCGATCACCAGCTTCGCCAGCTCGTCGGCAAAGGGATCGTCATTGCCGTAATGGTGGACCTGGGGCCCGTTCACATAGGCATACAGGGTCTCATACCCCGCCCAGTCCGCCTTCAGCGCCGCCAGGAGCTCCGCGCCGGTGACCCGCTTCTCCTGGAACACCAGCTGCTTGATGGCGCTGAGGCTGTCCGCCGCGGTGCCCAGGCCCACGGCCTGAGGGCCGCTGTGGTTGTACCTTGCGCCGCCGGCGGTGATATCCGTTCCCCGGGCGATGCAGTCGTCCATGAGCAGGGAGAGGTAAGGCAGGGGCTTCAGCCGCTGCTGGGCCAGGTCCATCTTGTTGATGCAGCTGATCATCAGATCGCACCAGTATTTCATCTGAGCCTTGAAGGAGGCAACCACATCCTCAAAGCTTTCCGCCGTGGCCAGGCTGCCCGTATCCGGTCCCAGGCCGGCGCAGGAGGCATGGTAGGGGCAGGCTTCGCTGCAGTCGATGCACCGGCCGCCGTTGATGGCCAGCTGCAGCACCTTGGCCAGGTTGAAGGAGCCGGAATCATGCATGCCGTAGGTCTTCCCGGGCACGCAGGGCTCCACGCAGCCCACGCCCACATAGTTCCGGGCCTCCTCCAGCGGCTTGCCATAGTTCGTCAGGGCCCGGATCATCATATCGTCGTTGAAGATCTTGGGTTCCCCGGTGCCGATGCGGATGACGTTGAAGGTCTTCTCCCAGAAGGACCGGGGGTTCTTTTTGTTCAGGCGCACCCCCATCCAGGGATTGGGGATGCGGGTATGGGCGTGGGCGTCCAGCACCATATAGCTCAGGTCGTTCACCGCATCGTTCCCCTGGGCGTCGATGCCGCCCACATCCAGGGCGGTGCCGCCCATGATGGTGCCGCTGGAGAAGATGATGGCGCTGGTATCCCGGATCTTCCGCAGCTCATGCATCTTGATGAAGGCGAGCTCGATGAGCTCCTGCATCTGCTCCCGGGTGAGGGTCCCCGCCGCCGTATCCCGCTCATAGAAGGGGCGGAAAAGCTGGTCGAAGCGGCCATAGGTGACGCTGTGGCCGTTGGACTCGATGATGATCATGTTGGTCGCCAGATGCCAGAGCTGGATGGCCTCCCAGAAATCCCGGGGCGGTTCCTCGGATACCCAGAGGCAGTTGGAGGAGATGCGCTCCAGCTCCTTCCTCCGCACCGGATCCTTCTCGGCGGCCGCCATGCGCGCCGCCAGCTCCCCATACCGGCGGAAATAGGTGCAGGCCCCGTCCAGCGCCGCGTCCTCCGCCAGGTAGAAGTCTCGCTTCCGGGCGTCCTCCGCCCGGGAGGTATCCAGCGAGTCCAGGCGCTCCCGCACCTCCCGGCGCAGGCCCTTCCAGCCCACCCGGAACAGCTTTTCATAGTCTGCGCACACATGGCCGACGCCGGCATAGACGAAAAGCCCGTCCAGCACCACGCCCTTGCCCAGATGGTTGCCCTGCTTCTCCTTGTCCGTATAGGAGGCGATGATGGCCTCGGACACGGTTTTTCCCTTCCAGAAGGGCTGGAGCACGTCGAACACCGTGCGCTTGACCTGGTCCGAGATCACATACCGGTCGTTCTTCCGGTCCTCCATGGGCCGATAGAGGAATTCATCCGCCAGCCAGTCCACGCTGAATTCCGGATACAGCGGGGCGCCGCAGGGCTTCGCCGCCAGCTCGCCGACGATAAGCTCCTCCGGCCAGATATGGATCTCCACCCGCTCATACAGTTCCCGCAGGGTCAGCGCCCAGCGGAGGGCGGGGGAATAGGCCGCATATTTCGTATAGCATTCCGTGACGATCAGCGCCCGCTGATCATCCGCCGTGGATTCCAGATGATTCGCCCGGTACAGCAGCCGGTTCACCCGGGGAAAGGGAGAGGGATCCTCCGTCAGCCCGCTGACGCCCACGCCCCATTCCCGGTCCACCGGCTCTATGGCCAGGGGCGGCATTTTTTCCATCATTGCGGCACGCTCCTTTCCTTTCAGCGCAAGCCCTCTTTTTGAAAAGAGTATACCATATTTCCCCGGGGATTGCGAGGGGGATATCCGTTTTTTCCCCGCCGGCGGCGCAGAAGATTGACAGGGGCGGAAAACGTGATAGAATATATGGTCGATAATAAATGGTACGGAGGGAGCACCTTTGGCGGAGAAGAAGAAACGCGTTCCTGTCTCCAGACTGATCGTCTCCCTGGCAGCCGCGGGACTGGTATGGGCCCTGTGGGCCCTTCTGGGTCTTCCCTTCTCCAACGCATGGTTCCTTGCCCTGCCCACCGCCGGGGGCATCCTGGCCTTCCGGGGGACCTGGTTCCTGCAGAAGCGCAGGGAGGACCGCAAGGCCGCCGAGCTCCGGGAGGCGGACGCCGCAGCCGCGGCGCTTCAGGAAAAGGAACGGCTGGCCCGGGAGGCGGACGCTGCCCTTTCCCCGCAGCAGAAGGAGGTTCTGGCGGAGGGCCGCATGGCCCTGGGGGAGCTGGGCAAGCTCTACGCCCGCATTCCGGAGGAGGGCGTCCGGAGGCGGATCATGGACCTGCTCAGCCTGACAGACCGGATCGTGGAGGACCTGCGGACGGATCCCGCCGACCTTCCCCTGATCCGCCGCTTCCTGCGGTACTACCTCCCCACCGCCATCCGCCTGCTCCATGAGTACGACCGGGCGCAGGGGGATCGGAGCCGGCTGGAGGCTCTGCTGGATGAGCTCATCGCCTCCGGCCGCGCCCAGTACGACGGTTTGTTTGCCAACGACGCTACGGATCTGGACCTGGAGATCGGCGTACTGGAGACAAAGCTCCGGGCAGAGGGGCTCTCCGCACCGGATTTTGAGCTCCCCGAATGATCGCTTCCGGGCCATGGCCCGAAACAGATACAGGAACTGAACGAAAGGAAGAGGATTATGGATTTCGAGTACAAGCCCACCCTTACCCTTGATCCCGCCGCCGAGGCCCCCAAGCCCGCCGAGCTCATCAGCTCCGCGGAAAAGAAGGTGGAGGCCCCCGTTTTCTCCATGGAGTCTCTGTCCGAGGCGGAGCGGAAGGCCGTGGAGGACTTTGCCAAAAAGATCAATATCGAGGACACCAACACCGTTCTGCAGTACGGCGCGGGCGCGCAGAAGAACATCTCCGAGTTCTCCGGCGCCGCCCTGAATACCGTGCGCACCAAGGACATGGGCGAGGTTGGGGATATGCTCACCGGTCTGGTGGTGCAGCTGAAAACCATCAACTTCGATCCCGAGGAGAAGAAGGGCCTCAAGGGTCTTTTCCGCAAGGCCAGCACCCAGATCGAGGAAATGAAAGCCCAGTATGACAAAGCCGAGGTGAGCGTCAACAAGATCACCGAGCAGCTGGAGCAGCATCAGGTGGTGCTGCTGAAGGACGTGGCCATGCTGGACAAGATGTATGAGCTGAACCAGGCCTACTTCAAGGAGCTGAGCATGTATATCATCGCCGGCAAGCAGAAGCTGAACGAGTGCCGGGAGGGCAGGCTCAAGGAGCTTCTGGCCAAGGCGGAGGCCTCCGGCCTGCCGGAGGACGCCCAGGCGGCCAACGACTATGCCAGCATGTGCAACCGCTTCGAGAAGAAGATCCACGACCTGGAGCTCACCCGGATGATCTCCATCCAGATGTCCCCCCAGATCCGCATGATCCAGAACAACGACACCCTCATGGTGGAGAAGATCCAGACCTCCATCGTGAACACCATTCCCCTGTGGAAGAGCCAGATGGTCCTGGCCCTGGGCATGAGCCACTCCGAGCAGGCCATGAAGGCCCAGCGGGAGGTCACCGACCTGACCAACGAGCTGCTGAAAAAGAACTCCGAGATGCTCAAGACGGGCAGCATAGATATCGCCAAGGAGTCCGAGCGGGGCATCGTGGAGCTGGAGACCCTGAAGCAGACGAACGAGAACCTGATCAGCACCCTGGAGGAGGTCCGGCAGATCCAAGTGGACGGCGCCGCCCGGCGGCGTGAGGCGGAGGTGGAGCTGACCCGCATCGAGGGCGAGCTGCGCCAGAAGCTGCTGGAGCTGAGCAAATGACGGAGGCTGCTGTATGAAAGCAAGGAAGACCCTGCTCATCATCCTGGCCGTCGTTGTTGCCCTTCTCATCCTCTTCCTCATCTTCCGGGGGATCCTGGAAAGCACCCTGGGGGCGAAGATGGCGGAGGCCTCCGCCCTGTTCACCAAGGGCACCGGCGGTCAGCCGGGGATCGCCCAGGAGCTGCAGGAGCGGCTGAAGGCGGCGGATGGGCTCCAGAACATTGCGGCCAGGTATGACGCCGTGTACGACGAGTATTCCGCCCTGCGCAGCACCCATAACGAGCTGCGGGAGCTTCTGAATTCCGGCAGCCCGGACCTGGGGCGGATGTATGACCTGAACCGGGACCTCGGCGTCCGGTTCATCGCCTGCCGTGAGGCGCTGGAGCCCATCACGGAGGGAAAGGCCCACAACGCCCTGGGGGATTACCAGGCCGCCATGGACGAGGCCCAGAAGGTGATCGATGTGAGCGGCTACAACAACGCCATCCGGGAATT
>JAFWOX010000090.1 GCA_017545325.1 Oscillospiraceae bacterium | reverse complement strand
GACTCCCGCCACTCCAGCAGGATGACCCGCTTCCCGTCACGGGCGGCGGCCAGGGCGGCGGCAAAACCGGCGGGTCCGCCGCCGCATACCACCACATCCGCATCAAAACGACGACTGGTAAGAAGCATCTCGATTCCTCCTATTCTCATATGATGTATGCTATTGAATTTTAGAACAAAACCGGCGGATTTTCAATTCCTTCCCGAGGTTTATTCCGAAATCCGGCAAGATTAGCCTGCAAACCATAAGCGACGATAACGGACAAATCCGCGATTCCGGGTTTCGATAAGCATGGGGGGATTAGTGACAGGCAGCGCCGCGTTTTTGCGGCACGCCCTCTTTTCCGATCAGGGACAGGCTCGCCCTTCCCGGAGATGTGAGACATCGTTGGAGCATTTCAGCTGCGGGAACGCCCCGATCCCGGCCCTGCCGTCCAGGCGCACCACGGTGATGCCGGTAAAGTCGATGTGGAGCAGGGCGATGGCATAGGGGAACGGGAGGCCCAGGATATGCCCCATGGCGGCGCAGGAGGAGCCGCCGTGGCTGAACAGAGCCACGGTCCGGTGTTCCTTCTCCTCCCCGGTATGGCGGTAACAAGCGCCCTCACGGAGATAGCCGAAGCCCGCCAGCCAATCGTCGATCCCTTTTTCGATCAAATCCACGCACTCCACGACCCGATTCCTTCGGAAAAAGGGGGATTCCCGCCAGTCGGGCCGGTTCAGCTCCATCCCCTGCCGGGCCATTTCGTCCACGATGGCCTAGGGATGGCCGCCCGCGTACAGCTCCGAGCCGTCCGCGCTGCCCCAGGTCACTTCCCGCATGAAGTCCAGGGTCTGCACCGGCAGCCCCAGGGTCTCCGAAGCCATCTCCGCCGTTTCCCGTGCGCGGCCCAGGGGGGAAGCAAAAATCTCTTCGATCCCCTCTCCCCGCAGCCGCAGGGCAGCCCGCCGGGCCTGCTCCCGGCCCGAAGCCGTCAGGCAGTCGGCGGCATAGTCCGGTTCTCCATGTCGAACAAATACGATCCTCATAAATAACGACCCGCCTTACGTAATCCTTTCGACGATCATTTCCGCCGAACCGTCTTCCAGAGCGTCATAACTGTCATAGTGGATATGGCTGCCCGGCGGAGCTTCCGCCAGGGCGGCCAGCTGCTTTGCCAGAGAGCGCAGCCCTTCCCTGTTCGCGGAGATCACCGCCGTGCCTCCGTCGATCCTCACGCTTATCTCGAATCCGTCCAGCCATTCGATTTCCATACTCTCTGCACCTTCCGGTCTTTGATGATTTTCCGTTCACAGGCAGCAGCCCTTGATCATACTAACGTTTTTCTTCGGAATATGGAATAGTTCCGCGGGATTTTTGCGGATTCCCTGCTGCATTTATACGCCGCAGCCAGGTTGAATCAGGCTTGCATATCTGCTAGAATCAGCGGAGAAACCGCGGGAGCGAGGAGGCTGAAAACCGTGAAAACAGTGGAGATCTACGGTGAGAATTACAGCGGAAAATGGGTCAGGTCCCGCACGGCCTGCCGCGGCATCGTGCTGCGGGAGGGAAAGCTCCTGCTCTCCTACGAGACGGGCTCCGGCCTTTGGATGATCCCCGGCGGCGGCCTGGAGCCCGGCGAGGACGAAACGGCCTGCTGCGTCCGGGAGGTGGCGGAGGAGACGGGTTTTCTCATCCGGCCCTCCGACTGCGCATTGGTGATCGAAGAATACGTCTACGACCTGAAGCACGTCAACCGCTACTATCCCGGCATGGTAACGGACCGGTGTGAGCGGTACCTGACGGAGCGGGAAGCAAAGGCGGGGATGGAGCCCAGGTGGCTCAGCGTGGAGGAGGCCAAGGCCGTCTTCACCTCCTACACCGGCGCCCACGCGATGCTGCGCTCCCTCTACCACCGGGAATACACCGCCCTGTGCGAGCTCTTTGACGAAAACAACCCCGTGGGAGGCTTGAAATGAACGTCTGCCTTTTGAACGATTCCTTTCCGCCGGTGATCGACGGCGTGGTCAACGTGGTGATGAACTACGCGGATTATCTGACACGGGACCATCATGCCGCCGTGGTCGTGGGGACGCCCCGATATCCCGAAGCGGACTACGGGCAGTACCCTTATCCGGTGGTGGCCTATCCCAGCTTCGACACCGCCGCCGTCGCCAGCGGCTACCGGGCCGGCAACCCCTTCGGGGGGGAAGCCCTGGAGGAGCTGGCAGGATTTCATCCGGAAATCATCCACTCCCACTGTCCCGCTTCCTCCACCATCGTCGCCCGGCTCCTCCGGGAAAAAACGGAGGCGCCGATCGTCTTTACCTATCACACCAAGTATGACATCGACATCCGCCGGGTCGTCCATGCCCGCCTCGCCGCCCATGAGGCCATCACCGCCATGGTCAGCAACATCGAAGCCTGCGACGAGGTCTGGACCGTCAGCCGGGGCGCCGGGGAGAGCCTGAAGGCCCTGGGCTTCCGGGGGGATTGCCGGGTGATGGCAAACGGCGTGGATTTCCCCCGGGGACGGGTGCCTGCGGACAAGGTCACGGAGGCCACGGCGGGCTGGGATCTGCCGGAGGGCGTGCCGGTGTTCCTCTTCGTGGGCCGGCTGATGACCTACAAGGGCCTGCCCCTGATCCTGGACGCGCTGAAGCTCCTGGCAGACCGGGGCCGGGACTTCCGCATGGTGTTCGTCGGGAAGGGGCCGGACCGGGAGCTGCTGGAGGACCGGGCCAGGGCCCTGGGCCTGATGGATTCCGCCGCCGGGCCGGACAGGTGCTTCTTCACGGGCCCCATTTACGACCGGGATGTCCTCCGGGCATGGAACACCAGAGCGGACCTGTTCCTTTTTCCCTCCACCTTCGACACCAACGGCCTGGTGGTCCGGGAAGCGGCGGCCTGCGGCCTGGGCAGCGTGCTCATCCGGGGCTCCTGCGCCGCGGAGGGCGTCACCGACGGGCTGAACGGCTTCACCATCGACGAAACGCCGGAGGCCCTGGCTGCCCTGCTGGAAAAGGTGTCCGGGGACCTGGGCTTCCTCCGGCAGGTGGGGGACCGGGCCATGGAGGAGCTGTACCTCTCCTGGAAGGACTGCGTGGCCCGGGCTTATGAACGCTATCAGGTGATCCTGGAGGAAAAGGCGCGGGGAGAGCTGCCCCTCCGGAAGAAGCTGCCCGCGGACTGGCTGGTCAGCGTCACCGCCAAAACCATGGAGGAGCGGGCCCGCCGCCGGCGGGTGTACCGGGAGCTGTTCCGGAATTTCCGGGAAACGGCGGTGGGGATGATGGAGAACATCCAGGAGGCTGAGGAAACGGCGGAGCATTTCCTGGACCGGCTTTCCGGGGAACTGCACCGGGGTCCCGGCAGGGGCCGGGGCCGGAAGGAGTAGGCCATGGAGCAGTTCGATTTTCGGCGCATGTCCTTTTACCAGATATGGATCCGCAGTTTCGCCGACGGAAACGGGGACGGCATCGGGGACCTTTACGGGGTCTATGACAAGCTGGACTATATCGCCTCCCTGGGGGTGGACGGCATCTGGTTCAGCCCCATCTACCCCTCTCCCAACGCCGACTACGGCTATGACATATCGGACTATCGGAACATCCACCCGGACTACGGCACCCTGGAGGAGTTCCGGAAGGTGCTGGACCGCGCCCACGCCCTGGGCCTCCGGGTTATCATGGACCTGGTGATCAACCACACCTCCGACGAGCACCCCTGGTTCCTGGAGAGCCGGAAGAGCCGCACCGGCCCCTACAGCGACTACTATATCTGGCGGGATCCGAAATGGAAGGGGGAAAGCCGCTTGCCGCCCAACAACTGGTTCAGCCAGTTCGAGGGCCTCGCCTGGGAATACTGCCCGGAACGGGAGCAGTACTACCTCCACGTGTTCGCCAAAAAGCAGCCGGACCTGAACATGGACAACCCCAGGGTCCGGGAGGAAGTCAAGGGCATCATGCGTTTCTGGCTGGACATGGGGGTGGACGGCTTCCGGGAGGACGTGATCACCTATATCTCCAAGCACCCCCAACTGCCGGACGGGATCCCCTTCCTGCCGGTCATCAACGGCCAGCCCTATTACAAGGACGGACCCAACCTTGTGGCCTATCTCCGGGAATTCCGGGAGGTGGCGAAGGAATACGGCGCCCTGCAGATCGGAGAGGCGCCCATGACCCCGGTGAAGACCGCCCTCACCTACCTCACGGGGGAGAACCGGGTGCTGGACATGATGATCCAGTTCGACACCATGGGGGCCGACTGCTTCATGACGGAGTACATCCACCACCCCTTCTTCCTGCCCAAGCTGAAGCACGCCTTCTCCAAATGGCAGTACGCCCTGGCCGGGAAGGCCTGGAACGCCCTGTACCTGGAAAACCACGACCACCCCAGGGTGATCAGCCGCTACGGCAGCGAGGAATTCCGGCGGGAATCCGGCACCATGCTGGCGGCGGCCTACATCTTCCAGCAGGGGACGCCCTTCATCTACCAGGGCCAGGAGCTGGGCATGACCAACATCCGCCTGGGCTCCATCGAGGAATACCAGGACGTGGCCACCAAAAACGCCTATCACAGCTTCCGCCGCCGCCAGACGGAGGAAAAGCGGCTGCGCCACGTGCATCGCGCCTCCCGGGATTCCGCCCGGACGCCGGTGCAGTGGGATAGCTCGCCCAACGCCGGCTTCTCCAAAGCAAAACCCTGGTTTTCCGTGAATCCCAACTACCCGGAAGTGAACGCGGAAAAGGAGGAAGCCGACCCTCAGAGCGTCCTCAATTTCTACCGCCGCTGCCTGCGCCTGCGCAAAGAGAGCGACACGCTGCTGTGGGGGGATTACCGGGAGTATTTCCCCCACCACCCCCATCTCTACGTCTATGAACGCAGCTATGGCACGGAGCGCATCCTCGTCGTCTGCTCGTTTTCCAAAACGGAGCTGAACTGGAAGCTGCCCAAGGGCTACGCCTGGGAGGGCTGCACCCTGCTCCTGTGCAATTACGCGGAGGAGCCCGTGCCGGAGCGTCTGCGGCCCTATGAAGCACGGGTGCTCCGCTGGGACGGGGCGGGACAATAACAACAGGACCGGAAGGTGTTTTTCACCTTCCGGTCCCGTTTTTCCGGCTGATCTTCAGGCTTCTCAGATACGCCTTTTTCTCCGGGGTTATGCGATAGCTTTCCAGGGCCTTCCGGATGGCTTTGTTGTGGGTCCAGACATCCAGCCGCCCCTGTTCCAGGTACGGAATCGCCGCCTCGTACTGTTTGGCCAGGGCCGTGGCGAAATACCAGGCGATCATCATGTTCACATAGTATTCCTCCGAGCGGAGGAGGGCCACTTTTTCCGGATAGGCCGGGTCAAAGGCGTCGTCCAGATAGTGCTGCAGGAGCATCCCGATCCCGAAGCGGAGGATATAGGTTTCCCCGGAGCATAGCCAGGAATCGATTTCCGATGCCAGCTCGCCGCGATGCTTCGCAAAGACCCTGGGCGAAAGCTGGTCGCAGGTCGCCCAATTGTCTATATAAGGAAGAAAGCGGTTTACCTGCGCAACGCATTGCCCGTAATCCTTTATTTCCGATACCAGGAAGGCATGGAGCTGGTTTTCGTCGAAATACCCGTGGGGCAGGGCATCCAGGAACAGGGCGGCTTCCTCCCGCTTCATGAGCTGCTTTGCAAAGCGCCGCAGCTCCGGCGTGCGCACCCCGATAACGGCGTCCGGCATGACCGTGGGGATGAGCTTTATCTGAAAATCCCGGTACGCCGCATCCCGCAGGCGAAACAGCTCCTCCCGGATCTCCCCGACCGCGCGCTCCATCGCCGCGCCGTTCAAAGCACCCGGTCCAGGAAGCCGAAGACCCGGTCCAGATTGGCCTTCATGAACCAGTCCTTCGTCACGATATGGTTGAGGGCGCAGTGGTTCCAGCCTTCATGGATGTCGAAATCCACCCGCTCACGGCCGCAGCGTTCCCCGATCACGGCGGCCAGGAGTTCCGATTCGGCGCAGGGCACGACGGCGTCCTCCCTGCCCACCTGCACCAGCGTGGGCGGGAAATCCCCGGTGATATAGGTCAGGGGGTTGAGCCAGGCGGCGAGATCCGGGAACAGGCGGGGATTTGCCCCGATGAAAATGGACATCAGGTTGGCCGGGATGGTGCCGGGGACGAACTCCTTGGGCGCGGCGGCCTCCACTTCCGGGGGCGGGGCCATGCGGAGAAGGTCATAGCAGCCGCACTGGGCGACGACGGCCTTCACTTCCTCCGACGCCGAGGGGCAGACCGGGTCCGGCCCGTCGAAAGCGGGGATGGCGGCGGTGGCGGCGGCGAACACGGCATAGTAGGCCCCGGCGCTGTCCCCGCCCAGGGCAAAGCGTTTCGGATCCAGGCGGTATTCCCCCGCGTGGGCCTTCAGGAAGCGGACGGCGGATTTCACGTCGTACAGGCCGCAGGGTGCTTTGCTCTCAAAGCCCTTGCGGTACTCCACGGAGACCACCGCGTACCCCCGGTTGATACCGTCGGCGGCCAGGAGGAACTGCAGGTCCTGCTTGTCCCCCGCGATGAACGCCCCGCCGTGGATGAAGATATAGGTGGGAAAGGGGCCCTCCCCCTCTTCGGGCAGATAGATGTCCAGCACCTGGCTGGGGGCCCGGTCGTCGTAGGCCACGTCCAGCCACTTTCTCTTTACCCCGCTGATATCCACCATATCGGACCCCGACGGGTCCTCCGGCTCGATCAGCAGCCAGGGAATGTCCAGGCCGAAATTGCCCATGCTTGCTTCCTCCTTCTTTTTTGTTATTTTCAGTTTAGCATGTCCCCGTCCCCTTGACAAGGGAGACGGGGGATTCCCCGCTCTCCCGGCGCTCCGGGGCAGGACCGGGCTTGACGGCGGGGCGATTTGCAGATATTCTTGAATCAAAATACGTATTCGCGGCAGCCGCCCAAGCGGCGGCGCAGAAAGGAAATGGCCATGGACAGGAATTCCCCCTTGTATGATGCCAGCCTGCCGGTCCGGGAGCGGGCGGAGTGGCTGGTTTCCCAGCTGACCCCGGAGGAGAAATTCACCTGCTTCTCCGTGGGGATACGCATAGAGCGCCTGGGGATCGCGGCGTCCACCTGCGGCGGCGAAGGTGCCCACGGCGTGCAGGCCCGCGCCGGGCAGGGGGAGGAGTATAGTTGTTGGAATTGTTGTTAGAATAGTAGTTGGAATGGTTGTAGGAATAGTAGTTGGAATCGTTGTAGGAATAGTTGTGGGGATAGTTGTTGGTATTGTGGTTGGAATTGTAGTTGGTATTGTGGTTGGAATTGTGGTTGGAATTGGTGGGGTATAATTAAGACATTCATGACTTGTTTCATTCAAATAATGATATTCTTCAGGACATTCATAATCATATTTAAAGCAAATTCTTGTAGAATTCATCGTAAGATTATAATAATATTTATACTTCGGGCTCGACTACGCTTCGACCAGCGCGGCCATCCGCAAGATGAAGAACGCCGGGCTGATATCCTCCAGAAAGGACGGCAACGACCACGTCTACTTTCTGAACAAGCCCAGG
>JAFWOX010000089.1 GCA_017545325.1 Oscillospiraceae bacterium | reverse complement strand
CGTCGTAATCAACGCCAAGGCCGCCGCCCACATTGATGGAAATAGTGTCGGTGATGCCTGCAGCCTCTATTCGGTCCTGTATTTGATTGATGAAACGGGCGAGGTGGGCACTTGCGCGCGGAATGGGGACCCGCCGCGCAGCGGTGGGCGCGTGCTACCTCTGGAACCGCGAAGCGGTGGAGAGGTCTTTCATGGCAATGTCCGTTTTTGATGATCTGGTGCTTTGTCTGCACATTGATCGCCCCGGACCGTGAAGGTCCGGGGCGATGATTTCAGGGGCTTCCTCCACCGATGACGAACCAGTCCACGACGGTCTCCCCGTCCTCCCGGTAAAGGGGGATCTCTACCGGCCCGCGGGTCCTTACGTATTCGGTCCATGCGATGGCTTCTTCCGGGGAATGGACGTTGCCGCCGGAGACCTCATCAGCCTCAGACTGCCGAAGATAGCCGATGACACCGTTCTTTCCCAGGGCCGTCACCAGATCCGGCTCCCCCAGCCACTCCTCAAAACCCGCAGGCCCGTAGGTCTCGCCCCGCCCGTTCACCGGATAGCCGTGCTCGATCAGCTCCGCCACGGTGGGCACGGCCAGGTCCCCATAGTCCGGCTCGGCGGTGAGGCCCATGAATTCCAGCCCGTAGTCCCGCTCCGCCTTTGCCGCCCAGGGGGCGGAGGCATAGTCATAGAAGCTGGGCAGCATGAAGATATTGCGCGGTGTTTGAGGGCTCCATTCGGGGAAGAAATAAACCCAGAACCAACCCATTCTTTCCGGCGTGCCGCCCACCGCGATCAGCAGGCGGACCCCGCCCTCATAGGTGTGTTCCCAGGCATAGTACTTCGTATCGCTGCATTTGTCCGTGATGTCCCGCTCCTTGCCATCCAGGACCAGAAGGATGCGTCCGTCCCGGACGAAGCAGTTTTCCTCCGCCGAGGTATAAAAGTCCACGCCTCCATCCGTCCGCAGCACGATCTCGTCTCCGCGGGCGGTGCGGTAACGGCTGGCGGGCCCCTTCCCGAAGGCCAAAGCGGAGGCGGCCAGCAGCACCGCCAGCAGGGCCACGACGGCGGCCAGGAGCAGCATTTTCCGGGACCGGTACCCATGGTGCGGCGCTTCCCTCCCCTCCCGGATCAGGCCCTCGTCCAATTCCCCCAGGGCTTCGAAAATGGCTTCTGCGCTCACAGATACCCCTCCTTTTCCAAAAAACTGCGCAGCTTCTTCCGGGTGCGGAAGAGCAGGGCTTTCACCTTGCTCTCGCTGCATCCCAGGACGGCGGCGATCTCCGTCAGGGGGTCCACATACCAATAGCGGCGCAGGAAGGCCTGCCGTGCCGGTTCCGGCTGGCTGCGGAGGAAGCTTTCCAGCAGCCGCTTCAGCTCCGAGGCTTCCAGCGCCGCCTCCGCGCCCCCGCCGCCGGGCAGGCAGTCCTCCAGCTCCTCCAGGGCCAGGGCCGCTTCGCCGCCCCAGCGTTTCCCCGCCCGGTCATGGCGCAGCCGGTCGATGGCGGCCCGGCGGCACAGCTTGGCCAGATAGGCGTCCAGGTACGCCGGGCGGTTGGGCGGGATGCTGTTCCAGGCCCGCAGGAGGGCGTCGCTGACGGCCTCCTCCGCGTCCTCCGGGCTGCCCAGGACGGCCTGGGCCACGCTGCGGCAGAGGCCGCCGTATTTCCCCTGGCTCTCCGCCAGGGCCTCCTCCTTCCGCTGCCAATACAGCTCCACGATCTCCCGGTCTTCCAATCGCCTCGCCTCCCTTCACCCATCAAGTCGAAAAAACGCCGCCGCGGTTGCAGATATAGGAGAAAAAACGGATGATCCTTCGGTCCCCCTCCGCACCGAGCCTGGTGTGTTGACAAGAAAGCCGCCGGGTGCTAGGATGGAGGAGCATCGGAGGACAGTACACCGTAGTGTAGGGGATCGCGCCTTTGGCGCAGGCCGCCTGTCAGAGGAAGATGCCGGGTGAGCTCGGACCGTATCGGTCCGGGCGATTTTTGTTTTTAAGGAGGTTCGTTATGAAACAAGCAAAGGTGGCCCTGGCGCCCCTGGCGCCGGAGGACCGGGAACAGTTCATCCTGGACAATCAGGAAGCTTTCAACTACGGCGCCATGGTGGAATCCGGCCTGCGGGACGACCATATGGAGGCGGAGGGGCAGATCATCTCCCGCGAGGTCATCGAGGCCTCCATCGACGGTCCGGGGGCGGAGGCCCTGCGCATCCTGTATGAAGGGCGCAAGGCGGGAGGCCTCGTCCTCCGCCTGGAGCCGGAGGCAAAGAAGGGGGAGCTGGAGCTCCTCTTCACCGCCCCGGAAGTACACGGAAAAGGCGTGGGCTACGGGGCCTGGCAGGCGGTGGAGGCGCTGCACCCGGAGATCCGGGTCTGGGAGACCTGCACTCCCTGGTTCGAGACCCGGAACATCCACTTTTACATCAACAAATGCGGCTTCGCGGCGGTGGAGTTTTTCAACAAATACCACAGGGACCCCCATATGCCGGAGGGCTTCGAGCCGCCGGAGGACGACATGATGTTCCGCTTCGTGAAGGTCATGGGAGAGAAATACTGATACGCAATCCGGCCCCGGCGCAACATGCACCGGGGCCGGAACCAATTCTCGTTGCCTCGCAGAGTTCGCATCCGCAGATGCGAAGAAATCGGAATCATTTTTCGCGGGGACATGCGCCTCGCGAAAAATACCTCTCGCGGAGCGGACTTCGTCGG
>JAFWOX010000001.1 GCA_017545325.1 Oscillospiraceae bacterium | reverse complement strand
TTTCATGGCCTCCGGCGGCCCGTT
Organism: Oscillospiraceae bacterium; assembly: GCA_017545325.1. The sequence goes on along the minus strand of JAFWOX010000001.1, from coordinate 7,566 downwards.
TTCTCTCGCGCATGAGAAACCGGGCCGCCGGAGGCAGCTAAACGATGACAACGGCAGAAAAACATCCCTCGCTGGAGATAACCCCGGATAGAATAAACCGGAGATGCAGACAAAAACAGGAGCGCCTCGGATGAGGCGCTCCCGATTGGGTTCATGCGTATATCTGCCGGAAAACCCCGCTCACGCAGCTTCCCGCTGCAGATAGTCCTCGTAGGCATCCTGATAGATCCGGGTGACCTCGTCCAGGCCGATGCTGCGGAGGGTCTCCACGTAGTTGTCCCATTCGCTGAAGGGCTTGGTGCCGTCCATGAACATGCTGAAGTTTTCGGCGATGTAGGTGGCCAGCTCATTGCGGTACTGGGAGATCTCCTCGCTCTGCTCGGTGGTGAGGTTCGCGCCCACGGGGTAGAGGCCGGCGGCGTCATAGTGCTCGTTCAGCCAGTCCGTCCAGTAGGCGATGGCGACCCGGGCCTTGTCCCCGGCGGGGTTGAAGAGCTTGGTCTCCGTATCCGCCAGGGCGGGATCCACGAAGGCGTCCATGGAGTAGATGAAGGCCAGCCAGGTGAGGGCCTTCCCGTCGGGGTTGTTCAGGGCCCAGTCGGTGTTGTGCCGCTGGCCGTTCTCATCCGTGTAGCAGATGATGCCCTCGGGACCGTAGGTGTAGAGCTCATAGCCCTCGGGGCTGTAGCGGTAGTCGATCCATTTCATGGCGGTGGGCAGGTCGTAGCAGGCGGCGGAGAAGCTGCAGTTGCCGGTGCCGGTGCGGACCCGGCTCTTGCCCACATGGAAGATCTGCCCTTCCTCCAGCACGGGCTTCTGCATGGCCTTCCAGCGGCAGTTGGGGTTGGTGCAGTGGCCGTCCGCCTCGGGCAGGTTGGTGGCGCCGTTATAGGTGCAGGCCACCTGGTCCGTGTTCATTTCCTCGGCATAGTCGTTGGGGGTGGAATAGGCGGTCCAGTTGGGGGTGATGAGGCCCATGCCGTACCACTTGTTCATCTGCTGCATGAGGGTCAGGTCCTCGGGGGTGGTGCAGCCCAGCTGCACCTGGCCGTCCTTCAGGTAGACGGAGGGCAGGGCGGTGGTGGGGATGGCGGTCATGCTGCCGTAGGAATGCCACTGCCAGTAGTTGCCCAGCTCCAGGGTGCGGGCGAACCAGAGGGGGTATTCGATATTGTTGTCCGCCACCTTGATGGCCATGAGGGCGTTTTCCCAGTCCTCCCAATAGATCAGATCGTCGATCTTCATGCCCACCTGATCCATCAGGTCCTCCCGGATGGTGTAGCCGCCGATCATCTCGCCGAACTTGATGGCGAGGCTGTACACGATGGGGACAAAGTCCTTGTAATAATAGACCCGGGAGCGGGTATCCGTATCCTCCGGGTACTCATAGGTGACGTGCCACAGGTAGTTGGGCATGTACTCCCGGTAGTCGTAAACATTGACGAAGTAGCCGTCCTCCACCATCTCCACCACGGTGCCGGGGTAGTAGCTGGAGGCGTTGCAGCACATGTCGCAGAGGTCGTCCGCCGCCAGCATGACGGAGAAGGCCTCGTTCCGGCTGGTGGTGGGGGCCAGAACGTATTCCACGTTCACGCCGGTGCGCTTCTGGGCCTCCATGGGCAGCTCCGTGGCGCCGAAGCCGTCCTCCGGCAGGTATTCGGGGGTCCAGCAGCAGGTCCAGTAGGTGAAGGGCTTGTCGTTTTCCGTCAGGGGCAGGGGCCAGTTGTACTGCTCCGTGGCGATGCCGTTTTCATCCACCGCGAAGGGCAGACCGGGTTCCTCGGGGGGCGCTTCGGTCTCCTGGGGGGCTTCCGTGGCGGCGGGAGCCTGGGTCGCCGGGGCCTGGGTCACCGGAGCCTTTGTTGCCGGGGCCTGGGTGGCAGGCGCCTGGGTCGCGGGCGTGGAGGCGCCGCCGCCGCAGCCGGCGAACAGGGAAACCGCCAGCAGCAGGGCCAGGATCAGGGTCAGTGCGCGTTTCATGTGTACTCTCCTTCCTCTTCTTGTTTTGTGTTCAGAGAATGCGAAAAATCGGGGCAGAGCTTAATAAAAACGTCATAACTGAACAAAGGAAGTATACCTTGTCCTGGCAGTAAAGTCAATATTAACGCAAAAAATTGGCAATAAATAAAAGCTTGCCGGAGCGTCCGCCGCCCCGGCAAGAGAAAACCGGTTTATGTCAGTGCGTCTTATAGTAATCCCTGGCGTAGGTGTCGTACACCTCCCGCACCAGCGCCCGGCGCTGGGGGGTGAGGGGATCCTCCGGCTTGCCCCCCACCATGGCGCTGTAGGTGAAGCCGCCGCCGGGGGCGAAGGTATCCACATAGTCCATCAGGGCGGCGCGGATGGCCTCCAGATCATCGCAGTTGTTCCAGGGGGCGCTGTCCCAGGCGCCGCAGAGGGCCAGCTTGCCCACGAAGCGCCTCTTGATGGATTTGAGATCGTTGGTGGTCTGGGCCGGCATCCAGGAGCGGACGCCCATCTCCACCCAGTCCGGCACAAACTGCTCGCTCCTGCCGCAGTCGTGCCGCTCGATGAGCAGGCCGTTCTCCCGGGCCAGGTCGCAGTGCTTCTTATGGAAGGGCATGAAGAATTCCTCGTACATGGCCACGCTGAAGAAGGGGGCCCGAAGGGCGGCGTCGTCATCCATCAGGGTCATGGTATCCGGCTTCAGCCAGCGGATCTGCTGCTTGAAGACCTCCAGATAGAATTCGGAAACGTATTCCAGCAGGGCCTTGACCTCCTCCGGCTCTTCGTACAGGGCGATCATGGCGTTTTCGAAGCCCATGAAGGAGATGAGGGTGAGGAAATAGTCGCCCCCCACCACGGGCAGATATTTCTCCCGCCGGTCCAGGTCCTTCAGCTTCTTCCCATAGTAGTCCTCCCAGTCGAAGCCGCGGAGGTCCGGGGCATGGATCACGTCCCGCCATTTGGTGATGTCCTCCAGGATGATGCAGCCGGGCTTGGGCATGGCGCCGTTCATCAGCTCCGGACTGCCCACATAGGTGACCCCCAGGGGGGTGACGATGGGTCCATCCGGGGCGTAGACGGGGGTGAGCCACTCCTCGGTGATGCGGCAGGAGCGCTGCTCGAACATACTGGGAACATATTCCGGGATATCCCCCCGGAGCATGGTCAGGTAATTCTCTTTCGGGTTCAGCAAGCTTCCTTCCTCCTTGCAGCGTTGATCTTATGCATTGAGTATAGTCTTGCCGTAACAGAATTGCAACAACAATCTGCGAAGTCTTATTCGAACTGGCTGGCGTAGAGCCGGTAGTAGAAGCCCCTCTGCTCCATCAGGCTTTCGTGGGTGCCCTGCTCCACCACGTCCCCGTGGTCCACCACCAGGATCCGGTCCGCATTCCGGATGGTGGAGAGGCGATGGGCGATGACGAAGCTGGTCTTTCCCGCCATGAGGGAGCGGATGGCCTTCTGCACCTGCCGCTCCGTGTTGGTATCCACGTTGCTGGTGGCCTCGTCCAGGATGAGCATATTGGTGTTGTACAGCATGGCCCGGGCGATGGTGAGCAGCTGCTTCTGTCCCTTGGAGATGTTGCCCCCGTCCTCGCTGATCACCGTGCGGTAGCCCTGGGGAAGACGCATGATGTAGCCGTGGATATGGGCGGCCCTGGCTGCGGCCACCACCTCCTCCATGGCGGCGTTCTCCTTGCCGTAGGCGATGTTCTCGAAGATGGTGCCCCGGAAGACCCAGGTATCCTGCAGAACCATGGCGTAGGCCCGGCGGAGGGAATCCATGGTATACTCCCGCTCATCCCGCCCGTCCACGCAGATGCTGCCGGAATCCGGGTCGTAGAAGCGCATGAGGAGATTGATGACGGTGGTTTTTCCCGCCCCGGTGGGGCCGACGATGGCGATGGTCTGGCCCGGCTTCGCCTCCAGCTCCAGACGGTGGAGGACCGTCTTTCCCGGGAGATAGCCGAAGCTCACCTCCTCGGCCCGCACATGGCCCCGGCAGTCCGCCAGCTCCGCCGCCCCGTAGATATCCTTCACCTCCTCCGGCTCATCCAGCAGCCGGAATACCCGCTCCGAGGCTGCCAGGGCGGAGAAGATCTCGTTGATGATGTTGGAGATCTCGTTGATGGGGCCGGAGAATTTCCGGGAGTACAGGACGAAGGAGGAGATCTGCTCCAGACCCACGACCCCCGTCATGTACAGGATGGCGCCCCCCATGCCGATGGCCGCCAGGCCGAAGTTGGAGATCATGCCGATGGTGGGGCCCATGCGCACCCCCATGCCGTCCGCATCCCGGTAGGCCTCCGCCGCCTTCCGGTTGATGCGGCTGAAGTCGGCGCAGACCCGCTCCTCCTGGGCGTAGGCCAGGATGGTCTTCTGGCCGGTGAACATCTCCTCCGCGAAGCCGTTCATCTCCCCGTAGGCGGCGCTGCGCTTGGAGTACAGCGGCCGGGTCTTCTTCCCCATGTACCGGGTGAAGAGGATGGAGATGGGGATGGTGGCGGCCATGCACAGCACCAGGGGAAGGGAGATGGCGCACATCATGATGAAGCTGCCCACCACCGTCACCAGGGAGGTGATGATCTGGATCACGTCCGTGGAAAGGGAGGTGGAGACCACGTCGATATCGTAGCTCACCCGGCTGATGATGTCTCCGGCCTGATGCCGGTCAAAGTAGCCCACGGGCAGGGCCATGAGCTTGTTGAACACGTCCCGGCGCATATTCCGGGCTACCCGGCGGCCCACCCGCATCATGCCGATGCCCACCAGGAAGCTCATGAGGTTCCCCCCAACGTAGCAGCCCAGCATCAGCAGGGCGTACCGGGTCACCAGGGCCATATCCACGTGGCCGGGCCCCTGGCGGAACCCCGCCTCCGCCGCGCCGATGGCCTTCCCCGCGAAGCGGGGGCCCAGGAGGTTGCCCACGTTGCTGAGGAAGGCGAAGGCCAGGAAGAGGAGCACCAGCCAGCGGTAGTCCATGAGGTAGCGGATGATCCGCAGCAGCGTGCCCTTCGTATCCTTCGGTCTCTCTTTTTTTCCGCCCCGATCACCGGGTCCAGGCATAGGTCACGCCCCCCTTCACTGCATGTCGCCCATCTGGATATCGAAGGTCTCCCGGTAAACCGGGCAGGTCTCCAGCAGCTCCTGATGGGTGCCGTAGCCGATGCATTTCCCGTCGTCCATCACCAGGATCCGGGACATGCCCATAACCGAGCTCACCCGCTGGGCCACCATGATAAGGGTCACGTCCCCGTAGTGCTCATGGATGGCCCGGCGCATGGCCGCGTCCGTCTTGTAGTCCAGGGCGCTGGAGCTGTCGTCCAGGATGAGGATATCCGGCCTTCCCGCCAGGGCCCGGGCCACCAGCAGCCGCTGCTTCTGGCCGCCGGAGAGGTTCGCCCCCTTGATATCCGCCCGGTAGTTCAGCCCCTCGGGCAGGGCGTCCACATATTCCTGCGCCATGGCGTCCCGCACCGCGCTCTGCACCTCCCCGTCCTCCAGGCCCCGGCCGAAGTCCACGTTGGCCCGGAGGGTATCCTGGAAGATCATGTCGTTCTGGAAGCAGACCCCGAAGCGGCGGCGCAGCTCGTCCCGGTCGTAGGTCCGGATATCCCGCCCGTCCAGGAAGACGCCGCCCTCCTCCGCGTCATAAAAGCGCAGGAGCAGGGAGATCACGGTGGATTTGCCGCAGCCCGTGGGACCGATGATCCCCAGGCTCTCCCCCTTTTCCAGGGAGAAGGAGATGCCGTCCAGAGCCTTTTCCCGGCGGCCCCCCGCGAAGGCCTCTCCCTCCGCCTTTCCGCCGCCGCGGCCGCCGCGGCTGTCCTCCCCGTAGCGGAAGCCCACGTCCTCGAAGCGGATGCAGCCCGGCCCGGCGGGGACCAGACCCTCCTCCGGAGCCAGGACCCTCTGGTCCGACTCCGCCCGGAGCACCTCGTCGATGCGGTTGGCGGAAGCGCTGGCCTTGCTCATGGTCATAAAGATGCGGGAAAGGCCCATCACCCCCTGGGTGATCATATTGAAATAGGTGAGGAAGGCCAGGATGACCCCGGGCTCCAGGGTGCCCCCGTTCACCCGCCGGGCGCCGAAGAGCACCACCAGGGTCAGACCGATATTCAGGCAGAATTGCATGAAGGGGCCGGGGATGGCCATGACGGTGCTGGCCTTGATGTCCGTATCCGTCATCTCCCCGTTGGCGTCGGCGAAGCGGCGCATCTCGTACCCGGTCTTGGACAGGGCCTTCACCACCCGGATGCCGGTGATGTTCTCCCGCATGATCCGCACCAGGGTATCCAGCTTGGTCTGGACCGCGGCGAACAGGGGAATGCCCCGGGCCGAGACCGTCAGCACCACCAGGATCAGGAAGGGGAGCATCACCACCAGGATCATGGCCAGGCCGGGATCCATGAGCAGGGTGACCGCCAGGCCTCCCAGGAGCATCATGGGCGCCCGGATACACAGGGCCTGGAGCTGCTGCACCGAGGACTGGACGTTGTAGCTGTCCGAGGTCATGCGGGAGATGAGGGAGGGCAGGCCGAAGCCGTCGAAGGTGTTCCCGTCCAGATAGGCGATCTTCCGGAACAGGGCCTGCCGCACATCGTAGCTCACCCGGTGGGCGTTTTCGATGGCCCGGCGGTTGGCGGTGACGTTCAGCATGCGGGTGACGAAGGCCGCCGCGAACATCAGGAGGCCCCAGAGGATGACCGGCTTCAGCTCGCCCAGGGGGACCACGTCGTCGATGATATGCTCCAGGATATAGGGGATGGAGAGCTCCGCCAGGGTGCCGAAGAGCTTCAGAAGCACGGCGACGGCGATGGAGCCCCGGTATTTCCCCATGGAGCGGAAGATGAGTCTCATGTCTTCGCCCCCCGTTCCGGCCCGACCAGGGAGAGGGCGTTCCGCCGGAGGATCTCCGTCAGCCGTTCCAGTTCCTCCTGCTCCGCCTCGCTGAGCCCCGCCAGGATGCCCGCGGTAAACTCCTCGAATACCCCGTGGACCCGGGGATAGATTTCCTCCGCCTTCTCCGTGGGGTGGATCCTGCGGCAGCGGGCGTCCTCCGCCGAGGCCTCCCGCCGGATGTAGCCCTGCTCCTCCAGCTTCATCAGCTGGTGGGCCACGGTGGTCTTGTCCAGGTACAGCTCCGCGATCAGCTCCTCCTGGGCCAGGCCCGGGCGGCGGCAGATATGGCTGATGAGCAGATGCTGGGCGGGGTGCAGATCCGTATCCCGCAGGGCCTGCCTGCGGTACATCTGGCAGCAGCGTCCGATGCGCAGGATATTGCCCAAAACGCGGCTGTGCACGGGACCGCCTCCTTTCCGTTTCCGTTTCTTTCCTCCAGTATACGCCGGTTAGTTGTATGATGCAACTGTTTTAGTTGTATTCGGCAACTAAATTTTCAAACAGAAATACCGGCTCCCCAGGGAGGGGGGACGGAAAACATTGCCGATCTACAGATAACCACCCTGAAAAGCAAACGACTATTGCCAAGCAGATTCAAAGTCGGCAAGCTGACGTTCAGCACCCGCTTGTTCCCCGCCGCGCATTTTTCCCCTTCGCTTCAGCGCCCTGCGCACCGGGGGTGCAGGGGAACACCCC